>JAJTFB010000055.1 GCA_021300015.1 Pirellula sp. | reverse complement strand
TGCTCGTCGACCAAATGGGAATCGAGCCGAACATCTTTGGCATGCACATGATAGATCCGATCGATGAACTCTCGAATCGGCTTGAGGTAATCCATGTGCTGGAAAACCAAGTGGGAGGGGTCGTAGTTGAGCCCCAAGTGAGGACTCCCAAGATCGGAAAAAAGCCGTCGCCAAATCGCGGGCGAACTGGCGATGTTCTTGCCGCCTGGCCATTCGTCGGCAGTGAAAATCATCGGGCAATTCTCAATCCCAATGCGCACCGAGTGTTTCTCAGCAAAATCCACCAGCGGCCCCCAAGTCTTGAGCATCCTGGGCCAATTGTCCTCGACGCTCTTGGTGTGATCGCGTCCTATGAAGGTGTTGACCTGATGGACCCCCAATCGTTGAGCTGCTGCAATCACCTGCTTGAGATGCTCACAGCACCGTTCGGCCTCCTGAAGGTCCGAGGATAAGCAGTTCGGGTAGTAGCCCAAGCCGCTGATCCCAACCTTATGCTTGGCCAATAGCTGATGGATCTGTGCAACATCCCGATCGCCCAGCTCCTGAACATTCACGTGGGTCACACCCGCATAGCGACGATCCGCCTTGCTCGGGGGCCAACACATCAGCTCGACGGTTTGATATCCGATCGATGCGGCTAGCTCGATGACTTCCGCGAGACTCAGCTCCGGAACAATCGCACTTACGAAACCGAGTTGCATCATGGAAAAAGGCGTTCTCTTAGAGTTCCAGGAAAAGTCGGGCTGGATCCTCGATCACTTCTTTGATCGTCTTGAGGAACGAGACCGCTTCGCGTCCGTCGATGATGCGATGGTCATAGGTCAAGGCCAAGTACATCATCGGGCGAATCACGACCTGACCGTTGAGCGCAATCGGACGCTCTTGGATGGAGTGCAAGCCGAGAATCCCGCTCTGGGGTGGATTGACAATCGGAGTCGACAAGAGCGATCCGTAGATCCCGCCGTTGCTGATGGTAAAGGTCCCGCCTTCGAGATCCTCGGGCATGAGACGATTGTTCTTGGCCAAGTCGGCAAATTCCCCGATTGTACGCTCGATGTCTGCAAAACTCATACGCTCGACATTTCGCAAGACAGGAACCACTAGCCCCTTGCCGCCGCCGATCGCGATACCGATATCGTAGTACTGTTTGTAGACGATGTTGTTTCCTCGGACCTCTGCATTGACCGCTGGGTAACGCTTGAGAGCCTCGCATGCCGCTTTGGCGTAGAACGACATGAATCCAAGCTTCGTGCCGTGCTTTTCAAGAAAAGCATCTTTGTATTTGTTGCGAAGCTGCATGACTGGCTGCATGTCGACTTCGTTGAAAGTCGTCAGCAACGCCGCTTCGTGCTGAGCACGAACTAGCCGTGTCGCAATCGTGCGACGGATCATGCTCATCGGCTTGACCTCCTCGCTCCGATTCTGCGAACCCTGCTGGACCGCGATCGATGTGGCCGCGATCGATGTGGCCGCAGGAACCACTACCGGTGCCTGGGCCGGCGATACGACAACCGGTGCAACTGCGGGAACGCTTCGTCCAGACGAAGCGTTCGCGACGTCCTCTTTCAATACCCGCCCGCCAGGCCCTGTGCCGGGAATCGACTCGGGGCTCATTCCAAGATCCCCGGCCATGCGGCGGGCCGCGGGCATCACTCGCACGTCACCATTAGATCCTGTAGATCCTGCCGTTGCGACCACAGCAGGTTGGGCAGGTGAGGCTGGTCCTGCCGCAGGGGCCGGTGCGGAGGGGGCGTTTGCGGCCGACTTGGCCGCCGGCTGGAACTCTGCAATCGCCTCGCCAACGGCAGCAAACTGATCGTTCGGCTTGAGAATCCTCAGGAGGATCCCATCGACGGGAGCCGAAACCTGCACGGAAGCCTTCTCGGTCTCGAGATCGACCAAATCGGTGCCGGCGGCGACCCACTCCCCCTCCTTTTTGAGCCATTGGCTGATTTGGACTTCGGAAATGCTTTCACCGACAGCAGGTACGACGATAGGTGTCATAAAAGTACGGACAAAGGGGTCAGAGGTAGTTCCAAGGGTTGGCAGGCTAAAATCAACGTTCCGAAATCATAGCCTAAAGGCAAATGGGCTCCAACACAGGGTTTGCTAGGAAAATCAAATCGCACGGGATAAAAGCCGATCCGTCCGATCCGTCCGATCCGTCCGATCCGTCCGATCCGTCTGATCCGTCCGACGCTCCTAGCTATTACAGTGCCATTTTGCGATTAATTTCCGGAAAAGTCTTGATTTTAAACTAAGTGGCCTTTTGAGAACCAGGAGCGTTGCTAAACTAGGGGACTTAGCTGGAACTGGAGTCGGCGGAATTTTCGTTGGATTCCAGGACGCACTTGGGCGATGCGACAGCTTGAATTTAAACAATTTCGATGCGGCAGGGGGGATTGCTTTGGTTTTCCGAGATCATTTTCCTCAAAGAGCCAAAGTTTCCGAAGGTCGCCGACCGGTCGGTCTTTTCGAAAACGTTTCTTCTCGCCTCGGGAGTTCGCAGGAATGGATGTGTGCTGCGGTCCGATTGCGCCCTGTCTTTATGAGTACGGATTTTACGAGTACGGAGGATTCTCAATGAAGCCATTGATTCTACGGCCAGATAGCCGAATCACCCCCGTTGCGTGTCCCCGCAGTGTTTTCAGGCCAAAAGCTTGAAGCACCCCCACCGGCGATCAGGAAATTTAGGCTCCTTTTCGATCGTCACTCCTGTGTTGCCCTCGACCGCTTGAGTCGAGTGCATCGAGCCTTCCTTCCCAATTTCGAGTGCTTGTATCCCTTAACCGATAGAACTTTCCAGTTATGGCGACATCATCGAAGCGACGACTGCAGACCTCAGAGACAAGGGTTTTCGGATCGGGTCGCAGTCAGTTCCCAATCCCGAACCTGACGGTGCTCCAGACGGCCTCCTACGAAGCCTTTTTGCAGGAGGATATTGCACCTGACAAGCGAAAGAACCAGGGCCTTGAAGGGGTTTTGCGAGAAGTTTTCCCGATCACGAGCTACGACGGGACCGCTTCGCTCGAGTACTTGCGTTTCGAACTAGGCAAGCCCCGCTACACTCCAGAAGAGTGCCGCCAATTGAGGCTGACCTACGGCAAGCCATTGAAGGTTTGGTTGCGACTGAACCGTCAACAACCTCTCGAAGAAGAGGTGTTTTTGGGCGATATTCCGATCATGCTCGGCGGTGGTGAATTCATCATCAACGGTGCCGAACGGGTCGTCGTAAGCCAACTCCACCGCTCCCCTGGGGTCGATTTCGTCGAGGAGTCCGAAGGAACTTCGGATCGCAAACTCCCGTCCGCCCGCGTGATTCCTGAACGCGGAAGTTGGATCGAAATCAATGTAACGAAAAAAGACTCCTTACAAGTTCGGATCGACCAATCGGGCAAGTTCTCGGTGATCACGTTGCTGCGAGCTATGTCGCCGAAGTTCAGCACCAACACCGACATGCTCTCGGTTTTCTACGAGGTGAAATCCGAAAAAATCAGCGATGGGCGTTCGTTGTCCAAGATCGAAAACAAGATCGCTTGCGATGACGTTGTTTTCCCTTCGGATCATGAGCGGGCTGGTGAAATCATCGTCGAAGCCGGCCACAAGATCACCAAGGCGATCGGAGATGTTATCTGCACCTGCGGAGTCAAGTCCGTCGAGGTCATGGAAGCGCCCAAGGTCCCGTATTTGCTCAATTCGATGGCAGAGGACAACACCGCGAGCCACGAAGAAGCTTTGCTCCGAATCTATCAGCGACTCCGACCGGGCAATCCACCGGCTCTGGAGAAAGCCAAGCAACTGTTCCATGAGAAATTCTTCGATATCAACCGCTACCGACTCGGTCGGGTTGGTCGCTTCCGAGTCAACCGCAAGCTCGGTTTGGCTGTTCCCGAAGACGAAATGGCCCTGCGACCAGAAGACTTGATCGCTTCGATCAAGTACCTGATCGACCTTTTCGACCAAGACAGTTCGGCCCGTTTCGACGACATCGACCACCTGGGAAATCGTCGTCTGCGAACCATCGACGAACTGGCTTGCGAGGAACTCCGCAAAGGATTCCTGAAGCTCCGACGCACCGTGCAAGAACGCATGAGTGTCAAGGATGTTCAGGACATGACACCACGTACGCTTGTCAACCAAAAGAGCATCTCGGCAGCGATCGAGTACTTCTTCGGTCGGGGAGAACTTTCGCAGGTCGTCGACCAAACCAATCCGCTATCCCAACTGACCCACGAGCGACGTCTCTCGGCCCTTGGACCAGGCGGTTTGAACCGAAAACGAGCCGGCTTCGAAGTTCGCGACGTTCACATTTCGCACTACGGTCGAATATGCCCGATCGAAACCCCTGAAGGTACCAATATCGGTCTGATCAGCTCGCTGTCGATCTACGCTGCGGTCGATGAGTACGGGTTCCTGATCTCACCTTATCGCAAGATTTCCGAGGGACGAGTCACCGATGACGTCGTGTGGCTACGTGCCGATGAGGAGTCCGATGCCTACATCGCACCGGCGGACTTGGCCGTCAAGGATTCGGTGTTGGTTTCGGGCCCCGGTCTGATCGCCCGTCACCGAAGCGATTTTGAAATCGTGGTCCCCGAAGCCGTCCAGTACATGGACATTTCACCTTGCCAAATGGTCGGAGTTTCGGCCGGTTTGATCCCGTTCTTGGAACATGACGATGCGAACCGCGCGTTGATGGGTTCGAACATGCAACGACAAGCCGTTCCGCTGCTGGTTGCCGAACCGCCGATCGTCGGAACCGGCTTGGAAAAAGAGGTGGCGAAAAACTCATCCATGGTGGTGCGTGCACGCCGCGCCGGTAAGGTGACGTTCGTCGATGCGACCCGCATCGAAGTCGGCACCGATATCTACCACATGAAAAAGTACCAAGGCCTCAATGAGCGGACCTGCTTGAACCAAAAGCCGATTATCCAAATCGGCGACAAGGTGGAAAAAGGTCAAATTATCGCCGATGGTGCCTCGACCTATTTGGGCGAATTGGCCCTCGGCAGGAACGTTCTGGTAGGCTTCATGTCCTTCGATGGCTACAACTACGAAGACGCCATCATTATCAGCGAAGAACTCGTCAAGCAGGACGTTTACACCTCGATCCACATCGAGGAATTCGACGTCGAGATCCGCGAAACGAAGCTCGGTCGCGAAGAGTTCACCCGGGACATTCCCAACGTCAGCGAAAAAGCCCTTCGAAACCTCGATGAGTCCGGGATTGTTCAAGTCGGCACGTACGTTCGCCCTGGGGATATCTTGGTTGGAAAAGTCTCGCCGAAGAGCAAGACCGAACTGACCCCTGAAGAGAAACTCCTGCACGCGATCTTCGGACGGGCCGGGGAAGACGTCAAAAACGACTCCCTCGAAGTCAGCTCCGGTGTCGAAGGGATCGTCATCGACACCCAGAAGTTCTCTCGCCGCATGAGCCTGACCGAAGAAGAACGAAAGAACTTCGAACGAGAACTCAAGCTTGTCGAAACCGAAGGCAACAAGGACATTGCGACGGCGTTTGTCGTCTTCGCCGAAGAGCTCGAAAAGGTCATCGGTGGCAAGTTGACCGACGAGGATGGCACCCCGCTTACCGGTGGCCAAGACCCAAAGTATATCTCCGAGAAAGCCCAGACATTCAACCTGTCTCGTTTGCTCAATCGGCTCGATGCGGGCCTGCACGCGGAAGTCAAGAAGGTCCACAAGAACATGTGGCCTTCGGTCGAGGAAGCCCTGGATCTTCGCGATCGACGCACCAACAGCATGAAGCGCGGTGATGAACTGCGAAGCGGTGTGTTGCAGATGGTCAAAGTCTACATCGCCACCAAACGGGTCATCAGCATCGGCGATAAGATGGCCGGTCGGCACGGCAACAAGGGGGTTATCTCCAAGATCCTACCGGTCGAGGATATGCCCT
This sequence comes from Pirellula sp., assembly GCA_021300015.1. Lineage (GTDB taxonomy): Bacteria > Planctomycetota > Planctomycetia > Pirellulales > Pirellulaceae > JBKCUI01. Next base: position 23,822 of record JAJTFB010000055.1, on the reverse strand, counting down.
TTTTGCCAGATGGTACCCCGATCCAGATCATGCTCAATCCGCTGGGGGTTCCTAGCCGCATGAACGTAGGTCAGATTCTTGAAACCCACTTGGGATGGGCCGGTGCTATGCTCGGCTTCCAAGCCATCACACCGGTCTTCGACGGTGCATCGGAAGAAATCATCAACGATGCACTCGAATCGGCAGGTTTGCCAAGGCACGGAAAGATCCGACTCTTCGACGGTCGAACCGGCGAGGAAATGGAGCAAGAGACCACCGTCGGATACATCTACATGCTCAAACTCCACCACTTGGTCGACGACAAGGTCCATGCTCGAAGCACAGGCCCTTACTCGCTGATCACCCAACAACCTCTCGGTGGCAAGGCCCGCTTCGGTGGCCAGCGCTTTGGGGAAATGGAAGTCTGGGCTCTGGAAGCTTACGGTGCTGCGTACATCCTCCAAGAACTCCTGACGGTCAAAAGCGACGACGTCGAAGGCAGAACCAAGATCTACGAATCGATGGTCAAAGGCGAAAACACGCTCGAGTCTGGGACTCCTGCAAGTTTCGACGTGTTGACCAACGAAATCCGGGGCCTTGCCCTAAACATGCGACTCGAAAAACGCCGGTTGTAATTCGACCCTTTTTTCATCGCTCACCCAAAACCAACATCCGATCACTCTTAGATATCCGTTCCCTGGAGCATTCCTTACATGGGTACTGTTGCCGAAGCCACCTACGATCGCGTCAACGATTACACCTCGGTCAAGATCTCCCTGGCCCGACCGCAAGACATCCGGTCCTGGTCATTTGGAGAAGTCAAAAAGCCTGAGACGATCAATTACCGAACCTACCGTCCCGAAAAAGACGGCTTGTTCTGCGAACGTATTTTTGGCCCTGAAAAGGACTGGGAATGCGCTTGCGGAAAGTACCGTGGGATGAAGTACAAAGGGATGATCTGCGATCGCTGCGGGGTCAAAGTCACCCACTCGAGAGTCCGACGCAAACGCATGGGACACATCGAACTGGCCGCCCCTGTCGCCCACATTTGGTTCTTCAAGGCCATGCCAAGCCGACTTGGTAACCTGCTGGAAATGAAGACCACTAGCTTGGAAAAAGTGATCTACTTCCAAGACTATGTAGTCATCAATCCAGGTACCACCGACCTGGAAGCGCAACAACTCCTGACCGAAGAAGAGTACCGACTAGCCCGAGCCCAACACGGCGATGCTTTCGAAGCCGATATGGGTGCCGAAGCCGTTCGTAAGCTTCTCCAGAACCTCGACCTGATCAAGCTCTCCGAAGTCCTCCGAACGGAGCTCCAAGAGACCAGCAGCAAGCAACGCAAAAAGGAATTGATCAATCGACTCAAACTCGTCGAATCGATCCGAGATAGCGAAAATCGTCCCGAATGGATGATCCTCGACGTTATCCCCGTCATTCCACCCGACCTGCGCCCTCTGGTCCTTCTCGACAGCGGGAACTTCGCAACCTCCGACCTTAACGATCTTTACCGACGGATCATCAACCGCAACAACCGATTGCGCAAGCTGGTCGATCTCAACGCGCCTGAAGTCATCATCCGCAACGAAAAACGAATGCTTCAGCAGTCGGTCGATGCTCTGTTTGACAACGGTCGATGCAAACGCCCAGTGCTCGGAAGCAGCAACCGACCGCTGAAGTCCCTGACGGATATGATCAAGGGCAAGCAAGGTCGGTTCCGCGAAAACCTTCTCGGAAAACGCGTCGACTACTCGGCACGCTCGGTGATCGTCGTCGGACCGCGTCTGCGTCTCCACCAGTGCGGATTGCCCAAGAAAATCGCTCTGGAACTCTACCAGCCGTTCATCATCCGAAAGCTCAAAGACCTCGGGCATGCCGACACGATCAAGTCCGCTAAGAAAATGCTCGAACGAAAAGATGACGAAGTTTGGGATATCCTCGAACAAGTCATCCGAAACCATCCTGTGCTATTGAACCGAGCCCCGACGCTCCACCGCATGGGTATCCAAGCCTTCGAACCAACACTCGTCGAAGGCAACGCGATCCACTTGCACCCCCTGGTCTGCAAAGGTTTCAATGCGGACTTCGACGGTGACCAAATGGCCGTTCACTTGCCCCTGTCGATCGAAGCCCAAGTGGAAGCTCACACGCTGATGATGAGCACCCACAACATCTTCGCACCGAGCAACGGCAAGCCGATCATGAGTCCCTCGCAGGACACGGTTATGGGTTGCAACTACATCACCATCATGCTGGCGGATCAAAAAGGCGAAGGCATGACCTTCTCCAATCCAACCGAAGCCGATTACGCTTACAACGTCGGTAAGATCGCGTTGCATGCGAAGATCAAAGTCCGATTGCCCAAGGGCCAAAAGCTCAAGAGCGGTGAACCGACGGTTCCCGGTGGACGAATCGTCGAGACCACCTACGGGCGAATCCTCTTTAATTCCATCCTTCCCGAAGGCATGGACTTCTACAACCAATCGCTCCGATCGAGCGACTTGGCGATGGTTATCACGGACTGTCCTTCGGTGCCGATGACCTCGTGACCCCCGATACCAAAGCTCGGCACATCACCGATGCAGATAAAAAAGTCATGACGTTCCAAAAGAACTACCTCAAGGGGGTGATGACCGCTCAAGAACGCTACAACCAAGTTCTCGATGCTTGGACTGCCGCACGCGAAGCGATCACCAAGGACATGCTCGCGGCGATGGAGACCGACCAGCACCGAGGTCCATGGTACGTCAACCCCGTGTTCTTGATGGCATCCTCCGGTGCTCGTGGTGGTATCGAACAGATCCGGCAACTCGCAGGCATGCGGGGGCTGATGGCCAAGCCAACCGGCGAAATCATCGAAACGCCCATCAAGTCGAACTTCCGAGAAGGTCTTTCCGTTCTTGAGTACTTCAGCTCCACGCACGGTGCACGCAAAGGTCTAGCCGATACGGCTCTAAAGACCGCCGACTCCGGATACTTGACCCGTAAGCTCGCCGACGTCGCCCAAAACGTTGTGATCACTTTGCACGATTGCGGGACCAACAAGGGGATCACCAAGGGTGTGATTTACCGAGGTGAGAAAGTCGAAGTCCGACTCATCGAGTCCATCACAGGTCGTGTCAGCCGACAAAACATCGTCAACCTCATCACCTCCGAGACCATCGTCGAAGAGAACCAGATGATCTCCCGAGCCGTCGCCCACAAGATCGAAGAGATGGGCCTCGAGAAGATTCAGGTCCGCTCGCCGATGACCTGCGATGCTCCCTTGGGTGTATGCCGTGCCTGCTACGGCATGGATATGAGCACCGGAGCCGTCGTCGAAGAAGGCATGGCCGTGGGTATCATCGCCGCCCAAAGTATCGGTGAGCCTGGTACTCAGCTAACCATGCGTACCTTCCACATCGGTGGTGCCGCAGGTACGACCATGGAAGAAAGCGATATCAAGTCCAAGAAGGGCGGTATCGTCAAATACATCAAAATGCGTTTCGTGCGAAACGATAACGGTGAAGACGTCGTGCTGACACGAAACTGCGAAATCGCAGTCGTCGATGCCCGTGGTCGTGAACTCGAACGCTACGAGATCCCCGTCGGAGCCAGACTCTTGGTTGCCGATAATCAGGAGATCCCCAAGGCCCAAGTGCTCTGCGAATGGAACCCTCACAAGATCCCCATCTTGGCGACCGCTAGCGGTAAAGTTAGCTTCGTCGATATCTCCGAAGGCGAAACGCTCAAGGTCGAGAAAGACCCGAGCGGAAACATCCGCCGGAGTATCATGGACTCGCGTGGGAAATTCCACCCGCAGATCGTTCTTGAAGATGCAGACGGAAAAGCCGTCGATGTGCACTACCTGCCCGATAAGGCGGTAATCAACGTCACCGAAGGCAAGAAGGTCAACGCAGGTACCGAGCTTGCAGAAATGCCACGCGAAGCCACCGGCGTTCGAGACATCACCGGGGGTCTGCCACGGATTACCGAAATCTTCGAAGCTCGAAAACCCAAAGATCCTGCCGTCGTTGCCGAAATCGACGGAACCGTCGAAATCTCCAAAGATCGTAAACGGGGCAAGCGATCGATTCTCGTCAAGAGCGACAGCGGTGAGGAAATCGAACACCTGGTCCCACCAGGAAAACGATTCCTGGTTCACTCGGGCGATATCGTCAAGGCTGGACAAGCTCTCGTCGAGGGACCCCTGGTCCCCCACGATATCTTGCGAGTCAGCGGCGAAGAGGCTGTACAACAGTACCTGCTCCACGAAGTCCAACAGGTCTATCGTTCGCAGCGTGTGGAAATCAACGACAAACACGTCGAGATCATCATCGCTCGGATGCTCCGAAAAGTGAAAATCACCAACCCAGGCGACACCAGCCTGTTGGCTGGATTGGTCATGGACCGCTTCGACTTCAAGAAACACAACGACCATATCGCCAAGTGCATCCGAGTCACCGATCCAGGTGATACTCAGTTCGCCCTCGGTGCCATCGTGCCAAAGGAAGAATTCGATACGGCAAACGCCCAAAGCGAAGGGCTCGGAGGCAAGGGCGCCAAGGGCAAGAAGCCCAAGCCCGCGCATGCCGAAGTCCAATTGCTCGGGATCACCAAAGCAGCCGTCCAAAGCAATAGCTTTATCTCGGCAGCCAGCTTCCAAGAAACCACCAAGGTCCTCACCGAAGCCGCACTTGCCGGTAAGGTCGACCGATTGGTAGGTCTCAAAGAGAACGTGATCCTCGGACACCTGATCCCCGCAGGTACCGGCTTTAGGATCTTCCAAGAATCCGAAGTCTCGTATCGCAAGGAAGCTCTCGAAGACCTCGTCAACCGCGGAGCGGCGATCGCCGAACAGCAAAACTATCCTCTCTTGAACCAAGCCCCTCAGTCGGCCCCCGAGGAAATTCAAACCCCCGAACCGCCTGCCAGCCCGGCTGCGATCCCTCCCTCGGATGCTCCTGCATTCGAGGAATAGATCGAGGAATAGATCACCCAAGAGTCGATCATCGCACCAAGGATAGCCTTGGCATGAGACAGTTCCCGTGGATCTAGAATCCGATTTTCAATGGCTAGCCTCGTCCAGCACGGACGAGGCCTGGGCCTACTGTAAAAACGCGGATTCCTTTCCCAAAGCCCGTCTTGCAAAACTCGGGCTCTCCCCAGACCAATCGCATTGGCTCCAAACACAAATGGAGTTTGCGATCGGTCCGGCCAAACGGAAAGTCATCCAACCCTGGAATTGGTTCTGGACGAAGATCCTTTTGGAGCAAGCCTCCGATCAGTGGGTTGCCGAACAGACGGCAGAGGATTTCCCCAAAGGAGTTCAAGTTGTCGATGGATGTTGCGGTGCAGGGGTCGATTCGATCGCCCTGGCAGAGCATCTTGAGCTCTCCAGCGAATCTTCCGATTCGGTCCTGCCCATCGATGCTTCCAGTTTGGCTTGCCAATTGACCCGCTGGAACGCGCGGCAAAACGGCTTTGCTCTGAATCCCCGGCACGCTCGCTTTGAACAGGTCGATCTACCTGCCCGAGCTTGGCTTCACCTCGATCCAGACCGCAGAGCCTCGGGTCGGACCGTCGATGTCTATGCGACCGAGCCGAGCTGGACGACGATCGCGACACGAATCGACCAAGCACCTGGAGCGTCAGTCAAATCGGCTCCAGGTTTCCAACCCGATGCAGACTTTTCCTGGGGCGAATGCGGCGCACCTGACGCCAGACGATGGATATCTCGGGACGGAACGGTTCGACAGCAACGGCTCTATTGGAGAATCCCCCGATGGGAAAATGCAGCGAGGATCGCAAGCGGATTTCGCAAAGCAAGCGGTTGGCATCATGAACTCTTCGATGAAGAGATCCTCGAAGACTCCGAGCGGTATTTCCGAATTCTCCATGAACGCACTGAAATCCAAGCAGGATGCTATGTCGCTGACCACGATCCTGCCTTGCGAGCCGCAGGCTGCGTCGTCGCCTTGGCTGGCCGCTTGCAGATGAAAGTCCTGGGCAACGAGTTTGGCTATTGCTTGGCAAATCAGCCCGTAGCGCATCCGATGCTCCGCTGGTTTCGGGTCTTGGATCTGCTCCCCATGGATCGAAAGAAAGTTCGAGCTATGTCGCGCAGCATGCCTTTTGCAAGCTGGGAACTCAAAAGCAGAAATGTCGATGTCGACTTGATCCAACTACGCAAAGAGCTGCTCATCGACAAGAACTCCGAGCGAGCAGGCTCATTGCTGATCACCAAACTCGGTAAACAACACCTATGCATGGTCTGTGAGGAGATCCTGGCATGAACGGAATTTTCATCACCGGAACCGACACCGAAGTCGGAAAAACATTCTTCGTTTGCCAATACGCGAAAAAATTGATCGGACAGGGAATTCGCGTCGGGGTTTACAAGCCCGTCGCAAGCGGCGTGAAAAGAGAAGACGTCCGAAGCGATGCATCGCAATTGAAACGATCGCTCGGTACGTTTGGAGCGAATATTGCACTCGAGCGAATCAATCCTCAGTGCTTTCTGGCCCCTTTGGCACCTCCGATCGCAGCCCAAGCCCAGCAGCAGACCGTCGACCAAGACCTCCTCATCCAAGGAGCCCGAGACTGGGTCGACGATTGCCAGCTCCTGTTGGTCGAAGGGGCAGGAGGCCTGCTCTCACCGATCTCATGGTCCATGACCAACGCGGACCTAGCCGTGCAGTTGGGATTCCCGCTGATCGTCGTCGCTGAAAACAGACTCGGTTGCGTCCACCAAATCCTCGCCACGGTCAAAGTTGCGCTCAGCTACCAGATGACCGTGCAAGCTGTAGTTTTAAATCATGTCCACGCAATTCCCCACGGGCCGGATGGTCAGGAATCCGCAACCGTGCATAACCGCCGTTTGCTCGAGCCTTTCCTGCGAGCCATCAACCCCAAAATTGAGATTTGGGAGCAACCGCACCTACAGTCCGCACTTCCGGCATAAGCGAAACTACCTGTTTTCACCCATCGGACCCAAACGGGGATTGATTCTTTGTGGAAATTGGACACCAATGCGATCATAATCCAGCATCCTGACTCTCTACCCTGCGGATCGACAGCATGTTTTTTTGGATCTATGACGTTCCTAGCACCACCCTAGCGCTGATGATCACCGGCGCCTTCGTCGGCTTCAGTTGGATCGGTGCAGTGTTCATACGCCCGATCCTGCGTGCTTTCTTGCGCAAACGAGCTGATATCAACGATCTGATTGGATATATGCTCTCGTGCTTCGGCGTTTTCTACGGCCTGCTCCTTGGATTGCTGGCCGTTGCAGCCTACCAAAACTTCAGCAATGTCGAGACGATTGTTTCGAAGGAAGCCTCGACCCTCTCGGCGCTGGCAAGAGACGTTAGCGCCTACCCCGAACCCGATCGCACAAACCTTATTTGGTTGCTCCGAGATTACACGAGATATGTTGTTCACTACGCTTGGCCCTCGCAGCAAAAGGGAATCATTCCTCAGGAGGGAAACACGCGGATGATCGCATTCCATGAGCAACTCATCCGATTCGAACCCAGATCTCCTGGGCAAGAAATCCTTCATGCCGAAGCCCTACGGCAATTCAATAACTATCTTGAAGCCCGCCGGATGAGACTCTTTTCGGTAACCACCTCGATCCCGGGTGTGATGTGGGCAGTCGTACTCGTCGGAGCCCTGATGAACATCGCTCTGATTTGGATGTTCGACATGAAACTCACCAACCACCTCTTCCTAGGCGGAATCCTATCTGCCTTCATGGGTCTGATGATTTTCCTTATCGCATCGCTAGACAACCCCTTTCGGGGTGAATTGAGCATCTCCCCGGCTCCTTTCCAAGACATCCTCACGCATTTGATGGAAGAGTAGCGTTCATGCATCCTAGGTACGCATTGCCGTCGATTCACACAGCGTTGGGTTTGGCACTGATCCTCACATGGTCCTGCAATCTTGGCTGCGAACGGCTCAGCAAGACGATCGGTGTTCTGACCACACCCAAAGAGACCAAAGAGCCTATCAAGCTTGGAATCCTCCATTCCCAAACCGGATCCATGGGAATGAACGAGATGTCTCTGAGGCATTCGGAAGTACTTGCAATAGAGGAAATCAATAGCAGCGGCGAGTTTCCCAAAACCGAATTCGTCCCGGTCGTCAGAGACGGACGTTCCAAAAGCGATCACTTCCGCCGCAGGGTTCGTAATTTGATCGATGTCGAAAAAGTAGATGTGATCTTCGGTTGCTGGACAAGCCTGCACCGCAAAGCGGTCATCGATGAAATGGCAAACCCAACGGACTTGTTTCGCCCCGATGGCTTCGTCGCGAGTAACAGCACGAACCGCCACGAACCGCTCCTGTTCTACCCCCTGCAATACGAAGGCTTCGAAGCCCACCGAAACGTTTTTTATTTCGGTAGCACTCCCAACCAACAAATCCTTCCAGCGATCGATTGGTTTTTATCCGACCAAGGAGGAAAACGTCAAAAAATCTACCTGATCGGCTCAGATTATCTTTTCCCGAGAATGGCAAACTACATCGTCAAGAAATACCTCGAATCGCGCAATGTCGAAGTGGTCGATGAAGTCTATCTGCCGCTTGGACATAAGGACTTTGGCGATGCAATTCTCAAGATCCGGGAGAAGTCCCCGGATCTGATCCTCAGCACCATCAACGGCGATAGCAACCGCCCCTTCTACGAACAACTCTACAAGTCGGGGATTCGAGCCGAGACCGTTCCGGTACTTGCGACCAGCGTCGCCGAAGATGAACTGCGCCGTATCCCTCCCGAGTTTGTCCAAGGACACTATGCAGCTTGGAGCTACTTCCAATCCCTTGATACCCCTGAGAACAAAGCGTTCGTAAAATCCTTCAAAAAGAACTTCGGTTTAGATCGAGTCGTCGACGATCCGATGGAGGCCGCGTACACCCAAGTCATGGTGTGGAAAGAGGCTTACAAACGTGCGAATTCCTCCGATCCAATCAAGATCCGCGAGGTGCTCGAAAAGGGTATGGAATTCGATGCTCCCGGTGGCCGAATCAAGGTCGATCCAAAAACACACCACATGTACAAGAAATTTCGACTCGGACAAATCCAACTCGACCGGCAATTCAAAATCATCTACGAATCCCAAGACCTGATCGCTCCAGACCCGTTCCCCGCTTTCGCGTTCCCGGGTTGGGAATGCGACTGGACCCAAGGCGGTCTGACCAAAGGTCCGATTCCGAATATCGGCCTTTGATCTTTTTCATATCCGAGCGATTCTGGTCTCACTCGGAGGGGACTAGCCTCAAAAACGCGATCAAGTCGTTGAGCCCCGAGGGATCGAGTTCCTTGAGCAATCCGTCGGGCATGAGCGATTTGCCCGAACTCTTCCACTCATCGATCTGACTCCGATCGATCGATACGCTCTGATTCTGCGCCGTCTGGATCGTGATTTGGTCCTGACTCGACCGGATCAGTATCCCGGCGGCTACCTCTCCATCCTTGGTCCGAATCTGCTGCTGCTCATACTTAGGATCCATTTCGCGACTAGGCTCGGCGATCGCCAGTCCGATCGCTTCGTTAGGACGAACTCGGTAGGAGTCCAGTGCAGGACCAATCTGGATCCCGATATCCATGACTCGATGGCACGAGGCGCACAGTTTGCGAAAGTGCTCTTGTCCCTCTTTGGCATTCCCGGGTTGCTCCCAAGCCTCGCGGTACTTGCTCGCAACGCTCTCCCAGGATACCTCCGATACCGGAGACAATCTCTGGGCTCGCTTCTTGATCCCTTCGGTCGGGAACGCGCGCAGGGCCTGCCACACCCAAGCGGGAGTACTGGGCAATCCGGCGGAAGTCCCCAGACTGGATTCCTCGAGTCGGTCGAGCAGGAGCTTGGCTCCCTGCTCGTTTCGAATCAGCGCCTTGAAGATCGATTGCTCAATCAATGGATTCGAACCGTCGAGATACTTCATCGCAATCTGCTGCAGGGCAGGCTGACTAGGTACCCATGCCTCGATCACCTCGCTCTGGATCGATGTCGAAGCGCACTGGCTCAGTACCCGAACCAACATCTCTTGACGTTGCTCAATCGGTAGCGTTCCAAGCAATCGAATCGCACTAGAGCGTTCGGAGTCGCTTTGACCAAGATCCGCTTCGGCCTGACGATCTGTTCGGCCCGACTCCAAAGCTGCCTGCATCCGCGGCACAAGCTGCTTCGATGCCAATTGACTCACCCGCTTAAACGCTTCGCTTCCCTCTGCAAGGATGCGACGCTCGGACAAACGCCCAAGCGCCTCGGTTGCGACTCGCGATTGCTCCGGACTCAATCCTTGAGACTCCCATCCTTCCAATACCGCGACCAAATCACCTTGTTGCTGCATTTGAAAAAGGATCGCATCGAGCAGAGGATTCGCCTGTGGGAATCGCCCGAAAAAGCTCAACCACTCCTCCTGCTCCCATAGCATCTTGGCTGACTTTCCACGAATCGCAATCTCGATCCCTGCTCGCAATTCGTCGCAGGCAAGAACCCCAGGATCTGTCCGCTTGAGCCAACTGGCAAAAATCCCAACGCGATCCTGCTCCTTGGGAACCAACAACAAACTCCGCACCGCCATGGCCATCTGGACCTCAAGATCCGACTCTCGCAACATGGCCGCCTGGATACGATCCGAATCCCCTTGAACAAATTCAGAGGTGATCTCTCCGAGTCGATTTGCGTAAACCCAAGCCCACAGGCGCACATGGACCGCCGGATCCTCGATCGCTCGCATCCATGTCGACTTGTCCAATCCGTTGGGTACCGCCGACAATACCGACAACGCATAGAGCCTAGCCAAATCCCGCTGGCTCGTGGCCACCATTTCACGGCATACCCCAATCGCTTGGGGATCCTGTCGCTCGATGAGCAATTGGCTAGCCGTCTCGCGATGCCAGCCATTGGGATGATCGAGTTGACCTGCAAGTTGCTCGGTGCTCAATTTCGCTAAGTCGATTCGATCGCGTCGAATAGGCCTGTCGGTCGCTTTGACCCGCCAAATACGCCCAAGCTCCCTTCCGGATGTCAAATCCACCTGGCTCTTGATCGGCTCGGGGATGCTCTTAGGATGCTCGATCGTTTCGCGGGCCATGTCGACGATATACAAACAACCGTCAGGACCGTTGGAAAACTGGACCGGACGAAACCAAGTATCCTTGCTGCGGAGAAATTCTCCCTGCGAATCGATCCGCTGACCTTTCGAATAAACTCCACTTCGAACCAGTCGCTTACGATGCACGAGGTTACTCCCCACATCGGCGATAAACGCCAACGGAGTCTCGCTCGCAGGCCACTGGTCCCCATCGTAAATCGTGACCCCTGTCGCCGAAGTGAAATAGCCACTAGCCCTGCCTTGACCCTCGAGAATTCCAGTCGAAACGCCAGCCAGGCGCATTTGTGTCCGTATCGTCCGCCATGATTCCACAGGCGATACACGAAACACCTCTGCTTGCGGACCGTCCATAGCCACCGACCTTCTCCATGCTACCGTCTTGGAAAGACTCGCATCGGTCAATTCAGGCAAATACCACGCGACGACTTGCTGCAGATGATCGCTGTTGCTCGTTACAAAGCGATCTCCCCAGGGACTGAAGTCCATTCCATGTTGGCCGTACCCTACCACCGTCGAGACCTTACCGCTGACAAGGTCCCAAGCGATATCTCGCCCCGAAACACCATAAGGGCTCGAGGGCAAACTCAGGTTGCTGCCCGGACTCGTGGTGAGCTGACCACCATTGGAACTGGTCGATAAATGCATCCGACCGTCGAGCCCCCAGCGAAAGGAATTGGCTAATCCCTGGACGTTTTGCCGTCCGAGTCCCTCGAGCAATGGCTGGGATGTCCACGGCCCATTCGGGCTCGACGTGGGTTGACCTGACCGAAACTCAAGCACCAACGGAGCTGCCGCCACCCACGTCCGCTGATTCAACGTCGCTAAGGCCGTAGGCCATGACAAATGCTCTGCGATCACCTCGGCTCGATCCATCCGTCCGTCGCTGTCGGTGTCCGTCAGCTTGGACAATCTCCCAAGCGCGTCGTTTTCTTGCTCGCTGTAGTCGACCATCTCGACGACCCACAGTGCCCCCGAAGCATCGAAGGACATGGCCACAGGACTTTGAATCAATGGCTCACTGGCCACCAACTCGATTTCAAAGCCTGGTTGCACCTCAATCGCTGCCCGGACGTCATCGAGCGACAAAGGGGCGATGCGTTCGACTTTTGTATCGCTGATCTTTTGGAATGCGATCGCGTAAGGACCCAAGCTGGTCCCCAAGGCTACCGCTAAGAGCAATTTTGAAAATCCACTGCCTAAAATCTGTCGCTTCATTTGGATCCCCCTTCGACGGGGCTGGAAAATAGGAACTCTAAGGCGATCGGTAATCGGCGGGCCCAAGCTGCTTCATGGTGCTTGGCCTCCGAATCGATCATGGTTCGAACTTCAATTCGCTCACGGTGGTGCTGCTCGAGCGCCTCGGCCAACTGCTCGGTCTGCTCGACGGCCTGGACTTGCCCTCGATCGCTCTTGCCCTCCCTCGTACCGATATCCAACCATAGCCGCTGCTTGTCGCGCGGGGCCAGATCGCTCGGGGGCTGGCTGTACTGCTGAATCGTGTATCCCTGCCCCCAAAACAACGAGGGCGACATCGCCGCTCCTTTGCCGAACACTTCGGGATGCTTCCTGAGCGCATGCAATACAAACACCCCACCCAACGACGAGCCTACAATCGCAGTCGTATCAGCGGTTTTGAGCGTTCGGTACTCCCGATCGATCCACGGCTTGAGCTCTGTCACAAGAAATCGCAGATACTCATCGGCCTTTCCGCCAACGGGCTTATCGGAGACCTCATCGACTACCGGGGTGTACTCATCAAACCGATCCTTGGAATTGTCGATTCCCACCAGAATCAACGGAAGATTCGCCGGACCACTTGCCAAGGCTCGCGCCGTTTCATCTGCCTCCCATTCCACACCAAATGCGGCCCGCTGCCGATCGAATAAATTCTGCCCATCAAGGCAATAGACTACCGGAAAACCTTCATGCACTCCGTCGCGATACTGCGGGGGTAACCATACAGTGACGCGTCGCTTGGATCCCAAAACTTCACTCGCAAAGTCCATCCAACGCAGGTCCCCGGTTGCCGTCGAACTCGGGACCGACTTAGGAATCGCCCAGCTAGCGATCGCAACACGAACCGTCTCTGGCCCGCGCACCGAGAACGTTCGATTTTGAATTTCAGCCCCCTGCGGTGTCTTCTCCACCGTCGCCCAACTCCCTCGCGTGAACTTGTACTCGACTCGCGTTCCAATCGGCAGCTCGACGTCGGCTCGATAAGTCCCATCCTCCTGCTTGGCCATTTCGAACGCGTTCGGCTGCCAAGGCCCAAACGCATCGATGCTCCCGGCGATGTAGACCTTAGAGCTCTCTGGGGTTCCCTCGGGGACCGTCACCTGCCAAGTGACTTTTGCCGTGGCACTTTTGGCGGAATTCGACTTCGCTCCAGAAGCTTGTTGCGCACAGGTATGGGGAAGCCAACCGAACATCAAACACCAAAGTCCAATCATCGAACCGACATGCACCTTCCAATGCACTAAACCATTCGCCAGCTTCGAATGCTTCCCTATCAATGGCTTATCCCCCCAATGTGATCCATGTCCATTCGCCGTTTGTACCCTCGTGCAGCTTTCAGAATTATAACTTATCTAGACGCGTTACTTCTGTCGCCACCACTGGTTTTTCTCGATCGCCAGTTTGGTGATCCAAGGCTCGATATCCCGCGCAAAACGAGCCGCATCGACCGCATAGCCCGCCGTTGGCTTCAACCCAGGACCGACAACTTCACGCCAGTAACCGTTGAACCGCTCCATCAGCGATTCTCTGGCCCATTTGGCGACCATCGATGCAGCAGCCGGTGGAAAAAGCGAATCTCCGTGAACCTGGAAACGAATCGATGTCGCAATACCCGCATGACGCATCGAATAGACGCTCGTTTTCTGGCTCTCGGTGACTACCGAACAAAAGGGCACCTGAGACTCCCGATGCGATCGCTCAAACGTCTGCGATAAGAGCCCCGCATATTTCTTGCGTCCCCCCTGCCGATCGCAATAGATCTCGATCCCCTTCCACGAGTGGAAATCCATGCACTCGCCCAGGACCTTCCAAGCCAATTGCAAGCTGATGTCTCCAAGCACATCGGATTTGTTGCCGAGTCGATCTACGCACTCGTTGAAATGGGCTTCGTCCAATATCCTCAGTCGAAAACCGATCAGCCGAACCCCTAACTTCAGGAGCTTCTCCCTGGCGCAACGGCAACTCGCTTCGGAGTTCTCGTCGCATGGGTCTTTGGCTTCTCTGGCAGAATGGCGAGCGGCATGCGGTGCACGAGCTAGGCCACTGCCAGGTTTTCTGGGATGGTACCAGGGATGCGATTCGACTCGCGCGAGGTCCTCCTGTGCCAACGGATCAAGCTCGAACCAAGGGCGCTTCTGGGGGGGCTTGCCCTCGAAAATCGATTCGAAAAAACGCATGGCGAAGTTCAGCCCCGCGAGCCCTTTTCCCGATTGGTAGATCTTCTTCGAATCCCCAAAAGGAATAAACGCGCTTTTGGGTGTCCAACTGGCTGCTTGAAACTCCGGTGCGAATGGTTCGAGTCCATCAAGGACCTCGAGGCGCGACTCGACAGCCCAGGCACTCACCGCGACGACCAAAGGCCCAAGGTTCGGGCCATAGCCAGCCTCGTCGACCCCCAATACCAATCGCATCAGAAACCTCGCTCCTTGGGTTCCTGCTTCTTCGGAGGCTTATCCGAATTGAACATTTTAAACGGCAAGCTGTAGATGTCGAAGTTGAGCTTCGGTAGACCACCCGATTTCTCGGTGGACTCCTGACCGTTGGCCGTTTTGACCGGCAAGAGTTCCATATCCAAATGCCCCACAACCACCAAACGTTCAGGTAGCTGAGTCAGATGCAACGTCCCTCCTCGAAACCACTCGAGCCAACCGCATCGGTAACCCTTGGGGGGCACGGTGTGCAAGGTGTCAAACCCAACGGTCGAACGATGCGATCCTGGGGCTAGCGATAGGGACTCGGGCCAACCCGTCGTCTCCCACAGCCCATCCTTCAATCGATATTCTCCATTGAGCGTGCATTGCAGTTTCGCATCGAGCAACTCCTCGCTGACTACCTTGGCCTGATCGGCCTTTAGCCCAAGCTGCTGGCCCACCGCATCGAGCAAAAACAGGTTGCCCCGAGTCGCCTGAGCGGCTTGCCTGAACCCGAGCGTATTGAACCATCCAGCGACCCGACTTTCGGCTATGTTTCCGACCCTCAATCGCCCTTGAGCGACATCGTCGGCCTCAATCATTCGAACCATCGACGCACAGCCTTCCAAAATCTCTCGGTGGAACGACAGGATGCTAAAGCCCTCCATTTGCCAACGCCAGATTCCGATGAAGGTTTTCGAGAATCCAGTCGCGTCGGGCAACCCGCCTCCGAGACCCAACGGAAGGCTATCGAGGAATCCCGGCTTGGGCCAAGCTCCCAGATACACCGGAAGGGACTTCAAGAGCCCCAGCGTCGCAAAGAGCCCCTTGGTCTCTTCTGGAAAAGGCAACTCGATATCCTTCAAACCCGAAAACAGGATGTGATTGGGCACCGCATTTTTCCCAAAACCGTTTCCTCGCATGTGGAGCTGTACGTTGACCACATCGTCTAATGGCAATTGAACTTGCTGTTCGACAGGTGGGGCAAGGAGCAGACTCATCCAACCGTACTTGTCGCTCCCAAGAGGTGCGATATAGGCCTCGATGGCCACCCGCTCTGCCTTGGGGTTCTCTGGGTGCTCATAACGGCGTAACCCAAACATCAACGGATCGGTCTGCTGCCAATCCTTGGTGTAAAACTCCGTCGACTCGCGATACTCGGCGGATTCCTCTGGGGTGCAATCCACCAATGGGACATCGACAATCGGCAAAAAACTACCACGCCGACCTCGCACCGAATCGTACCAGCCCCCTTGGAAACGGATTGTCTCGGACCCATCGACCCGTTGCTGAAACCAACGAGGCAGATACCCCTGGCCAATGAGATAGTCCATCTGATCTCCTGGAAGCCAATCCGGAGGAATCGACTCGGTTTTGCTCTTTCCTTTGTGGATCCCAAGAAGCCCCCGCGTCTGCTCGTTCTTGGCTACGATGCTCGCAAGTTCGGCATTTTCGAGCGCTGCGACGGCCCGCATGCGCCTCTTGAGTTCGATCTGATACCGGGGCGAAACGAGATTCTGAAAAAACTCCGACGAGAAATAGGCAAACACGTCATAGTCGTGCTCTTCGGGCATCATCAGTCGAGCAAACCGAAACGCTGGCAACTGAGCCATCGACTCCCCTGTTTTTTGCACCTCGAGGAATCGTCTGGCTAACTCTCGACTCGATGTGATGAAAACATAAGGCTCAGCTAAGACCATGAACGACCGGACGGAATGATCCGGAGCGCTCAGAAACGATACGTTCTGACCCTCGATCAACTCCTCTCGCAATTTCCCCCCCTGAGGTTCGATCTTTTCGAACGTCGCGAGTCGCTCTTGCTCGAAGGACGACTTGAGCAAACCGAAGTTCTTCGCCTCAAAAACTACCCCCATCGTCGGACCATCTTGCAAATAAAGGTCGTATCCAACGAAGGCCATATCCGAGATGACCGCATCACCAAAGAGCTTGCTGATGGTATTCATCTTGGTGTTTAGCAACCGCTCAACCCGTTCGGTGCTCTCGTAATTGTAGCCCCGCATCAACGCAAGCTGCGCGATGTCCCCACCGCGTGACTCGCTGAGTTTCTGAAACCACAAGTAATTCTGAAAGGATCCAAAGCGGATGTAAAAGCACTCCGAAGGCACCACCTTGGCAATCGGCTCGATCGCAATGGCATCCAAGCTCTGGCCTTCACGAAGCGCCGGAATCGGGTGAGTTATCCATCGCGGTGGCTGCGGTATCGCCACACGCCGAGACGTATCTGCAACACTCACCGTCAACTGCTCGTTGCGCAATCGATCCCGCAAGGACTCGGACCCTGCGATCAATTCCAACGTCGAAGTCGGATCATTGGGCTTGCTCAATATCGTCGGCTTGGGCTGCTCCAAGTCCGGAATCGGAAAACCGAAGCGATTCGCGAGCGAATAAACCAAGTGGCGTTCGACAAGACTCGGGTAGTCGCTGCGGACTATCTGACGCTTGGCTTGCTCGACATAACTGGTCCACCACTGATCGAGCAGCAGATTCCAACGATTGGGGGTCGCTCCATCGACCCGACGCTCGTCGATCGATTTGGGTACCAGCTCAATCGTCTGCTGAACCTCTCCGTCGAGCTGAATCGTCAGCGGTGCATCGCCAACAAATAGGAAGTGAATCCTCACATGCTCGAGCGGATCGATCGTATCTCGCAATCGCTCGACCGCTTTACGCAATCGCTTCAATACCGATCCATCCCCAATCCTTCGCGATGGCGGTCCGTTTGGATCCTCGGCCCCCGATCTGACGACCGGTTCGGGGTCGATCGAGACGATCTCAATCGCAGGATAAAAAATTCGCTGGTCCTTTTCCGTAGCGACGACCCGAACCGTCGCATCGGAGGCGACTTGCCCCGCACCGATGAGAATCTGCCCGATTCCGATACCCGGATAAGGCCCCTCTTGGGTGTGGAGGATCGCTACCCCCCGATTGGTCATCGCGGGTTGCGATACTCGGCTCGGCCGATCTGTAAGCTGCTCCTGAGCTTGTGTGGATTCCCACAGTCCGAAAGCACATCCGACGAATACCCCAAGTGTAACGAGTCGGCTGATGGTCCAGTGTCGCATCGAAGGTGTTCCTAAACTAGTAACGGGCAGCCGGAGCCGAAACCGCACGTCCTAAACTCTCAAGCGTCGCGGCAACGGCTTGGTTCATGAACCCGAGCTCGCTGCTGATGGCGATCAACTGCCAGCCTTCTTCTATACGCCTTTTCGCTGCACTAGCATCGGCAACGTGGATCCCAGCCGAGACACCATGCGCTTTGGCCGACCGGAGGATCTTGCCCAATGCCTCGACAAATTCCGGATCGTCGGTCTCCATCTGTGGGGTCTTACCCATCGATGCCAGGAGATCATTCGGCCCAACAAATACCGCATCGACGCCAGGGACGCTCAGTATCTGATCGATTCTTTCAACCGCATCGATATGCTCAGCTTGCACGACCACGAGAATCTGATCGTTGGCTCGTTGGTAATATTCCGCAGCATCGGTTCCAAAATTCAACGCATGCAAACTCCCCCCAACACTGCGAGTCCCTACGGGTGGGTACTTGCAACTCGATACGGCCAATTGAGCCAACTCGACCGAATTGCACATCGGGAAGACGATCCCGTAAGCTCCTAAATCCAATGCCCTTTTGGCGTTCTCATGGGTGATCGACGCAACGCGGATCAACGGCACAGAGCCCGCCTGAGCAACATGGGCAAAGATAGCCGATGCCGTCTCCCAATCGCAGTTGCTGTGCTCCATATCGAGGGTCAACCAAGGAAACCCCGAGCGGGCCATAAACCTCGCAGCCACCGGACTCGATAGCGATAGCCATGTCCCGACTTGCGACTCGCCCCGCCGCAAGGCTTCTCGTACGGTATTGGTTTTCATAGATTTCATTTCCGATCGATTCGTTTCCTCAAGTAGTCCGCCGATCAACGGATCACAGGGTCCATTGCTTGACCCGAAGCGAGTCAGAGCGCAATACCTCTGGGTTGCAAACCGACTTAGGAATCCGACCTTCTAGGATATCCAAAATCGGTTCGTAACAGCCCTGACTCATCCGAACGGCCGCCTCGCGGGAATTGAACGCATTATGTGGGGTCAAAAGAAGATTCGGCGCGGATCGCAAAGGATCATCGACGGGCAAGGGCTCTTGTTCGTACACATCCATTGCGGCCCCAGCAATCTGCCCCTTACGGACCGCTTCGATCAACGCCGCAGGATCGACCAATGCACCCCGAGCGGTGTTGATCAAATAAGCCGTCTTGCGCATTTTCTCAAAAGCCCGACGGTCGATCATGTGCTTTGTCTGAGGCGTGTTCGGCGCGTGAATCGACACAAAGTCCGAGCCTTCGAGCAACTCGCTCAGGTCCACCCAGCGAATACGATCCGCTAACGCAACCCATTCGCTATCGAGTTTTCCAGACTCGATCGAGGCCTGCATCCACGGGTCATGAACGGCAAGCTTCAACCCAAATCCCAACGCGCGACTCGCCACGGCTTGGCCAAGCCGACCAAAACCAACCAGTCCGAGCGTCTTGCCTCGAAGCTCAACTCCCGGATACTCGGCCCACCCCCCCGCTTGCATGCACTCGTATCCGATGTGGATATGCCTGGCGATAGAAAGGAGCAGCCCCATGCAGTAATCTGCTACTGCGTCGGTCATCGCATCCGGTACGTTGGTCACCAGGATGCCATGCGCGCTGGCCGATGCCAAATCGACACTGTCGACCCCAATCCCACATCGAGCCACAAGCTTCAGACGCGGCAAAGCGTCGAAGGCAGCCTGACAGTAAGGATCGGTCGCCGCGACAATTGCATCGCAATCCCGGGCCTGATCGATCAACCGATCGAGCGTCAACGGGCCCCATGCTTCCGAATCGACAACCGTACACCCAAGCTTACCCAGCTTATCACGGAAAGCGACTCCGCTCACCGCGAACGCCTGGGCCGTTACCAAAATTCGCATCGGGGTTGATGACATGAATCTTTCCTGAACTCATTCTCGGAAAACACTCCGATTATACCAATTGTTCCGCCGATTGGGAGTTCAGGCAAAGTTCTCCCATAGATTCGAGCAGGAAAGATGGTGGGGCTAGGAAAAGATTGACGAACTGAAAACGTGTCGCTACACGACATCCACATCTCGTACAACAAACTCGCCACTGGAGAGAAATTGTGAAAACCCAAGTCCTCGATTCGATCGAGCAAATCAGCAAGGAAAGGGTCTCCACCGAAGGGAATTGGTCGTTGACTGGATCGCCAAACCAAAATGCCAGCGAGTCGCTCGGACTCGCCTCGCGCACCAAACCTCTGACCACCGATGAGCGCTTACTCGACGATACGACGGTCGATCGGCTAGTGCGAATCCTGGATTCGTACAACGCAGAAGTTCGATCCTGGATTCAGAAGGATGAATCGGATTCCAACCGCGGTCGCTGGCCTAGTTTGATGACCTTCTCGCTATTTGGACTTGGTATCGCAGTGACAGGGGCGACCAACTACTGGAACTACGGGCGACAGTTCGCAGATCACGAGTTTGTCTTGTTCAACCTCGCCGGAGCAATGGTTTTCCTCTTGGCCGGAATCAGTTTGTTTTACGATCGTTCCGTCCGCGAAATCGGTGGCGATCGAATCCGAAAGGAATCCGGCCGTCGGATCGAAACGATGTCCGATCACGTCCGCTCGCTTTCGCAACTCTACCAAAAGTGGATCAGTGATTGGAAATCGCAAAAGCACCAACTCGAACGGCTCGAGACCTCTGTTCGCGAATTCGACGCACAATCCGTCGCGGCCCAGATCAAAGCCTCTCAGTGGACCAGCGAAGCCGAGGAATTCGGACGCCAACGTGACCGCTTGGGCGATGAAGTCGACTCGCTTCGCAATACGATTCTTCAATTGCAAGCCGATTCCGAGTATGCCAAGATGAAACTCTGTGGTGTCGATTCGGAAATCGAAGCCAAACGAGAGCATCTCAACGACTTGAAGTCCCAGCGGGAAAAAACCCGCCGCGATATTCTTGAACTCGAAGAGCAATTGGCCCAATCCCGTGATGCCTTCGAATCGACTCGCTCGGAACACGAAGCCAACCAGCGTCAATTCCAACGCGATCAGCAGTCGATCGAACGCCGAATCGAGAAACTCGGCGACGAAGCCAACCGCCTGCAAGAAACCTGCGAAAACCTTGAACAAGACCGATCCGATTTGCAGTCAGAATTGCAGTCGCTCAAGATCGAATTCGATCGAAATATCGAGATTCAAACGCTGTCGCTCGCCGAGGTCACACGCTCGCTTCAAGATGCCAATACCGAGAAAGCCTTGGTCGACGAAGCCATCGAAACAAGTCAAGCGAACTTACGCCAAATCGTAGCAACTCACAAGGATCTGCAAACTCAAATCGAGTCCCTGCAATCTTCCAAGGTGCATCTATCCAACTGCATCGCTGGCCTGAACGAAGAGGTCTCCCAAAAACGGGAACTGAACGATCTTCTCGAATCGCAAACCAAAGTGCTCATCGAAGACCGGGAACTTCGCTGCACCAAACTCGATAAATCAATCGCCGAACTCGATGGCAACCTATCGACCCGGCGAGGGGAACTGCTCCAAGCAACCCATGAATTCGAAACAGTCCAAAACCATCACCGCCAACTCGCCGCCGACGTCGATCACTTGAACCGCGTCAAGGCAGCGATGGAAACCTCCGTCAGCGAACTGACCGATCGACTCGCAAACAAGTCGACCGATTTCAAACGCAAGTCGGTACAGGTCAACGAATTGGCGAGCAAGATCGATTCGCTTTCGCTCTCGGTTCGGTCCCTGGCAACGCAGGAATCCGGTGCGAAAGCGACCAATGGAACAGGTATAAGCGGAGTGGGGAGCCTTGGTAGCGACGTCAGCGCAACGTCACTATCCGGCGAAGAGAACGGCCAAAGGAGCACCAAACCCTCCTTGCAAGGCCCCCACTGGGGACAAGAGCAGCTTCATCGTATGATCGATCGAATGGACGAGATCGATCGACTCGCCGAAGACGGACTCGCTTAACCCTGGACCGCTCGCAAGGCGATCAGTCGCCAGACGACTGGTTCGGACGCTCGTCCAAGTGCTTCTTGAACCAGTCTCGCATCGACTCGAACATGATCCGGTTGCCCTCGGCATCAAAGCCGTGGGCAGCCCCCCGGATCACGACCAGATTGCAAGGCACCTCAGACTTCGAGAACGCCTCCTTGATGTTCTCACTGTGCGACAACGGTACCAAATCATCTTTGTCCCCGTGCACCAACAAAGTCGGCGCGTCCACACTGGAAACCTGCCGTAAAGGCGAGAACTCGTCGTTGCGATTCGAATCGAATTTCAATGCCGGGAACTGTTCCATCCGAGGATTGCCATCCGTCTTGTAGGGTGCAAGGTCCGTCGGAGGAAATACCGCAGCGACCGCTGCGATCCGCGGTCCACGCTTCTTGTCATTGGCCGTCGTTCCAAGCATCAGGGAAAGATGCCCCCCGGCCGAGAACCCAAAAACTCCTATTTTGGATTTGTCGATCTGCCACTCCTGGCATTCTTTGTCCACATGCCCTAGCGCCTTGCGCACATCCTCGACAATCTCTGGAATCACATACTTAGGACTGCTGCCGTGCCGGACGGCGATGATCGTATAGCCCTCGTCCAAAAGCGGCTTGAAAAAATTTGACATCTGAGCAGGTGGCATCCAGGTCGATACCCAACCGCCACTGACCATGAACATCAATCCAATCCCCTTACGCTTCGACTCCGGCTCAAACACATCCATCGTCAAGGCCATCCCGTCCTTGTGCCCATAGACGACATCTTTGCGGATCTTGGGAAGCGTATCCTCCGCGTAAGCGTTCGGCATCAGGTCTGCTGTCAGACTCCACGCCATTGCCCACAGGAGGCCAATACGCCGCCAACCAACACGCCTCGAAACCGACTCCAAGCAAACGAGCGAAAATCGCATTTCAATTCGACCTATAGGCAAAGTGGTAAACGGACGGGATCTTGATAGGAAGGCATTATACACAGGTTCTTACATCGCATCGGATTTCGTCGTACTCGTACTCAGCGAAGCGGTACTCAGCGAAGCGGTACTCGTACTCGTAATCGAAAATACGGAATCGAGTACGAGTACGAGTACCATTTCATTGAGTACGAGTACGACAAAAGCCCAAATAGCGACTTCCTCGCCGTTGGCTGCGGGTTAAACGATTGTTCTTGCTTCGCATCGGATTTCGCCGTACTCGTACTCGATGGATCTTGAGCTCAAGG
This sequence comes from Pirellula sp., assembly GCA_021300015.1. Lineage (GTDB taxonomy): Bacteria > Planctomycetota > Planctomycetia > Pirellulales > Pirellulaceae > JBKCUI01. Next base: position 804 of record JAJTFB010000055.1, on the reverse strand, counting down.
CACCGCTGCAGGCTTCTTGTCGAGCCCCTGCTTGCCCAACGCTCGATAATAGGCTCGAATCGCGTCGCCAAACTCTGGATCCAAAAACTCGCGCTTCCCCTCAATCACTTGCTCGGCTCGCTGCTGGCGCAGCCTCCCCCATTCCATCCCCTTATCCAACATGACATTCGGCAACGCGGAATTACCCACCGGTTGATTCTCCGTACGACCCGTGTCGTCCGGCTCGGCAGACGACTCTCCATTGGGCTTTTTCGCACTCTGACTCCGTTGCTTGGCGGCATTCCGATTGGCCATCCGCTGACTCTGCAACTGCGATGCGATCTGGTCGGCCGCCGCCGCCAATGCCTTCTGCGATCCACTCTTATCTCCCGCATTGGCCTGATTCGATTCCTGCGGATTCGGCCCCGCAGCATCGCTCTCCTTGCCCCCCTGAGGTCTACCCTCCTGACTCTTGCCCGATTGCTCGGATTTGCCGTCCGTATTGGCCTGCGCATTGGCCGGATCCGATCCCTGCGGTTGCTCCGAACTGGCCAACTGCTGATCCAAAGCATCGAGCATCCGCGCCAACTCTTTGGCCGACTGCGGAATCGCTTGCTGCCCACTAGCTTGTTGACCACTAGGTTGCTGACCACTGGGTTGTTGGCCGCTAGGTTGTTGGCCGCTAGGTTGTTGGCCACTAGGTTGCTGACCGCTGGGTTGCTGACCGCTAGGTTGTTGGCCGCTGGGTTGTTGGCCGCTGGGTTGTTGGCCGCTGGGTTGCTGGCCGCTGGGCTGCTCGCCGCTGGGTTGTTGGCCGGGGGCTTG
>JAJTFB010000154.1 GCA_021300015.1 Pirellula sp. | reverse complement strand
AATCTAACCTCCAATGGGGCACGTTATGCAAAGTCGCTGCTACGACTCCGTGTCTCCGAGGTTCAAGAATCCGTTTCTGGAGGGGGGGAGCTATCGTATATTTGTATAGACATTGAGGACGATGGACCGGGGATCCCTGATGCGATGCGTAGCGAGGTGATGAAACCGTTCGTGCGAATCGATCCCGAAGCGCAAAACCAGCAGCAAGCTTCGTCCCACTCGGGGCTAGGGTTGGGATTGGCCATTGTCCAGCGGATCCTACAGCAGCACGGAGGATCGGTGCAAATCGATCGCGGAGAGCTCGGCGGGTGCTTGGTCAAAACCCGATGGCCAACAACCTGAAGTAAAAACGCGGGGACAGTCCCCGGGTGCTCCACCTCAGAAATCACCAATCATCACTCGACAATCATCAATCCCTCCCTCGCGATCCCTGCGTGTCAGCGGTTGCCTAAAAAGCGGCCAAAGCAGAATCGATGCTTGGCGGTGCTCATCCAAGCGTTTGGCGAGAAAATGCTTGACGTCGTCTAGATCTGCTTGCTAAAACTCAACCAACCGGGCGTGATAGCTTAACCCTCTTTATGCAAATTTGCAGGCGGACTGCCATGAAAAAACTTCTATGGATCTGCGCAGCGAGCTGGCTTGTTGCTAACGCCGAGGTTTATGCACAGAATGAGCTGCAACGCGACGATCTCAAGGAATCGATTGAGCGTGGCATCGAGCGAATTTCAGCCGGGGTAGATAATTACCCCAAGCATCGGGATTGTTTCTCGTGCCATCACCAAGCTGTCCCGCTACTTGCTTATCGACTCAGTGCCGCTGAAGGCTCGCAGGGAAAAATCCTATGGGGCGATCAGGCACAGCGACGCGATCGGATCCTGGACTTCACTCGCAGAAGTCTTGAGCGTGAACTGGCAAGTCTCAAGCCCGAGCAGGAATTAGGTGGCCGAGGCATGACGCTTGGGTATGCCCTTTGGACTTTGTCCGTAGGCCAAACGACTTGGGGGACCCTAGGCGAAGAGTTGGTCAATAAAGCGATTTCAACGCAGATGCATGATGGGCGTTGGAGAGTCCACTCGGTTCGTCCCCCGGCAGCCTCCTCGGAGATGATGGCCACGGCGCTGGTAATCTCTGGTTTGAATCACTACGAAAGGTATCAAAAAGACGCATTCCAAGCCGTTTCACTCAACGCACTTCACAAAGCAAGATATCGAGCAATGCTTTGGCGAGCTAGGCAAGCCGAACCGACAACCACCGAGGACCTGTGCGGTACGATTTGGTTCGATTACGAGGCTCGATCCTTGATGAATGAATCGCCATTTCGACCTGGCGAACGCCCTCCTTACTGGACCTTTCAAGAACCCAGATTTCTCCGCGATAAGCGTCTTCCGGAAAACAGTTGGAAGATTACATACCCCATGATCAGAATTCCCGAGGAGCCTTTCTTCACAGGATCGCAAATCCAGGAACTGAATCGGATTTTCGATTTTGATCAAGGCGGAAAACGGCGAGAGACTTTGATCAAGATGCAAAACCAGGATGGTGGATGGGGTTACCAAGCAGGCCGCGAAAGCGAAGCTTATTCAACGGCCACGGCCCTTCTGATCCTGGCGCAGACGAAGAGCGGTTACGGCATTCACGAGAAGCCACACCTGAGCAAAGGACTCCAGTATCTGATCGATACGCAGCACAAGGACGGTTCATGGCACGTCTCTAGCCGGGCCAATCCAGTCCAAGAGTTTTTCGATAATGGAGATCCCCACGAGACCGACCAATTCATCTCGATGCAAGCGACGGCTTGGGCCGTGGCAGCACTCGCAAGTGCCTACCATGCTCACCACGCGCCACTGAGTACGCAAGCCTCCTACGATCCACTGGATTGGATCGAACCGGCACCTTAATCGTTGGCGTGTCATTGCTTTCCGATGTCAAAAGTCCAGCGATTCAAACCATACCCAGGGTAGAGCGAAGCGCCGCCCTGGGCAGCAGCCCGATCTTTCCAGGACAAAAACCCTGGGGACAGTCCCCGCGTTTTCATCTCATTATGCCCCGTTGGGGCGAACGATCCGGTCACGGATCGGTATTGATTGCACATCGCATGCGATCCAGGTTGTGGTGGGTTATTCTGGATGGCGTTTGCCCGATGGTTTTATGCCCCAACGGGGCGCAAGGGGATAGCCCAGGGCAAAGCGAAGCGCCGCCCTGGGATTCGGGGACGTCATAATTTCCGTTAGCCCTGAAAGAGCGGCAAATCGGTGCCATGCACCCGGTGCGACGCCATGCCGGATGCTAGCAAACAGACTGCCCAAATGGGTGCTAAATGGGTGCCAGGCACCCGGTGCGACGCCAGTCCGGATGCTAGCAAACAGGGGGCCCAAATCGGTGCCAGGCACCCGGTGCGACGCCAGGTCGGATGCTAGCAAATAGGGGGCCCAAATCGGTGCCAGGCACCCGGTGCGGAGCCGGGTCGGATGCTAGCAAATAGGGGGCCCAAATCGGTGCCAGGCACTAGGTGCGGAGCCGGGTCGGATGCTAGCAAATAGGGGGCCCAAATCGGTGCTAGGCACCCGGTGCGGAGCCAGGCCATCGTACTCCAGCCGGGGACAGTCCCCGAGTTTCTCAGTCCCCGAGTTTCTCGCCTGCACCGGTGCGGGTGTACCAACGCGTAGAACTTTTCGTAGGTTTTCTTCGCGGGCTCTTCGGGGATAGTTGGGTTCAGGCTGCCGATGGCGACGCGCAAGCGTCCCGGCAGGACGACTTCGGCAAACGAATTTCGCTCGGCGTCTGGTTCACCGGGTGCAAAATCAGTTCCGTGCCCGATGGCGTAGTCGAGTTATTCGAACCATTCGAGCGCGGCGTATTCGACGGTGGATTCGTTGAGGTTCATGGGCGTTTCAAGGATTGTTGCCTACCCAAGTCGCCAGCGCACCCAGGGTGGCGCTGCGCTCTACCCTGGGCTATCTCATTATGCCCCGTTGGGGCGAACGATCCGGTTACGGATCAGTGTTGATTGCACTTTGAAGGCGATCCAAGTTGTGTTGGGTTAGTCGCGATGGCGTTTGCCCGATGTTTTTATGCCCCAACGGGGCGCAAGGGGATAGCCCAGGGCAAAGCGAAGCGCCGCCCTGGGATTGGTTCGTTTTTCCTCCATGCTCAATGGTTAAACAAGAACTCTCTCGATGTCATCAAACTCCAAAGCAAATCCTCCAGCGTAGCATGACGGTCCTCGCCGTTGCGTCCTAGCTCCTCAAGAATCGCCTGCTGCTCGCCAGGGGTCGGCCCACGACCCAAGGTCCTCAAGTACGCTTGCCGGATAATCCCCGCATCATCCTGAGCGAATTTTTCGATCCACTGATCGATGACTCCTCCTTTTTCAGCAAGCTTGTTATTGAGTGTCTCGCCGTTGCTCAAATGCAACGCCTGAATGATACTCGGCTCGTCGCTTCGCTCGCACTCACAGGTGATCCGCCGCTGGTTTCGCCCAAAGGTCTTCAAAAAGTTGCTCTCGACACTCGAGTCGAATAACTGGATCGCTTTGGTCCCCTTGGGATAAAACTTCGTATCGTTCCTGTCCCCACCCAAGAAAATGATTTTGTTGAACTCGCTCGGCACCGAGGTAACGCTGGCAATCGCATCATGAATCACCTCTGCCATCAATCGCTTCGGGTAATAGTGCGAGAAGTGCTTGCGATCGGCTTGATTGCCCTCAAGAGGAACGCTCGAACGTTGATAAGTCTCCGAGTTCATGATCTGTCGCATCAAAGACCGTAGATCATATTCCTGCTCGATCAAGTACTGACTCAAATACGACATCAACGCCGGATTGCTTTCCGGATTGCTAGCCCTTAGATCATCCACCGCATTGACAATACCGATACCGAAATAAGCCGCCCAGACTCGGTTGACAATCGAACGGGTGAAGTAGGGATTCTCCGCCGAGGTCATCCATTGGGCTAGAACCAAGCGTCGATCCTCCGTCGATTCGATATCGATCGCCGGTGCATCCAAAGGCGCAGGGGCTTGCGGTTTACCCCGCAATGGCTGAATCAAATCGCCTCGATCCACCACGAAAACCGTTCGGTCAGAATCCCCGTTGCGAACCTCTCCACCCCAGCCTTTAGCGCGTACCCTCGCAAACAAATTGGCCATCGCATAGTATTGATCGTTGGTCCATTTTTCGAGCGGATGGTTATGGCACTTGGCACACCCGATCGATAGCCCTAGAAACGCTTGGCATGCGTTTTCGGTCATCGTCTCTGGATCCTGGTTGATTCCATAGAAGTTCGTCGCTCCTTGGTCGAGCGAATTGCCCGTGGCCGTCAGGATCTCTCTGACCATGGCATCCCAAGGCTTGTTTTGCTCCACTCCAGTGCGAATCCACTGGTAATAAGCTCTCAGGCCGTCGGCTCGCAACAGATTGCTGTTGAGCATCAAAACATCGGACCAACGATAAGCCCAATAGTCGACGTATTGAGGGCTGCTGAGCAAGCTATCGATCCAGCGAGATCGTTTGTCGGGTGAACTATCGGCTTGAAACTGCTCGATCTGCTCAGGGGTCGGAATCGTACCTGTCGCGTCCAACGAAGTCCGCCTGAGAAACTCCTCGTCCGTACAGCGATCCGATGGAGGAATTCTCAGAGCAGCAAGCTGCGTTGCCACATGCTGGTCGATCGGATTGGCCATCCCGAGTCGCTCTTGAATCGAAGCCAATGTCGGCACTCGATTCGTATCGAGCTCAAAGGGAACCCGAATGCGAGACGATGCGATGCGACTGGAAAACCAAGCGACAATCGTTCCCTCCCCAGGACCCAACACTTGGACTCGACCCTGCGGATCGACCAACGCAATCGACTCGTCGCTCGATGTGAACTTGGCCCATCGCGTTACATCCTCACTTCGCCCATCGGAATACTTAGCCACAACGGTCAATTGATCTCGATCGGCAGTCCGGAGTGTTACAGATTGCGGCAACACCTCGACCGACTCGAGCCTGCTGTTCCCCTGGCCGATCCCCCGCGCCCCGGCACCTATCCATTCGAGCATGATGCGATAGTCGACCGAATCGATCGGTAATCGGA
>JAJTFB010000153.1 GCA_021300015.1 Pirellula sp. | reverse complement strand
CTCGATTGTTTCCTCCCGGAAGCCGCATTTCCTGTTGGATCAAATGTTGGGGAAAGAAATCTTCATCGCCTTGGGAGTGCAACGCGCCGAGCGGATCGCTGGTTTCGAAATCGGAAGCGTCCGATTTGGGTCGGTTCGACTCCGATTGGTTTGCTTCTTGGAGCGCTTCGAAGCTTCGGCTCCGAGGGTCGGTGTCGATGCTCGTGGGGAGTTGCAATGCGGGGGCAGAGGGTTTGCAAGACCCATCGAAGCAGCGAGGGTCGCCGGTGCGCAGGGAGCTCTCGGTGAGCATCCCGCCCCAGAGTCCCAAGCAGCCCAAAAGCAATACTTTGTCGATCCCAAACTTCATAATGCGGTCTCTCGGTGGCCTTATGGCTCGTCAGAAACTCCGATAATCAACTTCAAATTCACCTTCTTGCCATCGCGCAAGACTTCGACATTGACCCGTTCGCCCGGCACCATCGCATCGACTTCTTCTTTGAGTCGATCGAAGTTGGTGATTTCGGCGTTGTGGAATCGAACGATCCGATCCCCTGGGACGATTCCGGCTTTGGCCGCAGGGCCTCGGGGTGCGACGGTACCGATGATGCATTCGCTTTTGGTGTCCGATTGACGATCGGCCGTCACGCCGATGATCGGTCTAAAGCCAGGTAGGACGCCCCAGGCTTCGCTGTTGGCCAAGCGATCCCAGGATTCCATGTAGACGTTCATAGGGACATGCATGTTGTCGTCGACGTCGATTCCGATGCGGCTGTGGATGCCGATGAGCTTGCCTTGGAGGTCGAAAAGTGGTCCTCCGCTGTCCCCACCGATAAGCGAACAGTCTGAGACGACTGTCGAGTCGGTCACGGCGAGGATACGTCCGATGCGGATGACCGCAGGTCGGTCAGAGACCCAACCCCCCGGATGCCCTCCGGCGATGCACCATTGCCCTGTCTTGACGCGCTCGCCGACGGCCGGGAGTGCAGCATGAGGCCAGGGTTGATTGTTTTCGTCCCGCGTTTTGAGAATGCGAACCAGTCCCGCGTCGGTGTCTCGGTTGACACCCATGCTGACCCCTTCGACGCGTCGGCCATCGTGAAGCACGACCCACATCTTTTGCTTGGGCTTACCGGCGACGTGGGCAGCAGTGAGAATGTATCCTTCCTCGTTGATGAGCACACCGCTTCCTTGCGTGCTGCCATGCTGAAGATTGACGGTGACTTGGTGGATTTTCGCTGCGACCTTGGACTGTTGGGTCTGGAGCGCCTTGAGGTCCGTCAGGGACTTGGGGTCTTCGCCCGAAAAGAGTCGGTTTAAACTCGGGTCCAACGAAACGTAGGTCGCACCTTTGGTTTCTCCGTCGGTGTTTCGATCCACCGGGGCGGACATCCGTGGTTTTGCGGGAGCTTCTGGCAACACGTCTTGGGCGCGGACTTGCAAGCTCGCGCCGAGGAGTTCCAGGACGACAAGGCCCGTGCTGAGCAAAACGATCCGTTTGGCAAGCCGAAGCATTCCAATTCCCCTAAACGCAGTTGACCCCAAGGCGGTATGCCTCGTGGCACGGTATGATAAGACCGATTATTCGGTATCAGAGCTCAAAATAAAACCCTTTACCCCAAAGAACTTAAGAAAGTTCACTCCGGAATGTCAAGAAACTTCCCCGCAGGTCCGTTCGTAACGGTTCGGAAGGATAAATGATCCCTAACTCACCTAACCCGCCAGATTCCGATTCGGATCGCCAATCACGCCCAACTCGCCTGATTGTCGGCTGTGGCTACGTGGGCTTGCGCGTCGCGAGCCTGTGGCTCTCGGCAGGTGACCGCGTCTTGGCTGTGACTCGCACGGGTCAAAAAGCTGCTGAGTTAGAGAAACTTGGGATCGAACCGATCGTCTGGGATTGGCTCGATGATTCTTGGCTTTTGCAGGCTCAGCATTCCTGCCCATCGGAACTGGCCTCGGTGCTTGTGGCCGTCTCGCATGCTCCGATGGCCGACGTACCCCCGGCTCAAGCGCATCGGCTTGGACTGGCAAATCTCGAGCGTTGGTTATCCCAAGCGTCTTGTTCTCGACCGACGCGGTGGGTCTACTTATCGACGACCGGCGTGTTTGCAGACCCGCTTGGGAGCCAAGATTTTTGGGTCGATGAACAGTCCCCTGTCGGACCGAGTCGGCCAGGTTCCATCACAGCGCTTGAAGCCGAGCGTTGGCTCGAACACTCGAGCATCGAGCATGTGGTCCTGCGACCTGCGGGCATCTATGGACCGGAGAGAATCCCCAATGTCCAACCGCTGCGAGAGGGCCAAGCCATGGCCGTCGATCCGGATAGCTACTTGAACCTGATCCATGTCGACGATCTAGCCACGGTCATCGCGGCCGTCAGTCAAGGAGCCCGCAGAGGGCGGCTGTACTGCGTCAGCGATGGGCATAGTGTCCAGCGCCGCGACTACTACGCATACATCTGCCAGAGTATGGGCTGGCCTGCACCGAGCTACGCTTCGGGACAAGAGCTTCAAGCGGCCCATTCACAGGGAGCGGTTCCTCGACGTCGCAGTCAAGGGAACAAACGGGTAAGCAATCGTCGACTTCTCGAAGACCACGCGATTCGCTTTGCGTTCCCGGACTATCGCGCTGGACTATCTTCACTTCTTGCGGAAATGGCTCGCTGATGCTCCGACTTGTTTGCTCACCGATGGCGATCGCACTGTTGCACGGGGCGCTATTGCTAGTGCTGTGGCCCGTGTTGCTCTTGAGCATGATGCTGCCGACAGAGTGCTTGGCACAGAGCAGTTCGGCCGAGCGGATCCCAAGCTTAATCGTCCCGGAGTCGCGGATCGATCAAGCCTCTTTTCCGGTGGTCGATGTCCACACCCATTTCTTCGTCAAGGGGAAGCACGATCCGGAATTGCTCGAACGCTATGTCGAGATGATGGATCGCAACCGGATCGCCGTGAGTGTCTCTCTCGATGGAACGCTTGGACCCCAGCTCGAGGCTCATACGGCATACCTGTGGTCCAAATATCCTGATCGTTTTGCGATTTTTGCGAACATCGATTTTCGTGGCAAAGGCAATCTGGACGAGCCTTCGAGTTGGGCTTGCAACCAAACCCGCTTTGTCTTCGATACCGTCGAGACGCTTCGCGCGGAGGTCAAACGAGGGCGCGTCTGTGGCTTAAAATTCTTCAAGGACTTTGGGCTGCGTTGGAAGAATGCAGACGGTACTTTGATCCAGATCGACGATCCTCGCTGGGATCCGATTTGGGAATCCTGCGCTGAGCTTGGGATTCCGGTCTTGATGCATACGGCCGACCCGAGCGCGTTCTTTCGACCTTTGGATGACGCCAATGAGCGAATCGGAGAGCTTCAAGCCCGGCCTGAATGGGCGTTTACGGGTCCTGAGTTCCCGAGCCGCAAGAGCTTGCACCAAGCTCGCAATCGGGTCATCGCGAAACATCCCAAGACCCGATTCATTGCGGCGCATTTTGGCAATGACGCCGAGGATCTTGTCGAGTTGTCTGGATGGCTCGATGAGTATCCGAATCTCTATGTCGAGTTTTCCTCACGTATCAACGAACTCGGTCGCCAGCCGTATTCGGCTCAACGGTTCTTTGAAAGGTTTCAGGACCGAATTCTGCTGGGAACCGATGGCCCGTTCCCCGAGCAGCGACTGCGCATCTACTGGCGATTCCTCGAGACCCAAGACGAGTACTTCCATTACTCAGAAAAGTCCCCGCCACCGCAGGGCGACTGGCGAATCTATGGGATCGGACTGCCCCGAGAAGTGCTTGAAAAAGTCTACCACCAAAACGCTTGCCGGATCATTCCAGGACTTTCCAAGAAACTCCAATCCTTTGTCGAGCCTGGGCCCTGATGGGTGTTTAGCTTCGCAGATTGGAGTAAGCTATAGCACCCGCCTTGATGAATCCTCTTCCCCGGTTCCCAACCAAACGCTGAGCCACCTTCCCAAATTCCGAGCCACTCGGATCTGCACGATTTCAACTTATTTTGCACCATTTTTGCACTGCACTATTTGCACTGCACCATTTTTGCACTGAACCATTTTGCACCATGCACCATCCGGCCAACACCACCGAACATGAAGAAATCCATGTCATCGCCAAGCGTCAGCGCATCGGCGTGATCTTGCTTCTTTTTTTTACGCTCGCCTATGCGAGTTTCATCGGACTTTGCACGTTCGCTTACGAGTGGATCACTCAAACCAAAATCGCAGGGATCCCGCTGACGGTCGCTTATGGGGTCGGTTTGATCCTTCTATCGTTGGTTGTCGCTATGCTCTACGGTCTTCTTAGCCGAACAAGGTCATGATCTACACCTCAAGCAGCCTTGCTATCATCGTCTTTTTGGTGATGGTCCTCGGGACCGTCGCATTGAGTTTCTATTTGGGTTCCAAGGCCAAATCGAGCGCGGGGTACTTTGCCGCCGGCGGCGAGATACCTTGGTTTGTCAACGGGATCGCGTTCGCTGGGGACTACCTTTCGGCGGCGTCCTTCCTGGGCATCTGCGGCATGATCGCCTTCTATGGATTCGACGGTTTTCTCTATTCGATCGGCTACCTCGCCGGTTGGTTGGTGGCTTTGCTGGTTATCGCCGAACCTCTCAAGCGGCTTGGTAAGTACACGTTTGCCGATGCCTTGGCCAGCAAATTCCAGTCCTCGGGGATTCGCTCGGCGGCTGGTTTGAGCACCTTGGTCGTCAGCTTGGTTTACCTTATCCCGCAGATGGTCGGAGCAGGGGCTTTGGTCAAGCCTCTGCTGGGTTTGCAGTATTGGCAAGGTGTTGTGCTTGTCGGCTCGATTGTGGTGGTGATTGTCGTGACGGCCGGCATGGTCAGCACGACTTACGTCCAGTTCCTCAAAGGTGGATTGCTGGTCCTTTTCTCGCTGGTCTTGACCGTCATGGTTTTAAATCGAGGGCTTACTCGATCCGAGGGAGAAGCTCGGACAAGCTCGGACGGTCCCGCAACGGATCACCGTCGATGATCAAAAAAACAAGTACATCGACGGCGTTCGGCTGGGGCTCAAGCAGGACCAGAGCAATGTGCAGCCGGTTGGCAGAGTGCTCGAATTGAACGGGGGAAAAACATCGACCGGCCCACTCGGTCCGATCTCCTTTCTGACCGAGCTCTCCGGTGCCAAGATCGAGCTTTCGCAAACCGTCAAAAGTACCCAGGACGGCAAGCCGGTCGTCGAGTATGCACCCAGGGTGGTCCAAGGCTCGGCGATGATGGCCCCTGGTAACCACCCGACGTTCCAGGGGATCCGGCAGCAGCAGTGGTTCCCCAAGCTCGATTTTATCTCGTTGATGTTGGCACTCTTTGGAGGTACCGCGTCGCTTCCCCACATTTTGATCCGATACTACACGGTCAAAGACCAAGCTTCGGCTCGCAAGAGCACCATTGTCGGGATCGCAACGATCGGATTTTTTTACCTGTTGACCTTGTACATTGGCTTCGGAGCGATGGTCAGTGGATCGATGGACCCGAGCGACAGCAACATGGCCGCCCCGTTGCTTGCCACGAGCTTTTCTGAGTTGCTCTTTGCCGCCGTCTCTGCGATTGCCTTTACTACGGTTTTAGGAACTGTCAGCGGATTGATCGTCGCGGCTGGAGGATGCGTCGCGCACGACTTTGTGGCTGGGATGCTTGGGATG
>JAJTFB010000054.1 GCA_021300015.1 Pirellula sp. | reverse complement strand
GTGGTCCGCCACCCCCGCCACCGCCGTATCCCGGGGGAGGTCCGCCTCCTCCATAGCCCGGAGGTGCTCCTCCCGCAGGTGCACCGCTCTCGGGCTCACCCCCGGATTCACCCTCAAATCCGCTGCTTCCACCGGCTCCAAATCCACCCCCGGGACCACCTAGCCCTCCAGGAGCTTGGGCGACCCCAGATCCAGATCCGACTTTCGGTATCTCCGTGTGCGAAACAAACTCGCGGTAATTCTTCAAAAGCAAAGGGGGAACCGGCATCGTAATGTTCGGTGCCGTCCAGCCCGACTCGGAAACCTCCGGAGCTGTCCCGAGCCAAACGGACTTGGCAAGCTCCTTCAATCGCTCGGAACCTGCACCCGCAAGCGGTTGCCAATCGGCTTCCTGAATCGCCTTCGTCGGGTCCTCGGTCACATCGACTCTCTCGACCTCAAAGCCAGTGTAATTGGGTGTATCGCGACCCGGCATGATGTTTCCGCCAGGGGATAACTTCGATCGATACTCCTTTTCCAAGGCCTCGTGCGGAGCCAAAGCCATGACGCTGACAAATCCTATGTCCCTGGGTCCTATCGATTTTCTCCTCGGATCGTTCGGGTTCGATGGTCCAAGCGTATGCGACGGGAATCCTTGGTCGTATCCACCCGACAAGTACCGTTTCACATTGGTCACCGCCCCACCTCCGAGCCCTCCGCCCATTCCTGGAGGCCCTCCATTGCCGAGCATCCCCGGAGGCGGTCCCCCAGAACCACCGCGGCCGCCGCTTTCTCCTTCGAATCCACCCCCAGGCCGCCCCCCGGCAGGCTCTCTGCGTCTGGGTTCTTTCTTCTCTTCGGCGGCGGGGAGCTTGTCGAGGTACTCGACCAATTGAGCATTGGCATTGCCTACCACAATCGGTCCAAAGTAATAGTTGGCTTCTAAACCCGTGGCCGGGAAAATTTCGGGGTCCACGCGGTACCCGGTGATCCTGGAACCTGGGACGGGTATTTCCGGACGGTACATGTCTTTGGGAATCGGCTTGGTCGCATCCACCGATTTTTCGGTATAGCTCACATCGATCACTCCCTTGACGCGCGCCTCTTCATCCTTGATCGCATCCCAATGGTTCTCCCGTATCTGATTGAGAACCTGATTGGCTTTATCGGAAAGCTTTTTCGGATCCTTCGTCGCCTCAATGGTCTTGGAGGTAAAACCCAAGTAAACCAATCCAGCACTTAAGAGCAACATCAAGCCAAAGACGAATTTCTCCACATGGTAGAGCATAAACTCCTTGGCGTCGAAACTCCCCTTGGACTTCGACTTGCTCTTGGCCGACCCCTTCTCCTCGGACTTGCTCGCCACCGGTTGGCTGTCGGCTTGGTCTTTGCTTTTCTTTTTTCCGAACATGAACGAACTCCTAGGTTAGTTGCGGCAGGCGTTCCTGGGTCGGTAGGAACAGCCGGGTCTGCAGGTGCGGCCGGTTCGGCAGGCGTTCCAGGGTCCGCAGTTCCAGCCGGTTGGCCAGGGGCGGTCGCTGGGGCCTGTGGAGTCGAATCCCCAGCAACTGGCGCTCCATCGGCCTGACCGGCCGGAGCATCGGCAGCTTTGGTTCCACTCAAATTCGCTGGTGGATTGTACAGGTACACCAGACCGAAGATCTCGACGGCTACCTCTCCATTGGTCGATCGATTCGCGGATCCACTTCCCAATCCACCTGAGCCACCCATGCCAGCAGGGGCTCCTCCTTCACCGGACTCTGGCTCTCCGCCCATGTCCCCGTCGCTTCGCAATTCGGCTCCAGACCCACCGGCCCCGGTGGCACCCAGACCCGGCATGTTGCCTTCGCCTTCTCCACCGAATCCGCCCGCACCGCCCCCACTTCCGGCTGCCCCGCCACTGGAGGTCGCGTCGGTGTTGTAGCGAACTTGAAGCACTTCAAGCATCATTTTTCCATTTCCGCAATCGGTGATCAGTCGCCCGAGTTGCGACTCGTCGATTTTCAATCGCATGCGCACGGGAATTCGTTTGGCCGCGGCGATCACCGCGTCGGGCGCGCTCTTCAAATCCATTGCACCACGAAGCTGTGCACCGGTAAGAGGTTTGAACGATGTATCGACGTATCGACCCTCGGCTGGATCTTTGGCTCTGCCTGTCCCGGCAGGTACCATAGCACCTCCCTTACCTCCCCCTCCCATTCCGCCATAGCCCGAAGGAGGTCCTCCGCCACTTTCGGCTTCCGAAGGGGGACCACCTCCGCCCATCATCCCCATCAATCCTCCGCCACCACCGGCCGCTGGGCCGGCTCCCGAAAGGCTGCCGGCATCGCGACTGGCCTTAGACCCCCAGCGGATCCACTCGATCTCACGTACGACCGCCTGAAAGTTCTCCTTGGCGTCCGAATTGGTATTGGCCAGAATGTCCATGATGCCACGCAGAAGCCAAATGTCTTCCTGGGTGTAGTAAATTTCGTGGATCGTCGGTGGAGTCGAACGGGCATACCACGGCAAGGCAGTCGAGATGAGCTCCTTTTGAGCCGCTTCAGGCCACCGAACCAAATCCTTACTGTCATCTGGTTTTGCCACAGCTCCCCCGGTCAAACCACCTCCAAAGGCCCCTCCACCGGGAGGCTCAAAACCTCCTCCCGAGGGAGCCATCGCTTTTGCATCCAAAACGAACCTCCAGGTGCTTCCAATGCGTCTGGCAAGCGCCGGGAACTCAGGCTCGATATAGCTCTTGTACACGTCCCGATCCCGCACGGTCACTTGATCCAAAGGCGAGGGGATTGGCTCGGGAAGTGGAAAGGCGACATTCTTCTCAAAAGGCCTGAGTCCATCGAAGATTTCGCGGACTTTGGGGTATTGAAAGGCGTTGGCAGGCCATGTCAAAAACTCTTTTTGACGCTCGTATTGGAATTGCCAAGCTTGATCGACATCGCTGACGAGTCCCTCGAGCCGCCTTTCCATCTCTTTATGGGATAACTCGTTGGGGTGCGTCGAGGTCTTGCCTGAGATCTCGTTGATCTTCGAGAACACTCCATTGACGGTGCTGATTCTCTGCGAAATCGACGAGTACATGCTCGACGAGGTCAAATAGAAAATCACGCTCGACAAGAGCAGGACCAACCCTGCGAGGATCCAAAAGGAGTACTTGGATATCTCTTTGATGTACCGTTTCAAATCTTCCATGGGGCCTCTCCTGATCGGATCGCTATTTCTGGAACTAGGTGCTGGTTGTGTTCAGTCGGGTCATGCCAGGGAACCGACCATCAGTTGCCGCTCTCGGGTTCGGCCCCGCCGGCCGGTGCTGCGGCCGCTGGAGCAGCAGCCGCTGCAGGACCGGTAATGCTTGCCAATTCGCCTGGTTTCCAAGCGAATTGGACGACGAAATCGAACTTGGGGGCTGGGAAATTCGGCGGAACGACGTTTCCTTGAGCATCCTTGATCTCGATCGGACCTTGCTGGCCCCCTCCGATGCCTCCGCCACCGGCTACACCGCCTCCAGTGCCGAGCCCACCGCCGAGCCCTAGGCCGCCGTCGCCGGATTCAGGCTCCGAGCCCCCCCCGGGCCCAACTCCTGGACCGCCTGCACCTAAGCTCGGACCGCCCCCTAAACCTCCACCTGTACCGCTACCGGTCAGCGAAGGTCCTCCTCCCCCAGCGCCAAAACCTGTGCCGCCCGGGACCCGGATGCCTCGCTCTTCAAGCAATCGGAAGTACTCCGGATTGGGAACCTTGTACAAGCGATTTGGCTGCGCATTGCGATTCCTCAAAACCGGCCGCCTAACTCCTAGGTCATACATGCTGACCTCTCGGACCTCTCCGGGCTTGTCCCCAGGTAGCTTGACCGTTCCGTTCTCGAGAAACTCGACCAGATAGTTCGTCACGTGAGCGGCTCCCTCGCGGCCCTTCTTTTCGGTCCCATTGTAGTAATGGTACCCCTTGAGCTCGATGACCCAACCCGGTCCAGTAGGATCGGGATCCTTGTCGGCCGGCCGCTTGATCCTGGCAAATCCCGCTTGCTCTCGCGATTTGTATTCCTCTTGATAACTCTGCTTCAGATCGGGTTTGTACCAATTGGCCAAACTATCGAAATACATCTGCTCGACGCTCGTGACATGGAACTCCATACGGTCTTTGTAAGGAAGTTCCTGGGGCGTCTTTTCCATCAGCACCGGATCGCGTTGCAAGGACTGTTCGATCGCTTCGTAAAGCTCCAGGCACATGAGCCTCTGCTGGGCTCCCTTGCTGACCTCCACACCGACGCTCTTGTACAGATTCAATTTGCCCTTGAAATCCTCATCCTTGGCCATCTCGTCCTTGGAGTTCTTGTCGACCGACGATACGCTCGACTCGGCGCTGGACCAAAGCTCAGACCGCAACGGACGGTAGGATTGTCCAAGCATCGCATGATGGGTCGCAAAGCCTACGAGCAGGAGGGACAAGGCGCCTATAGCCCAAGGCTTCTTGTTGCGGATCACCCGATCCAAAACAATGTCGCGAGGGAGCAAATTCGTGCGCATCGGACCGCGATTGAGAAGCTGCAAACACAGTCCGTAGACGACCCCATAAGCCGCCGCGTTCTCTTTGAACTGCTGAGCACCCAAAACCTCGGTCCCGGTCAGCTTGGGGTACTTGTCGTAAAGCTCGACTTCCATGCTCAAGTTCTTGTTCAAGAACTGCAATAAACCCGGCATTTTTGCAGTGTTTCCCATCACCAGCATGCCATCGAGCTCAGACTTTTTGTTCAGCGATTTGTAGAAACTCAAGCTCCGCTGAATCTCGGTGACCATGTCGTTAAAGACCGGTCTCATCGCCTGAAATACCAGCTTCGGATCGTCGGCCTGCATCGCATTCTTTTTGATATGCTCGGCCTTGGCAAACGTCAACTTCAAGTCCTTGGTCAATTGCCTCGTGAAGTGATTGCCTCCGATCGGAACGCTCCGCTGCCATACCCGAAAACCATTGGTGACCAACAAGTCGCTCGCGTCGGTCCCAATGCTCAATACAACCGAATTCGTCGGCGGACGGTCCGGATCGAACTCCACCGTGGCCATCGACTCGGCAAACCGCTCGTGGGAGACCATGTTGTAGATGCCCATGGGTGCCAACTGCACCAAGTCGATATCGATGCCCTTGTCGCGATAGGGCTTTAACGCGCGGAAAACCGCCTCTTTCTTCATGGCGAACAAGCCGACTTCGCTCTCGAGCGCATAGCCGTCCTCAATCTGGGCCCCTTCCATCTGCTGGAAATCCCAAATCACATCGTTCAAATCGAAAGGAATCTGCTGCTTGGCCTCGTACTTGACAATGTCCCCAATCTTCTTGACCTCCACCGGCGGGGGCTTGAAGAACTTCGCCAATCCACTCTGGCCAGGTACGCTCACAGCAATGCGGGTCGAACCGGTCAAGTCGTTTCGCGATAGGAACTGACCCAACGCATCGTTGATCAACGCCTCAGGCTCCGCGTCGGGTTGCGAAAGAATCTTCGGATACTCGATATAATCAAAGGTATCGGCGACCACTTGGTCACCGTCCAAATGGCACCGAAGGGCCTTGAGCGAACTTTGCCCAATCTCGATCCCCCAAACGTGCTGAATCTTTTTCGCCATAACGCGAATTCTCCAAGAATCTCAAGACAAGACGCCGCCCAGGGTTCCCCCAAGCGATCCTTAACCCCCTAATGGTATCGCGGATTCCTAGGCCCTGTCAAAACTTTACTCCCCCGAACTCCAAAATTCTCTCATTTCTATCCGTCTGATCGACATTCTCACCCCAGACGCTCCCACCGGACTGCCAGCGGCGTTGCCCATGAGCTACAATCACCGAATTGAGCGATCTGTGTGTTGTCCGAACGATTTCACCCTACCCTGAGCAACGGCTGAGCAACGCCATGACCGAGGTCCAGGCACCCTTCAAGCGAAAAATCGCACGAGCACGTCTCGCCCCCCTTGCTTCTTTCCTGTGGGCCTCTGTCCTGTGGGCTTTTCTCCTCTGGGCATGCCCTTGGACACTCTCCCCGCAGGCCAACGCCCAGTCGGCACTGCCTGCCCAGCCTACTCTGCCTGCCCAGCCTTCTCTGCCTGCACCCTCGATCGCCCAAGACGAAATCCAAGGCTGGATCGCGAAACTCGGCTCCGAGTCCTACTCCGAACGGATCGAAGCGCAACGTCGACTCGAAGCCCTCGGAACCCCCGCCCTAGCTCAGATCCGCCAAGCTACCCGCAACGACGATCCGCAAATCGCCAGCCAAGCCCGCTTCCTGCTCCAGAGCAACCAACTTCGCTGGACCTGGAACAACAACCCCTTCGAAACCCGCAGAATCGTCGAAGCCTACCAGCTCGCACCCCCCGAAGCCAAACGCCGTCACATCAAAGAACTCAACGCCCTAGACAACAACCACGGCGTTGCGGCCCTGTGCCGAATCAGTTGCTACGACTCCAACGAACTGCACTCCAAACTCGCCGCCTTAGAACTCCTCGGACGCCTCAACCAAAGACGTATCCCAGGCATCGCTTCGAGCCCAACACTCAACGCCCAACTCGACCCCAACACCGTTCAAGCCCTCCTCGATTCGCCCGATCAAGACCTCACTCCGGCAATCCTCCAAAGCACCCAAGGAGCCAGTAGCCAAGCCTCCCAATGGCTCGCTCTGGCATTCTCCAATCCCGAGCCTTTCGCGGCCCTCCCCTGGAAACGCCTCCTCGAGACCGAAGAAAAACTCCTCGAAAACGCCAGCCCAGAGACTCGCCTGGACGTCTCGGTCGAACTGACCCGCTGGGTCAGCGAACAGCTCTTGAAAAACCCTCAAAACCGCCCCGATGCCCTCCAGGTCGCCCGACGCATCCCGCCAGCAATCTTGGCCGGACAAGGCCAACAAGGCCCCCCCGATCTCGATCCGCTGATCGAATTTGCCCAATGGGCCCTCGAAGCCCAACTCCCCGAACTGGTCCAAGAACAATACCTCGAACTCCACAAACTCTTTCCCAACACCCTCCCCCCCATCCTCCACTACTTGCTGGCCGAAAGTTTCGCTCGACAAGATCAACCGCAAATCGCTCAACGCATCGCCCAAGACGCACTGGATCGAAAATCCATCGTCCTGAACCCCGATCTGACCCTCCCATCGGACTCTCCGACTGCCGATAACCCTCTTTTGCCCAACGCTCCCCAAAACGGTATCCAATTCCGCTCCCTCAGCGCCGATGCCCAACGCCTTGAACTGGCCCAACGATTGATCGAACTAGGACTCCAAGATTGGGCACAGCTCGAACTGCGCCGAGTCCTCGAAGGCAAAGAAGACTCCCCCGAGACGGCCACTCTGCTGGCCCTTCACCATCTCTCCTCCTCCCTGCACGACCAACTCCGCGACGACCAAGCCGCAAAGTCTCTGGAAAAATGGGTCGGCCGCTACGAAACCGAAAAACTCTTTCGTATGCAAGTCGACGAATTCCAACTCGACCTTGCCTCGAATTACTACCTCTACCGCGCCAACGACCATGCCAAAAAAGGGAATGCCGATCAAGCCCGCGAGGACTACTTCCAATCGATCCATCTCGCGAGCGACAACGTCGATGCCCTGATCGGACTGGCTCAATTGACCGAATCCCCCGAACAAAAACGACGTCGTCTCAACGATCAAGAACAAACCGTCGGCGCCCTGCGAAATGAAATCGAAGGCATGGACCGAGACCTGCGTCTGGCAAACCCCATGTTTCAAGCCATGGAAAAGAAACGGCTTGCCAACTCCCTAAACACCCTGGCCTGGCTCTTGATCAATACCGATGCGGACAAACAGGAAGCACTGATGCTAAGCCGCAGGTCCTGCAATCTCGCCCCCGAACAATCCGCCTACCAAGACACCCTAGCCCACTGCTTGGAAAAGAACGGGAAAAACCGAGAAGCATTCCGGACCCAAATCAAAGCACTATCCCTCGATCCCAACCAACTCTCCCTCCAAAGGGCTCTAGTCCGCTTCTACCAACTGGCCGCAAAAGATCTCAACATCGGCACGCAAATCCCCTAAGAGCAAGTCCCCGAACTGCTATCCCTATAGACGCGAACACCGCGAACCGAGAAACCCTACTCGGGCTCTTGGCCCAACCGTGGGAAACCACTTCCGCTCTGGCCCCTCAAGAGTCGCGCTTCTTGGTACTTCTCAAGCTTCCCTCGCGTGTCGGTGATGTCCAAGTTCCGCATCGTCAACTGACCGATCCGATCCTTGGGACCAAACTCCCCGAGCCCACTTTCCATCGTCAATCGCTCAGGCGAATAGGTCAGATTCGGACTCTGGGTATCGAGAATGCTATAGTCGTTGCCCCGACGCAATTCCAATATCACCGTGCCTGTGACGACCCGCGCGACCCAACGCTCCAAGGTCTCTCGCAGCATCAAGGACTGGGGATCAAACCACCTGCCCTCATACAAGAGCCGTCCTAGCCGACGACCCATGTCCCGATACTGCTCGATGGTCCCCTCGTTGTGAATGCCCGTGACAAGCCGCTCATAAGCGATGAAAAACAACGCCATCCCAGGGGCTTCGTAAATCCCTCGACTCTTGGCCTCGATGATCCTGTTCTCAATCTGATCGGACATCCCAAGCCCATGCCGACCCCCAATCGCGTTGGCCTCCAATACCATATCGACCTGATTGGCAAAACTCTTGCCATTGAGCCCAACGGGAAGTCCCTCGGCAAACTCGATGCTGACCGTCTCGGGAACCACCGCGCAATCCGATCTCCAAAAGGGGACCCCCATAATCGGATCGACGATCTTCATCCCCCGATCGAGCTGCTCTAAATCCTTGGCCTCATGCGTCGCTCCCCAAATGTTCGAGTCGGTCGAATAAGCCTTCTCCTTGCTCATCTTGTATCCCAACCCAGCCTTCTCAAGCAGCTCGGACATCTCTTTGCGACCTCCGAGCTCGCGGTTGAAATCGTCGTCCAACCAAGGCTTGTAAACCTGCAAACTCGGATTGGCCAACAAACCGTAGCGGTAAAATCGCTCGATGTCATTCCCTTTATAAGTACTCCCATCCCCCCAAATCTCGACCTCATCGCTCTTCATGGCCTGAACCAACATCGTGCCGGTGACGGCTCGGCCAATGGGCGTGGTATTGAAATAAGGAACCCCGGCCGTGGTGATGTGGAATGCCCCGCACTGCAAAGCCGAAAGCCCCTCATGGACCAACTGCTCTCGACAATCGATCAGCCTTGCCAACTCCGCCCCACACTCCATGGCCCGCTTGGGGATGTCGTCGTAATTGGATTCGTCGGGCTGACCGAGATTCGCGGTGTAACAGCACGGAATCGCTCCCTTGGACCGCATCCAATAGATCGCCGCACTGGTGTCCAATCCCCCAGAAAAGGCGATCCCTACGCGTTTGCCGATCGGTAATGACTGAAGTATCTTTGACATAATTCGATGACTTGGTCGATGCTGTTGGTTGCGAAACTTATTCGTTGCCGTGAAAGCCAAACCGAGAGGTTCTCGTCCTGCGGGCGTATTATGCCCTGGAATCGAACTCTTGCCAAAGGCCAATTCGATCCACAGGCCTATCTCCTATCGTGATCGACTCGTGCACCAAAACCCGGGCCTCCTCTGCCTTAGACTCCTGATCGCAAAGGATCTGCACGAGCAGATCCCCTTTTTCCACGCGATCCCCCAACCTTCTTTCCATCGCGAGACCTACCGAAGGATCGATGCTCTGGCCGGCCTGCATCCGACCGCCACCCATCACAATGACCGCCTGACCGAGCCTCTGTCCATCGATCCGCTCGAGCCAACCGGACCGAGGGGCTCGAACCTCCGTGACTCGACCAAGCCTCCTGGGTTTGCCTAAATCACCCCCCTGCATGGAAACCATCTGCTCAAATCGCTCCATCACTCTACCGGAATCCAAATGCCCTTGAAGCAGCATGCGCGCTTGCTCTAAATCCACCGCACGAGCGACGCTGACCAAAACCCTTGCAGAGAGTTCCCGGGTCAACTCCCACACATCCTGCGGTCCCTTGCCCTGCATGACCTCGATGGACTCCTCGACCTCACAGGCATTGCCAACCATCCGCCCCAAAGGTTGGTTCATGTCGCTCAATAACGCACTGGTCGCTATCCCAGCCCGCTTGCCGTTGGCGCACAGAGAAAAGGCTAACTCGCGAGCTTGATCGATCCCCCCGAGGAACGCCCCAGTCCCCCATTTGACATCGAGCACCAACGCATCGAGCGTCTCGGCGATCTTCTTGGACATGATGCTCGCGGTGATCAAAGCCACCGATGGAACCGTTCCGGTCACGTCCCGCAATGCATAGAGCTTCTTGTCGGCAGGCACGAGACTCTGGCTCGCCCCGGTGATGAAACAACCGATCTTCGATAACTGTTGACCTGACTCCTGCTCGCTCAAATCGCACCGGTAGCCGGCGATCGACTCGAGCTTGTCAAGTGTCCCCCCTGTGATCCCCAATCCCCGACCGCTGATCATCGGCACGTCCAAATCGCAACATGCCAACATCGGACCGAGTATCAACGAGGTCTTGTCCCCAAGCCCCCCAGTCGAATGCTTGTCGACCCTCGGGCGCTGCGAAACCCTCTCCATGCAGTTGCCCGTGGCGATCATCGCATCGGTCAACTGCGAGATCTCCTCGGGCTCCATCCCCCGAATGAAAATCGCCATCGCCAATGCTGCCATCTGGTAGTCGGGCAGGTCTCCCCGAGCATAACCGGAGATCATGTACCGAATCTCCGACTCGGTGAGCCGTTGGCCATCCCTTTTCTTCGAAATAATTAGCGCCGGGATCACTTGCAACTCCGCTGTTTTCGATGCCTGAAATAGAATGGTCCCGAAGTCCCACACCCTGCTACTACCACCCGCTGCCCAAAGCTACCTGAAAATGGCAATCTCCGCATTCCCCAAATTCATCGCCGCGCTGGCCATTGTATCCTCGACGGCTCTGGGCGATGACCAAGAACTCAAGCTCCTCGCGAAAAACCAAGCCAAGAGCTTGTCGATCGCCTTCCAAAATGCTGCCAACCAAGCCATGCCCGCAGTCGTTACCGTCCTGGCCAAACGCGCCGATGTCGACGCCACTCTCGATGAACTCGACCTGCTCGATAGCAACAGCACCCGAAACTTCAACATCGGCTCTGGCGTGATCCTCGAAGAAAACGGCCTGTGTGTGACCAACCACCACGTCATCAAAGAATCCAAAGGGATCCGGGTGCGACTCGCCGACGGTCGAGAACTCCTCGGCGATACTCCCATCAGCGATCCCTCAAGCGATATCGCGATCTTTAAAATCTCCTCGGATGCACCCCTGCCCCACGTCGAACTGGGAAACTCCGACCGCCTCCAAATCGGTGACTGGGTCCTCGCTATCGGTAGCCCCTTTGCCCTCGAACAAACCGTCAGCGTCGGAATCATCAGCTCCAAAGGTCGAGCCCTTGGCCGACTCGTCGAAGGCCAACTGCTCCAGACCGACGCGGCGATCAACCCGGGAAACTCCGGCGGCGCGATGATCGATCTCGATGGGCAACTCGTCGGTATCAACACCGCGATCATGACCACCAGCGGCTCATTCCAAGGTGTCGGCTTCGCAATCCCAAGCTCCCGTGTCCAATGGATCACCCGTGAACTCTCCTCCTTCGGCAAAGTCCGTCGCGCCAAAGTTGGCATGCGCGTCGAACCCCTGACCCAATCCCAAGCCGATCAACTCAAACTGCCCGTCCGTGGCGGTGTGACCGTCACTCGGATCAACCCCGATAGCCCCGCACAAAACGCTGGACTGAAAATCGATGACGTCATCCTCGAAATCGCCAAACAGAGAGTCTTTACCCCCGAAGACTTCCGAAGCGTCGTCGAACAACTCCCAGCCGATAAACCCTACCCGATGACGATCCTCCGCTCGAGCGAAAAACTCAACCTCGAAATCACCCCAGTGATCAACGAATAAATATCCATAACTATGAAGCTTCTGACTCTGTTTCTCGCCCTGGCCACCTACTGCACATCGCCCCTTTGGCTCCTTGCTCAGGACAAAGCCCAAGACACAGCCCAAGCCGAAAAATCAACCGATGCAGGCCCCGATTTTACCCGAGGCGATAAGCGTCCCGATGATTCCAGAAAGGACTGGAACCTCGGACCCACCGGCTTGCGCGGCTGGATCCATTCCGACAAACTGGTCACCAAAAACGCCCGCCAAATTCTCGTCACCCAAGTCCAACCGAACTCCAGTGCCGATGGGATTTTCCTCCCCGGTGATGTCATCCTGGGTGTCAACGGGAAACCCTTCTCCTCAGATCCCCGAACCGAATTCGCCAACGCAATCACCTTCGCCGAATCGCAACAGGGTGCCGGGAAACTCCATCTGACCCGCTGGAGAGCTGGAGAGTCGGTCGAAGTCCAACTCCCCTGCGAAGTCCTCGGGACCTACAGCCCAACGGCACCCTACGATTGCCCTAAATCCCAACGACTCTTCGAACTCGGCTGCCAAGCCCTCGCCGATCGCATGGCCAAGCCCTCCTACCCCGAGCCTAGCTGCCAAGATCCCATCCCCCGATCCCTCAACGCTCTGGCTCTCCTGGCAAGCGGAAACCCCGATTACCTTCCGCTGGTTCAAAAGGAAGCCCAATGGGCCGCGAACTTCAACTCCAGAAGCATGCAGACGTGGCACTACGGATACTGCATCATGCTCCTCTCGGAGTACGTGCTGGCCACCGACGATCGGTCGGTCATGCCGGGCCTCCAACGCTTGGCTCTCCAAGCCGCAAAAGGACAAAGCGCCGTCGGCTCCTGGGGACATGGCTTCGCCCTGGGCGACGGACGGCTGGGCGGATACGGAATGATGAACGCGCCAGGTCTCCCCCTGACCATCGGCTTGGTCCTGGCCCAACAAGCCGGAGTCGATGATCCAAAAGTGAGCCTCGCGATCGAACGAAGCTGCCGGCTGCTGCGCTTCTATATCGGAAAAGGGGCAATCCCCTACGGCGATCACCACCCCTGGATCGAGACCCACGAAGACAACGGCAAATGCGGTATGGCAGCCGTCTTGTTCAATCTCCTCGATGAATCCCAAGGCGCTGAGTTCTTCTCGCGAATGAGCGTCGCTTCGCACGGCCCAGAACGCGACTGCGGTCACACAGGAAACTACTTCAACATGCTCTGGGCTATCCCCGGTGTGTCGCAATCGGGCCCGAATGCGACCGGCCATTGGATGGCCGAGTTCGGTGCCTCCTACTTCGATTTCGCAAGAACCTACGATGGGAATTACTCCCACCAAGGCCCACCCGAGCCCGATCACGACAGCTACAACGGATGGGACGCGACCGGAGGCTATCTGCTGAGCTATGCAATTCCTGGAAAGAAGCTTTATCTAACGGGCCGTCGCCCCAATCGACTCCCTCCGATCGATCCTGCAACCGCCAAATCGCTGATCCTCGACGGACGCGGCTGGGACAACCAAGATCGCAATAGCACCTACGACGCTTACGGCATCGATCAACTCTTCGAACGACTCTCTAGCTGGTCCCCTGTGGTCCGCGAACGAGCATCCCTAGCGCTGGCTCGTCGCAAAAAGGTCCCCATCGAACCGTTGACCGAGATGCTCGCCTCGGAAAACCTCCAAGCCCGCTACGGGGCTTGCCAAGCCTTGGCCGCACTCCGCAGACGCGGTGCACCCGCTGTCGCTGCTCTGGAATCTCTCCTGGACAACGACGATCTTTGGCTCCGGATCAAAGCCGCCGAAGCTCTCGCGGCCATCGGTCCTGCCGCCATACAAACCGTCCCCCAACTCCTCGAACTCCTTGCCACGACCGACCAAGAACATGACCCACGCGGCATGCAACAACGCTACATGGCCTTCGCTCTGTTCGATCAACCCAACGGGATGCTCAACCGATCCTTAGATGGCGTCGACCGTGAGGCGCTCTACCGTGCCGTCCGTGTCGGACTTGTCAATCAAGACGGACGGGCACGCGGTAGTATCGGCTCGGTCTACCGAAACCTATCGTCCCAAGATATCCAACCACTCCTGCCGGCGATCTTCCAAGCCATCGTCGAGCCTGCCCCAAGCGGAGAAATGTTCGCCGATACCATCCGGGTCGAAGGCCTCGAACTTCTGGCTCAACACCGAATCGCCGAAGGCATTCGAGCCTGTGTCCAATACACCCGCGATCAAAACCCATGGGCAAGCGAAAAACGGACCCCAGAGCTCATGAAGATCCTTCTGAGCTACGGCAAGCATGCTCAGGAAGTCATCCCTGAACTCATCGCCCTTGCCGACTACTTCGAAAAGGAAGAGAAGAACTTCCCCAAAGAACTCAAGCTGCTCAAAGCACAAATCGTCCGACAGACCATTCGCCAAATCGAAGCATCCAACGATGCTCCCGTGCTGCGGAGCATCGATTCCGATCCGTCGGAATAATCGCCCAATAAGCGATCAGTAATCGCCCAATAAGCGTCTCCGGAGGGACCAACGATCAGCCCGTCATCCCACCGTCGACGGTCAAGACTTGGCCGGTGACATAACTGGCCGCAGGGCTCGCCAAGAACAACACGCATGCAGCCACGTCGTCGGGCTGCCCTAAGCGGTTCGCAGGGACTCGCTTCTTGACCTCGTCGACCACCGCGTCTCCGAGGGCCTTGGTCATGTCGCTCTCGATAAAGCCCGGAGCCACGGCATTGACCGTGATCTTGCGTTTGGCAAGCTCACGAGAGAGCGATCGGGTGAATCCAATCATCCCGGCCTTCGTCGCCGAGTAGTTGGTCTGACCAGCGTTACCGATCAAACCCGATACACTCGACATGTTGATGATCCGGCCATACCGCTGACCCATCATGATCCGTGTCGCGGCGCGGCAACACAGAAAACAACTCGTCAGATTCGCTGCGATGATCTCGTCCCATTGCGAATCGGTCATCCGAGGCAATAACGTATCGCGAGTGATCCCAGCATTGTTGACCAAAATATCGAGCCGCTTGTACTCGATCTCGACGGTCTCAAAGAGCTTCTCGACCGAGGTGCGGTCCGTCACGTCGCACGACATGGCTACCGCATCTCCGCCAGCAGCTTGGATCGCAGCGACGGTCTCGGCGAGCTTCTCGGCGTTTCTAGCCACACACAGTACCTTCGCGCCGTTCTCCCCGAGCCGTATCGCGACGGCTTGTCCCAAACCCTGGGAAGCTCCGGTGACCATCGCGACTTGTCCCTGTAAATTTGCAGTAAGTCCCAATGATGTAGCCATAAGCGTCGCTCCTAGAATCCCAAAAAAGAAAGTTGAACCTAATCCCCAAACGCCTCGCAAGGAGCTTTGCGGTCGGTCCGCTTGAGGGTGCCGGTAAGCACCCTGCCGGTCCCGATTTCGTAAAACTGTTCGACGCCCATGTCCAATAGCTTACGCAAGGATGCTTCCCACAAAACAGGGGATACGATTTGACGCGGCAACAGGTCCGCAAAATCACTTGCGCGATCATGCAACTGCGCATCGACATTGGCCACCAATGGAACCCTCGCATCGATTAGCTGCGCATGCTCCAAGGCCCTTTGAAGCTCCTCGACGGCCGGTCCCATGATGTCGGTGTGGAAAGCCCCAGCGACGGCCAGCCGAATGAACTTGTACCCCGATTCGCTGACCAAATTCTCGCAAACCCGAATCGATTCGGTGTGACCCGATATCGCAATATTGCCCGGGCACAATAGATTCGCCAACTGCAGAATCTCACCCGGTTGCCTAGCTTGGTCGCAAAACGACTGGACGTGCTCTCGGTCCACTCCGATGACGCTGGCCATCTGACTCGAAACCGCACTGGCCGCCGACTGCATCGCACGGCCACGTGCCGCGACGAGTGCAACACCTCTTTCGAAGGACAACGCACCGGCGGCAAACAGCGCCGAATACTCCCCAAGACTCAGGCCGGCTACCGCGACGACTTGGTCAGATACCTCCGGACGCTGCTCATAGAAATCCTCCAAAGCGGCGGCAGAATGGACAAACAAAGCCGGTTGGCTGTTGCTCGTCAAATTCAACTCGGTGTCGGGCCCGTTGAGACACAACGCAGCCAAATCAAAGCCAAGTATCTCGGATGCCGTAGCAAACAACCCTCGAGCCGACTCGCTGCGCGCAAGCAACCCCTCAGCCATTCCGACTGTTTGGGCTCCTTGCCCAGGAAAAAGCAGGGCGACTTTTGCCACGGTCCCTCCTTAGCCGATTGTCAAAAAGACGTTTCTCAAGACCACCCGAGAATCTCAGGCTACTCTTGAGTCTGGCCCATGTCGACGACCACGCGGCCCATGTAAAACCCACACTTGGGGCAAACACAGTGGGTTGGAACTACAGTGCTGCACTTGCTGCAAACCTGCAGTTGCTTGGGCTTCTTGGCATGGTGCGCACGACGCTTGCCAGAGCGGGAATTCGAATGTCGTCTCTTAGGTACTGCCATTTTCTGAACTCATTCCAAAAACTTAGACTTCTCACAACGAAAGGATCTTAATCGATCGATTCAACCAGTCAACCACAAACAGCCTCGCACGGAAACTACGACCCTAAAAACAAAAGACGCACCCGAAAATCGGATGCGCCCATTGATATCGACTCTGTAGTATCCAGATTACTTACGACGGAAACGTCGAGCAGCAAAACCGATAGCTCCCAAACTGAAGATCGCCATCGAGGCTGGCTCGGGAACTGCAGCAGGTGGTTCAACAGAAATGTTAAATAGGTAGGAATAGGATCCACCACTCTCACCGGCGGAGAAACTCAAGAACGCAGGTGTTGGGTCAAACCCAGACCTGGTGAAGAAGCCCGTAGCGAGGATCGATCGGACGTTGTTGGTCTGGCTGTTTAGCTGGAAGCCATCGTTGGTCGAAACGCCAGTAAACGATCCAAAATCTCCTGAAATGTTGATAGCATACCCAACCGTAGTTCCAAACACAGGAACCGAGAAAGAACCCCAGGTTGTTCCCACGTTACCAGAGAATGAGCCGCTACCACTTGTCGCAGCATTCGTGTTAAACGTGAATGCCGCGTCGGTGTTGGTTCCGCCGGATAGCGATCCCGACGAGGCGTTGAAGGCTGCCGAACCCGCCGCCAAATAACCGGCTTGTACCGAAGCAAACGAACTCGCAACGACCGCAATCAATGCAAAAATAAAACTCTTCATCAATAACCTCCCAAAAATTTGGACCCCAAGCTGTTCTCAGCCAAAAAGGTGGCTGACTTAAGTGGCCATATTATTCGGTCTTTCGTCACAAGTGTCAATCTGTCTTCCTATATTTGTCGTTATTTCTTAAAATTTCTTCTTTGGAGTCGCGTCAATGCATCTGAGTGATGCACTTTGTCACCTGGGTTGAATCCGGGCCCGTGGACGGTACGCATGGCGAAAAAATCTCAGTCCTTGAGCCCGCGGCGGATCAAAAGCGCCTCGACCCCAGGCTCCCGACCCCGGAAATCGATGTACTGCTGCATCACCTCCCGCGATCCCCCACGAGACAACACCTTCTGGCGAAACATCGTCCCGTTGGCCGAAGTCAATCCACCCGACTCCTTCATGTAGGCATAAGCGTCAGCCGCCAAGACCTCGCTCCATAAGTAGGCGTAATACCCGGCGGAGTAGCCCCCCGACCACACGTGCGCAAAGTACGAGCTGCGATACCGGGGCGGGACGGCCGACAAATCGACCCCAAACTTGCCCAAAAGCTGTTTTTCAAATCCGACGACATCTCCGGGCACTTCCTCTGGACGTAGCGAATGCCATCCCAAATCCAACAACGCCGCCGAAAGATACTCCAACGAATCGAAGCCCTTGTTGAACTTGCTCGCCGCGATCGCCTTGTCGAGTAGATCCTTGGGCAAAACCGCTCCGGTCTGATAGTGCCGAGCGTAATTGGCCAAGATGTCCGGCTCAATCGCCCAGTCCTCATGGAACGTCGACGGAAACTCGACGTAATCTCTCGGTACACTCGTCCCGGATAAACTCGGATATTCCACCGCCGAAAAAAGTCCATGCACTCCATGCCCAAGCTCATGGAACATCGTCTGGACGTGGTCGAGACTCATCAATGCGGGCTCCCCCTGAGCCGGACTCGGTATGTTCATGACGTTGATGACCACGGGCAACTGATGGAGCAAACGCGACTGCGAGACCAGGGAGTCCATCCAAGCTCCACCTCGTTTGGAATCCCGCTGGAAGTAGTCGGCATAGAACAATCCGATCGGCTTGCCATCCTTACCGACCACGTCGAACACCCGAACAGTCGGATGCCACACGGGCAAATCCGTCCGCTCCTGGAAATCGATCCCATAGAGTTTGTTGTAAGTATAAAACACTCCGTTTTTCAGAACGCTCTCGAGTTCAAAATAAGGCTTGATCGCATTCTCATCGACCTGGTACTTTTTGGCCCTTACTTTCTCGGCGTAGTACTCCCAATCCCAAGCTTCCGGTGGGCCTGTCAACCCATCCTCTTGCATCGCTTCGGTGATCAATGCCGTCTCGGATTTGACCTTCTCGAGAACCCCTGGTACCAAATCCTGCAACATCTTCATGGCCGCCTTGGGGGTGCCGGCCATCTGGTTCTCCAGAGTGAACGAAGCGTGATCGCTGTAGCCGAGCAACTGTGCTCTCCGTGCGCGGAGCTTGGCCAACTCCAAGACGATCGGCTGGTTGTCGATCCCCGCGTTTTCCCCTAGCGCGCGATTCGCACTGGCCAACCATACGCGTCGTCGCAACTCTCGATTCTTGAGGGATGTCAAAACAGGCTGCCGGGTGGTGTTGGTGATGGCCAACAAGTACTTACCGTCCTGACCCCGCGCGTTGGCCGCCTGTTTGGCAGCCGCAATCTCCCCGTCGCTCATCCCTGCAAGCTGAGCGAGGTCATCGACCAGGACGGCTCGCTCCTTGGTCACAGCCAGCAATTGGTTCTGGAACTGGGTCGTGAGGGTCGAGATCCGCTCGTTGATCGCTCGGACCTCGACCTGCTGGGACTCCGAGAGCTTCGCTCCAGCCCGGACAAAATCCTCATAAGTCTTCTTGAGCAACCGCTGCTGTTCTTCGTTGAGCTTGAGCTCTCCGCGCTGATTCCAAAGCTGCTCGACGCGCCCGAATAGCTGCTTGTTCAGATAGATGTCGTCGGAATGGCTCGCGAGTTTCGGGGCAACCTCGCGCTCGATTTCCTGGATCGATTCATTGGTGTGGGCTCCGGCCAAATTGAAAAAGACCGCCGCGACTCGGGTGAGAATCTCCCCGGACTTCTCCATTGAAACCAAGGTGTTTTCAAACGAGGGGGGATCCTGCTGAAGGGCGATCGAGCGTACTTGTTCGAGTTGCTGGGTCATTCCGGCCTCAAAGGCGCTTGCGAAATGCTCCGGTTTGATCGATGCGAAATCAGGTGCTTGAAAAGGAAGCTTGCTGGCAGAGAAAAATGGATTGTCTTGGTTCATCGTTTTGGATTTTGGATTGTCGGTCGATTGGGTTGTCGGGGCGTCTTGTGCTTGGGCACTAAGGCTCGATACGCTCACCGATAGAGCCTGTGCTCCGATCGCACAGACAAACCCAACCCTAGCAAACCCAGTCCCCCATCGGACTTTTCTGTTCATGGCTTGATCTCGCATCGCGGTAAAAAAACGAACGCAGTAAGAAACGCTTTTGAGGAGCACTATCGTACCCGATCCATCGAATCCGATCAGCCAACCGTTCGAGAATCTTCCCTTTGCGTCCTTGCGCCTTTGCGCCTTTGCGTTCCCTTCTTCTCCCCTGCCTTCCCCTCTTCCCTTTGCACCTTTGCACCTTTGCGTTCCCTTCTTCACTTCTTCCTTCCCCTCTTCCCTTTGCACCTTTGCTTTTGCGTTGAATCCGGCTGTTTCTACGCGTCTTAGCCTTTCACTCAATCGCCTCTTGGAGCCTTTGGACCATCTGCTCGGCGATTTGGGGATGGGAATCGACCAAGTTGGTAGTCTCACCAGGGTCAGCATCCAAATCGAACAATTGGTACTTCGGTAACTTCGTCGGCGTCAGCCTAAGCTCCAGGTTGCTTGCCCGTCCGGAATCCGATCGAATCAGCTTCCATCGCCCCTCGCGGTAGCCGAAACTGCCCGATTGGCCGTTGTCCTGCACCACCAAGTGGCTTCGCCCCTTGGCAGAAGGATCCAGGAGCAACGTGCTCAGATCGACACTGTCGGAGCAAGCGTTTTCGGGAACCACGGCACCGGCAAGAGCCGCGAGGGTTCGAGGGTAATCGACCGTACAGATCACTTCATCGCTGACGCGTGGGGTGATTTTCGCAGGCCATCGTGCGATCATAGGAGTGCGAACACCACCTTCAAAGACGTTGTATTTCCCCCCTTTGAAAGGTCCATTGGGGTCATGGTCTCCGAGCGCCTCGATCGCACGGTCTTCGTAACCGTCGTCGAGAACCGGACCATTATCACTGCACAACAGAACCAACGTGTTTTCGTCGAGATTGCATTCCTTGAGCGTCTTGATCAATTCCCCCAGAGACCAATCCAATTCGACGATTGCATCTCCGCGAGGACCGTGGGCAGTGGCACCGGCGAATCGTTCGTGAACGATGCGAGGGACATGGATCGCATGCGAACAGAAGTACAAAAAGAATGGACTTTCGCGATGATCTCGAATCCACTGATTCGCTTCTCGAACCCAGTGGTCCGAGAGGTCCTCATCGCGGAAGCGAGCTTGATGGCCCCCGGTATAGAATCCGATCCGACTCACACCGTTATGGATCGTCGCGTTGTGACCGTGGGACCAGTTCATTTTCAGTTGGTCCCGATGGGTGATTCCCGTGGGGTGATCCTCGGTGGGCTTGGTATCACCGACCCAGAGTGGATCGGCTGCATCGAGCCCCAGGACCCGATCGTCATGGACGAAGACTTGGGGAACCCGGTCGTTGGTCGTTGGCATCAGCAAGCAGTGATCGAATCCAAAGTCCAGTGGTCCTGGCCGCAGGGTACCGTTCCAATCGGGACCTTTTGGGCCTCCGAGTCCAAGGTGCCATTTGCCGATGACCGCCGTTTTGTAGCCGGCGGACTTGAGCAAGCTAGCCAGGGTCGTGGTTCCGGCCGGGATGATCGAGGGGCTGTTTGGGGGAGCCACCCCGGTCCCTTTTTGTCGAAAGGCGTAGCGGCCCGTGAGCAGCGAGTAGCGCGTTGGGGTGCAAGTCGAGGCCGAGCAATATCCGCTGGTAAATCGGATCCCCTCCGAGGCGAGTCGATCGATGTTGGGGGTCGGAATGGACTTCGCACCGTAGCTTCCGACATCCCCATAGCCAAGATCATCGGCAAGGAACACGATGACATTGGGGCGAGGAGGAGTTGGAAGCGATTTGGCCCGAGTCGGTTCATCGCCGAGCGTCCGGTGGGTCGATAGGCAAATCGTCGGTAGGCAAACCGTCAGGATGGCCACAAGTGCGGGCAAGAAAGAGATTCGCTCGGTGGGCTCGGTTGGCATGGCAAGTCTCCGGCTGGGTGGATAGGAGTAGCGGATAGGCTCTTAGAAAAGGGGGGGCCTTGAGTACGGGATCGATGTAGGCTCGTATGATACACCGATGGACTGGCTACGGGGGAACATCGTTGCTTGCCGTCAACCCGGTGAACCGCACCCGGAGGGCGAGATGGAATTGCCGGTGTCCGCCAGTCCTGGGCTATCGCACCTCCTTCTGCCTTACTCTCTTCCTTTGCGACTTTGCGCCTTTGCGACCTTGCGTTCCCTTCTTCTCCTCTGCCTTAAGCACCCGAACAAAACTCCGGGACAGTCCCCGCGTTTTTTCAAACACCTTCTTAAATTTTCAAGGCCTTCAACCTACGACCACCGCGATAGGCCAAGCCTAATGTTGCGATTCCAAAAATCGCCATCGAACTCGGCTCGGGCACTCCAGCTTGCCAAACCCCGCCTTGCCGATCTCCAAAACGGAATGTTACCTTGAGATCCCCTGCCGACGTCGGGATAAACTCAATATCCTCGTCGTCGAAGAAGAAAGTTTGTCCTCCGGAATACGAGCCTAAGTTGGTCAAACTGTCGAAGAGTCCCTCGGTGCCTCCGAAGTTTCCTCCTGTACGTAGCCCTGCACCATACTCCAAATTAACACTAAGATCCCAATGAAGAATCCCTGCTCCTTGGGAGTCTGCAAACATCGGATCATTCGCAAATTCTGCCGTGACGACCACGTACTGGAACCCAGTGTTTGGACTTAATGTCGCGGTGTAAACCATACCGCTATCAAAAATCTCTAGCGTCGCCGGACCGGTGTTCGGTAGAATCCGGATAGGTTCCTCGATCAGACCGTTAATGAATGTAAACTCATGGATGACGCTGTTATCAGCCGTGGCGCTCACCTTCCAGGTCGCGTTGGTAAAACTGGTTGTACCAAGGGTGCCTGTGATCAATGAGTTTGGCCCTCCAGAGATCGAATAGTTGACTACAGCCCCCGTCGAAGGCCTAGAAACACATAAAACAAGCATCGCGACTAGAAACAGTTTCAAATAGACTGCACGCATAATCGATCTCCTTGAGTGGTAAAACGACCTAATCTGTATTTGTCGTAGTTTAATGGATTGAAAACGCCCCGGCAATCGAAGGATATCCCACTTCCTCAACCAAACACTCCTTCCGCACCCTTGCGAGCCGACTTTGCATCAAGGGCTCACCCGTTATCCTCATCGAAAAAGTCGTTCGACACCTCTTTGACCTCGTACAGCTTGGTCCGGACAACTCCGATGTTGTACTCACGCATCAGTGATGCCACCTTGGCTCCGTCGATCAGAACTACCTTCTTGCCGACGATCTTCGAGAGGAATTCATGGGCATCCTTGGAGAACTGTGACGTAGTGATCATCACCCCTTTGTTGGCTTGGACAAAATCCATGCCACCGACAAACTTTTGAACCTCTGGTCGTCCAATCGTTGCTTCGGTGTAACGTTTGGCCTGGATGCAAACGATGTCCAGTCCAAGCTTATCCTCTTTGATCACCCCATCGATTCCACCATCGCCGGGCTTGCCAGTTACATTGCCTTCGCCGTTGATTCCGCCGTAACCCATGGCTCGGAGGAGTTGGACGACGATAAGCTCGAAGAACTCTGGCCCACAGTTCTTGAGTTTCGTCAGCAGCTCCTCCTCGGTCGCCTTTCGAAGTGTCTCCAACGACGACTCGATCAATTCAAGCGGTGTTTTCGATGCGCTGAGTTCATCGCCAGACTGCCTATCGCCTGAGTCGATATCGCTGCTATCTATAGCGCCGATGAATTTCAGGTAGCTAGGGAATTTCTTGAGGAACTTGCAGTTGATGAATTCAGGGTTTGCCTTCAAAACAGCAAGGCCGGAATCAGAAATCACCACGTTTCCTCGTGTTGGATTGGTG
>JAJTFB010000053.1 GCA_021300015.1 Pirellula sp. | reverse complement strand
CGCAGTTACTCTTGGTTACAGGGTGGTAACGATTCCCCTGATTGGGACTTCCACCCAATTATTCAATCGCCTTCCCAGGCGCACTAGCCACCTGTCGCCAGACGGTGGAGGTCTTCTCGCGCCGCTGTCCACCGCTTGGCAGCGGATGGCTACGGCAGCTTATGGCCCATCTTGTCCCGCTTGGTCGCTAAGTACTGAGCGTTGTACTCGTTGGGTGGGCAGATGATGGGCACTTGGTCGACCACCGTGATGTCAAAACCCCTCAGATTGAACGCCTCGGTCTTCTTCGGATTGTTCGTCAGCAATCGAACCTTCTTCAAACCGAGGTCCTTGAGGATCTGAAGCCCAACTCCGTAATCGCGCATGTCGGATTTGAAACCCAAGCGGTGGTTGGCTTCGACCGTATCGAGCCCCTCGTCTTGAAGCGCATAGGCCTTGATCTTCTGCGCCAGTCCGATGCCGCGTCCCTCCTGAGGCAAGTAGACCAACACCCCCCGCTGTTCCTTGGAAATCGCCTCGAGCGCCAAGTGCAATTGATCCCCGCAGTCGCACCGCAGCGACGAGATCAAATCGCCAGTAAAACAACTGCTGTGCATCCGCACAAGCGGCGGATTTTCTAAGTCCGCTTCCAGATCGCCAAAGGCCAATGCGATGGGTTCTTGGCTCTCGTACTGCACGTCATAGACCACGACGCGAAATTCGCCAAACCGAGTCGGTAGCTTGCACTGGGCCGATCGCGTCACGAGCTTCTCGTTCACACGGCGATGGGCGATCAGCTGCTCGACGGTGATGATTTCGAGCGAATGCTGCTGTGCGATCTGAAGCAGCTCGTCTCGCGTAGCTCGATCCCCCGTCGAATTGAGAATCTCACAGAGCACCCCGGCCGGTGTCAATCCCGCCATCCGCGCAAGATCCATCGATGCCTCGGTGTGTCCGGCCCGACGCAAGACTCCACCTTCCATCGCCAAGAGCGGAAACACATGCCCGGGCTTGACGAAATCGTTCGACACGGTCGTCTCACTGGCCAAGCGACGGATCGTTTCGGATCGTTCCGCCGCAGTAATCCCGGTCTTGCAGCCAGCGAAGTCCACCGGAGTCAAAAAGGCCGTCGATAGCGGCGAGGTATTCGTCTCGACCATCGGTCGCAAATCCAAACGCTGGGCAGCCGCCGGGAGGATCGAACAGCAGAGCTGGCCATGGCCAGCAAGCATGAAGTTGACGAGCTCGGGGGTGATTCGATCCGCAGCACAAACAAAGTCTCCCTCGTTCTCGCGGTCCTCGTCATCGAGCACGATCACGACCTTGCCAGCCGCAATCGCTTCGACTGCCGCTTGGATAGTGCTAAATCGATCCGTCATACCTGATCTCTCCTAGACAATTCTTCTGGACAATTCTTCGTCGCATCGGTTCATCGAACCCAAGGAATCACGACTCGGAGGACTCATCCCCTTCGAGGTTGTAGTCTTTCATCTTCTTGTAAAGCGTGTTGCGGTTGATCCCAAGCTTCAGCGCCGTCCTGGTCTGCACCTGACTGCACGTTTGTAGAACTTGAACGATCAACTCGCGCTCGACCTTGTCGACAACCCTCGAGTGCAAATCGTTGCTGTCGTTGGGTGCCAACCGCAATCCCTCGGCAACAAGCAACTTGGCCAAGCTCTCGAAGTCCGGAGGAAGTGCCGCACTTGAAACCGAAAAATCATGAGCCGGTTGACTGCCTGTGATCACTCCGGGCAAAAGGTCGATCGTCAGTTCATCGGTATCGGACATCACCACAGCCCGCTCGACATAGTTCTGCAATTCCCGCACGTTGCCAGGCCAATGGTAATCCTGCATCGCCGCCATCGCTTCGCGTTGGATGTGCACCACGTAGCGTTCGTTCTGCTCATTGTAGTGCTTGAGAAAAAACGAAACGAGCAACGGAATGTCCTCTCTGCGTTTCCTCAGAGGTGGAAGCTCAATCGGGACGACATTCAATCGCCAATACAAGTCCTCTCGAAAGCGCTCGGTCCGAATCTCCTCGGCCAAGTTCCTGTTGCTCGCGGCAATCAAGCGGGTGTCGACCGTAACGGTTTCGGTATCCCCTACCCTCTCGAATTGCTTTTGCTGCAGTACCCGCAGCAGTTTGACCTGCAAGTGCATCGAGGTGCTGTTGATCTCATCGAGAAAGATCGTCCCTGTATGGGCCGCTTCGAATCGCCCAGCGCGATTCCCGACCGCGCCGGTAAACGCTCCGCGGACATGGCCAAACAATTCGCTCTCGAGCAAACTTTCGCTGAGCGCGCCGCAATTGACCTTCACGAAAGGTCCCGACACCCGATGGCTCAGTTGGTGAATCGCATTGGCGATGACCTCCTTGCCAGTCCCGGTCTCGCCCAGCAAAAGAACCGATGCGTTAGTCCTGGCAACCCTTTTGGTGATGTGCGCGACTTCCTGCATCGCCGGAGAGGACCCGATCACGCCGGGCAAGTGCTCCCCTAACGATTTGGCTAGCCTTCCGTTCTCTCGAACGTCTCCTGACATCGACTCATCCGGTTTCAAGGTTCGAGCCGATCAGACCAAAGGAAGCCTTAAGGCAGGGGATCCGAAGCCGTCCGCCCATAGACCTCATCGATGGCGTCCAAAATTTGGCCCATCACCAAGCGGGTGACCGGCTCGGTTTCCCCGCGACTGTTATAAGCATCGTACTGCCCATTGAGCGTATCGGAAGAGATCAAAAGTCCAAATCGGCGAATCGACTGCACAAAAATTTGGCTAGCCTGCTCTCGCTGGCGCGGCGTCTGGCTGGCGTCTGCGACGATCCGCAAGAGGTTGTTTTGCTCCTCTTGGGTATCGGCCAGACGGATCGAGGCACCGGAATTGAGCAAGCTCGGGTTTTGAGGGTAGGCCGCCCTTAAGTAGTTCACAGCGTTGTCTTTCCAAAGGATTCGATCCTCGGGAGTGGCTCTCGGATAAGCCAGCATCTGGTTCATGCGGGAAAGAATATCCCCCAAACCCTCGATCGAAGGGGGAACACTCCCCACTACCACTCCGTGGTCGGCCGCAGCCACGAGATGCTCACCGCTGCTGAGATTCTCAGCAAGCAGCGCGATCGGGACCGTCGACGTCGATGGATTGGACCTAATACGCTGTATCAGTTGCCCTAAATCTAGATCCCGCAAGTGATCGACGATCAGGATGCCTTCGACCGGAACGGAGTTTCTCAGTCCATTGAATACGTCATCGACCGAGGAAGCCTCCCAATACCTAAGGCCCATGGTGCTGAGCAAGCCGTGGGAATGCGATCGAAGGGAGGGACTTGCTCCGATGATCATGACCATTGGGTCGGCCATGAGCTGCTGCATTTCCCTGGCATTGATATCGACTCGGCTGGCACCTTGAAAGCCACCTTCGATGTACCCGCGTTGCTCGAATCCGCGTGGCTCGAATCCGCGTTGCTCGAATCCTGAGTAGGTATCGGCTGGGAGGGCTGAGTTGCCCTTAGCCGCCGAGCGATCCGCAAACGGCTCGGTTGCGGTCGCTTGCGAGATTTTCACGGTCGTAGCGGTGGAAGCTTCGTCGAGATCCTGGGCGGAAGGGATGAGTCCTTTTTGGTCCAGGAGCGAGTTCATCAGAGCGATGGTCGCTGGATATCGGACGCTTGGGTGTCCGGATTTCGAGGCCTTGGCCAATCGATCCCGAACGGGGTTTGGCATCAGAGCACCTTGCCAGCGGGCAAGATTTCTAACTGCGAGGGCTTGTGCACCCGGCAAGCGTTCTTCTGTCGCTGCGTCCCAGATCAAGCAACCGAATTCGTGGCTCTCGCGGAGCGATTCCGGAAGGAGGGATTGAAACACAGGGGAATTGGCAAGATCGGACGCGCCGTTCCTCGAGAGTTCTTCGAGATAGGTCGCCAAGGCTCGGGCCGAAACCGCATCACCGGCAGGCGCGGTTCGAAGTGCCTGCAAGGCCGCTTGGGATGCTCGTGCCAAGGATTGATCGGCGGCATTTCCTGGACGGGTCGAGATACCATGACCGTCTTGATTCAATGTCCATACATTACGGGCATTGACGTCATTGAGAGCCGAAAGTTGCCGGAACTGATCGAGCGATTTATCGAGTGTTGCGATATTGTACTCGAAGGCTTGCTGAGGCTCCGGGGCGGACTTACCGCGTTCGGCAAGCGAGCGTCGAATCCCATCCTTGGTGCTTTCCGAAAGGGTTGGATCGTGGAGGGCGGTCAGGAGTTCTGGGCCCATCGAAGGTTTTGGGGCCCGATGGACCAATTGGATCAAACGGTCGCGGACTTCATGGTGCGGCGAGGTCATCGCGGTGTGCCAAGCGGCCGTGGCATTTGGGCCCAGAAGCGAGAAAGCTTCGATCATCGAGGGGTTTGGATTCAGTCCGTTGGTCCGCATGACCGCATCGAGCAGAGCGGTAATGCCCGAATCCCCAGCGGCCCTAAGGGCGTCGAAGCCGGCGAGTCGGTCGGCTTGGTTGGGGCTCGTGAGTCGATTGACTTGAGCTGCCAGATTTGCAGGGGAATGGACCTCGTCATCGGCGAGCTTTCGCAGCTTATCGATCAATTGCAGTTGTTCGGCTTTAAAGGCACCCGCGTTGGCTTCGATCGCCGCCCAGGTCCTGGGACCAGCGCCTCGGAGTACCGCAAGGGCCGTAGGACCGTCGAGTTCCAATCGCCCGATCCGATCGAGCCATCGGGACGCTTCGTCCCAGCGGCGGATTCGGGTCATCAAGCCGACGGCTTGAGCCAATTCGCTCGGAGTCGTCGGCGGATTGGCCCTTAGTGAGCGGACCACGGCGCTGGTTTCGTTGGAATCGACCCCCAGTTCGGCAGCTTGGTTGGCGTGGGTGGCCGCCCGAACGGGCTGATTGCCCAGTTCCTCGAAGGGGTCTTGGGCACCGGCAGGCGAGCTGACCGTGGCGACGATAAGGATCACGGCTGACTTGACTAAGCCGAGCTTGACTAAGCCGAGCTTGAACAAACCCGGGCGATCAAGGGCTCGGGCGATGCGACTGGCAGAAAGGTCTGGAGTACGACGAGGCAGGGGGCAGTTCATGGGAACCATTTGGCTAGGCAGTTGCGTCATGATGAGGGACGGCCCTTGGAGGCCTCCGAAAATTTTACCATGGTCCGCACAGGTCCCCCAACTGTCCAAGTCGGTTTATCCGGGAAAGTTTTCCACGGCCGCTTCGGCTTGTCCTGGGTCGAAACGGGGATTTACCGCACGAAAACAGTGGCTTGCCCGGCAGCTTGCTGTTGCTTGCGTCCGAATCCGTTAAACTACGACAGAGTGTGCCGCAGGTCCACCTAGTTCTATTTTCGCCTTTCAACGCTTGGCTCATGACTGTATCCGAAAGTGCGCTGGATTTATCGGCAGCTTTAGCCAAGTTCGGCCTGCAGACTTTTCGGCGTGGGCAAAAGGAAGTGATTGAGCACATCATTTCCGGCAAAGATTGCCTATGCGTCATGCCCACCGGGGGCGGAAAAAGCCTTTGCTATCAGCTACCGAGTTTGGTCCGTCCGGGGATGACGATCGTCGTCTCCCCCCTGATCGCCTTGATGAAAGACCAGGTCGACGGGCTCGAGCGTCGGGGCATCTCGGCGACCTTGATCAACAGCTCCCTTTCGCACCAGGAGCAATCGGAAAGGCTCGATCAGGTCGCATCGGGAAAGTTTTCGATGGTGTATGTCGCTCCGGAGCGGCTGAGGAACCCTCGGTTTCTGGACGCTATCCGAGCCACACCGGTTCAGCTTCTGGCGATCGACGAAGCCCACTGCATCAGCGAATGGGGGCACGATTTCCGGCCCGACTACCATCGGCTTGGGAAATTCCGCGAGGCGCTCGGGAATGTTCAGACCATCGCATTGACGGCCACGGCCACACCACGGGTCCGAACCGACATCCTCGATAGCCTGCAGCTCCAGACCGCCAGGACCTTCATCACTGGATTTGCTCGCGACAACCTCTACTTCGGCTCGGCCTTTTGCATGAGCGACCGGGACAAAGACAAGCACCTCTCGGATTTCCTTACCGGGAGAGACGAGTCGGGGATCATCTACGTCGCGACACGCAAACGCTGCGAGGCGTTGGTCGAACAGCTCGGCAAGGAGCTCAAGCTCTCCGTGGGTGCCTACCATGCCGGGTTGCTTCCTGAGCAACGTAAACTGGTCCAAGAGAAATTCATGGCAGGGGAACTCAAAGCGATCGTCGCGACGAATGCCTTTGGGATGGGGATCGACAAATCGGACTTACGGTACGTCATCCACTACAACATGCCCGGAACGCTCGAAGCCTACTACCAAGAGGCAGGTCGAGCGGGCCGAGATGGACTCCTGTCGCA
The DNA here is from genome assembly GCA_021300015.1 of Pirellula sp. Classification (GTDB taxonomy): domain Bacteria; phylum Planctomycetota; class Planctomycetia; order Pirellulales; family Pirellulaceae; genus JBKCUI01. Next base: position 15,755 of record JAJTFB010000053.1, on the reverse strand, counting down.
ATGCGTCCTGCTGTTTAGTCCCCAAGACCGATACATCCAAGAATTTTTCATCGAGAACGCCAACCCATCGAAGGAGTTGCTCCGTGGGGTTTACAACTTTTTGGCCTCTTGTCCGGAGGATCCCATCGAGTTGACCGCCGAGGAAATCAAAGAGCAAATCCCCCAATCGGCCACCTCCGAAGCGGTCAACTCGGCCTTGCAAATCCTCAGTCGTACCGGGGTCCTCGAGCGACTCGAAGTCGCCAGCGGACTGGCCATGTTCCGCCTTACCAACCGCATGAACACCTTCGTCGATCTTCTGCCCCGCGATGCCACCCAGCGAAGGCATGTGCTTCGAACGGTCGAAAAAGCGATCGGCGACCGGAGAGACGAGGCCGTCTACATCCATCCCCGATGGCTTAGCGAACAGCTTGGGATGGACCGCGAGCAAATGGTGCGTCATCTGAGGGAACTGTGCAAGCTCGAGGATTTCGAGTACGTCCCCCCGTTCCGTGGCCGTGCGATCCACTTCCGTCGCAAAGATGTCCATTTCGACGATTTGAAGATCGATCACGCAACGCTCGATGTTCGCCGCAAAGCCGACTACGAGAAACTCGACCAAATGGTCGGCTATGCCCGAACAAAAGCGTGTCGGCAAAAGACCATTCTCTTGTACTTTGGAGATACCACCGCTTCGGATTGCAAAATCTGCGACCGATGCCAAGGGCGTTCAGGATGGCCGAAACTGCCCAAGCAACCGGCCAGAGCCCCCGCCCCCAAATTGCCAGCCCCCAGCTCACCTAGCCCGGAAATTACTGCATCGAGCCTCGTTGGATCGGTGCTCGTAGGATCGGGAATACCGGCTCTCGAAACGCCGAAGAACCCACCAAGCCAAGCCAACCAACCCAGCCAAGCCCGCGACAAGCAACCGGCCAATACAGCCAACATAGCCAACACAAACACAGCAGGCTCAGATCCCCTCGAGACCTTGGCGATCCCGAAACTCGCGGACAGCCCCAAACCGAAAACTTCGAAACCGAAAGCCGAATCACCAAGACAGGCTCAATCTACACCGAATAAGCCCCCGGCCAAGAAACCGGCCGCAGCACCCACCCAAGAAATCATCCGCAAGAGCATCCAGTCTCTTCAGATGCTCTTAGCGGCCATCGCAAGAACCCATGGATACCTCAGCAAAACCGTGCTGGCGCAGCATTTCGCTGGCACAGCGAGCAAGGCCGTCGTTGGGCTGAGGCTCGAACGACTCGCCGAGTTCGGGATGCTCAAGTCGTGGAAGAAAGCCCACGCTTCGCAGCTCATCGAAAGCTTGATCGAACATCAACTCGTAACACCCATGGAACTCAAGCTCGGCAAGCAGACGATCGCCATTACCGAGTTAGGAAAAGCATGCATCCAGACCGCCGACTCGATTCCAGGGCCGGTGCTCGATTTTACCGCTGCGGCTTGGACTGCAAGTACCGAGCCCGACGCAGAGTTCGACGCAGCACCCTTGACGGGCAAGCAACGCGACGCGGTCTGGACTGAAAAGCCAGCACAGGAAAGCGCACCGGCAAGTACACCGGCAAGCACCGATAAAATCGATACGGTACGATCCGCCGACGCGTTACCTCCCGAGGAGTCCAGCGATGCGAGCCTCCATGCGACGAACCAATCGATCCTCTCGGATTGGCAATGGACACTCCGATTGGTCCGGCACGGGTACCGTTTGGGCGAATGCGCATTGATCCGGGGCAAAACACCCGATGGGATCCTTGCAGACCTGACGATCGCGCTGCAGATGGACCAAATCGTGCCCCTGGAACACTTGTTCGATACCCGTACGTTGCTTACGATCCAGGAACTCGCTCGGCAGGATAGTCTTCCGGATCGGCCACCGACGATGCTGTTGGTCTTTTCTGGATTGTGGGATTTCGTCCAGGAATGGTTGACCATCGAACGCAAGAACCATTGACCAGAACCCATCGAAGGCTCTCATGACCGACTTACCGATCGCAACCGATCAGCCCAGCACCGAACCGGCGAAACAGCCTGAACGAGTGCACTTGCTCGATTGGACCACCGAGGAGCTTGCAGGTTGGCTAGTCGGACGAGGGATACCTAAATTTCGCGCAGCGCAGATCCAGCGATGGGTTTATCAGAGGCGAGCCAAGCGTTTCGACGAGATGACCGATTTGCCCAAGGATCTGCGGCTCTTGCTCGATGGTCATTTCGATCTGTTTCGCACAGCGACAGCCGCCTGCCAACAGGCAGCCGACGGAACCGAAAAGCTGCTTCTGCAGTTAGCCGACGGAGGACGGATCGAATGCGTGCTGCTTCGAGATGGACCACGACGGTCGATCTGCGTCAGCAGCCAAGTCGGTTGCGCCATGGGGTGCGTGTTTTGTGCCAGTGGGCTCGATGGGGTTGAGCGAAACCTCACCCGGGGCGAAATTCTCGAGCAGATGCTCAAGCTTCAACATTTGCTCGAACCCGACGAGCGACTCAGTCACATCGTCATGATGGGGATGGGCGAGCCCCTTGCCAACCTGCCGCGAGTCCTGGCCGCCTTGACCATGGCCAAGGATAGCGAATTCGGTTTGGGGATCAGTCCGCGCCGCATCACCATCAGCACCGTCGGCTTGCCCCCGGCGATCGACAAACTCGCCGCCTCCGATGCACCCTACCATCTGGCCATCAGTTTGCACGCTCCGAACGATCCGTTGCGGAACCGATTGGTCCCGGTCAATCAAGGCATTGGGATCCAAGCGATTCTCGATGCTGCCGACAGGTATTTCGAGAAAACCAAGCGGCGGCTGACTTTCGAGTACGTGCTGCTCGGGGGACTCAACGATTCGGTCCAGTGCGCGAGGGAATTGGTCCAACTGCTCCGCCAACGGACCGCGATGCTCAATGTGATCCCGTACAACCCAGTTCCTGGACTCCCTTACCTTACCCCTAGCCCGAGCGCCGTGCTGCAGTTTCGCCGAACCTTGATCGACGGCGGGGTCAACGCCATGTTTCGGCAACGCAAAGGGGACGAAATCCAGGCCGCTTGCGGGCAACTACGCAGGCTCCGAGAGCGCGAACCCCAGGTCGTTTCGATTCAATCAGCGAAAACCAGTTAGCCGTTTCGCAAGGCTCCTGAATCCTGTAAGATACGGACCGATTTGCAGGGGCATCCTTGGTTTTCGTATGGCGGAGTCTTATGAGCGAACTGTATCACGAGTGTGGGGTTGCTGCCGTCTATCATTTGCCCTCGGCCCCCGAGAGTCCTCTATGCGCAGGCGTAGGCATGGATTCAAGTTCGACCCTCATGCCCAGGATGTTGCAGGACATTCAAAACCGGGGCCAATTGGCCGCTGGAATGACCAGCTACAACCCCAAGCGGTCGTTGCTGCTCGAAACCCACAAAGACATCGGTACGGTCAGCGAAGTCTTCCGCCTTTCGCATCGCGGCAAGCACGAAGCGATCATGCAGCAGCTTGTCGGCTCGGCAGCCATCGGACACGTTCGGTACGCAACCTGCGGCCAGGACGACCGGAACTACGCTCAACCCTTCGAGCGTCAGCACATCCACAAACACAAGTGGTTCAGTTTTTGTTTCAACGGCCAACTGGCCAATTATCAAGAGCTCAAAGAAAAACTCACACGCGAGGGAGACCACCACTTAGCTCGCGACACCGATACCGAAATCATCTTGCATGAGATAGGACGAGAGCTTACGGTCAATCCGAACCTCTCGTTGATCGACGTCTTTGCCAACGCAGCCAAAAGCTTCGATGGAGCTTATTCGCTAGCCCTCCTGACGGCCAAAGGGGAACTGCTGATAGCCCGGGATCCGCGAGGGATCAAGCCCCTGTGCTATGCGTTCGATGGCTCGCTGTTTGCCGCCGCCAGCGAGAGCGTCGCCTTGCTGAATCTTGGGTTCGACCGCTCGATGATCAAGTCCGTGCAGCCGGGGACTTGCATGATGATCACTCCCGAAGGGATCGAAGAACGGCGGTACGTCGAGAAGATCAATCCATCGCATTGCTTTTTCGAATGGGTTTACTTTGCCAACGTCGCCAGCACGCTCGATGACCGCAGCGTTTACCTCTCCCGAACTCGCTTGGGCGAGGAGCTCGCTCGAATCGAACTTTCGCGAAACGAAATCACCATCGATTCCGATACCATTGTCGTTCCGGTCCCAGATACCAGCAAAGCGGCCGCCGATGCGATGGCATTTCGACTTCGGATCCCCTGCCGCGAAGGCTTAATCCGAAACCGTTATTCCGGTCGAACTTTCATTGAGGGCAACCGCGCTCGGAAGGTTTCTGCCGCGATGAAGTACACGCCCCTACGAGAGGTCCTCGAGGGCAAACGGGTGATCCTCGTCGAGGATTCCATCGTCCGCTCGACGACCATGAAAGTCCTTCTGAAGCGGATCCGTGACCTGGGCGGAGCCAAAGAGATTCACGTCCGCGTCGCTTGTCCGCCGATCGTCGCTCCCTGCTTTTATGGCATCGATATGTCGACGATCGATGAACTCTACGCTCCGAAATTCCTAGGAGACGGAGGGCTGACCGAAGAAGCCCAACAGCGGATGGCAGAAAATCTCGAATGCGATTCCTTGAGGTACCTGCCAATCGACTCGATCGCTCGCGCGATCGAACTGCCCCATGATCATCTATGCCAAGCTTGCATCACCGGAGAGTACCCAACTCCGTTTGGGCAAAAGCTCTACGGCATCGCTCGGACCAATCACCTCAACGGATGTGCCGCGAAACGAACGTACGACACCTAACTCTCCGGATCCTATCATGAAGAAGACTTTTGCACTGATCGTCGCTGCTTTGATTCCCTTCGCACTTTTCTCAAAGCCGACGGTCGCACAAGACGCACAGCCGAAAGTTTTGGAGAAAGCGCCCGCCGAGGATGTCGCAAACACCAAGAGCTTGTTCAATGGCAAGGATCTCAGCGGGTGGGACGGTGATCCCGATTTGTGGTCCGTCCAAGACGGCATCATCCACGGTCAGACCACCGCCGAGCGTCCAGCCAACGGCAATACCTTCTTGATCTGGAAGGGAGGAAAACCCTCAGACTTCGAATTGCGATTCACCTTCCGATGCAACGATTCGAACAACTCAGGGGTCCAGTACCGCTCCAAACATATCGAGAACCCCCAAGCCAAAAACAAATGGGTCGTTCGCGGCTACCAACACGAGATTCGCAACGAAAGCAAGCAACCGAACGTCGCTGGTTTCATCTACGACGAAGGGGGCAAACGCGGACGCCTCTGTCTCGCTGGCGAGAAGGCCGTCTGGGAACAGGGAGCCAAGAAAGTCGTCGGACAATGCATCACCGCCGAGGAATTCGCCAGCTTGTTCCGTTTGAACGATTGGAACGACGCTGTGATCGTCGCCCAAGGCAACCGAATCAAACACTATTTGAACGATCGTTTGATTCTTGACTTCACCGACAACGATCCAGATCTGGCCCTTCGCGAAGGAGTCCTAGCGCTTCAACTCCATGCCGGAAAACCGATGTGGGCCGAGTTCAAGAACATCAAGCTTCGCGAGTTGGTTAAGTAACCACCACTCCTTTCTTCCAAACGCATGGTTCCTATGGATTGGTCCACCTTAAAGAGCTCCAAAAAACTCCTTCTAGGCACAACGAATCGCAAGAAGCTCATCGAACTCAGCGCGCACCTTCAACCCCGCGGGTTTGATCTTCTGACGTTGGCCGACATGCCCAGCTTCGTCGATGTCGAGGAAACAGGCACGACATTTCTCGAAAACGCCAAACTCAAGGGGGTCGCCCAAGCCGTCGCGCAAGGGCTCTGGACCATCGGCGAAGACAGTGGACTGTGCGTCCCAGCACTCGGTGGCGATCCGGGTATCTATTCGGCCAGGTACTCGCTAAGTCCCAACCAAACTGCCGACGCGAGCGATCGCTCGATTGTCGACCAGAATAACAATGACAAGCTGCTCAGGGAAATGGAGTCCGTGCCCGACCAACAGAGGGATGCTTACTATGTTTCGGCCATCGTCCTGTGCGATCCGGCTGGCAATGTCGCCCTAGAGGTCCAAGGCCAATGTTGGGGCCGTATCTTACGCAAAAGGCGGGGAACTCAAGGCTTCGGATACGACCCTCTGTTCGAGGTGGTAGAATACCATCAGACGTTCGCGGAACTGGGATTGAAAGTCAAGCGAGCGATCAGCCACCGCTCTCGTGCGTTGCGCGAGTTTTTACGGCAACTGGACGCCAAGCTTTAACGCAGATTCCACCGATACGATACCGGTCCGTTGCCATTACCGATACGCTAGCGATCCGACCGCTTCGGATCTCCAGAGAGTGCTTGAACTATGACACAACAGCCATCCTGGCCCAAGAGGGTACTCCAAGCTGCAGCGATCTACAATCTGCTCTGGGGTGCCTGGGTCGTTCTATTCCCGAACCACTGGTTTGACCTTACGGGGATCCCCCGTCCGAATTATCCCGGGATATGGCAATGCGTCGGGATGATCGTTGGGGTTTATGGATTGGGGTATTGGTGGGCGTCGCGCGACTTTGCCAAGCATTGGCCGGTGATCGCGGTAGGGTTCCTCGGTAAGATTTTTGGTCCGATCGGTTTTTTGCAATCGGTCATCCAGGGCGCACTGCCATGGAGTTGGGGTTGGATGATCCTGACGAACGATCTGATTTGGTGGTTGCCTTTTGGGGCGATGTTGTACCTAGCGTTCAAGCAGCATTCGGATCCGCAGCAAAGGGCAGCAGATTCAGGAAAACAAGCTGCTGAGCCCTGGAGCTTGGCCGACGCAAACACCCTGGCCCGCACTGCGCAGGGGCAGACGATTGGCCAGCTCAGTTCCAAAAAGGATGTCCTCTTGATTTTCCTGAGGCATGCAGGATGTACGTTTTGTCGAGAAACGCTCGATGAACTCCGCAAGTCGCGTCAGACATGGGAGCAGCAAGGGTTGCAGCCGGTGGTCGTTCACATGGGGAGCAACGAACAAGGGCTCCGGATGATGGACCAGTACCAGCTTGACGACTGTCCAATCATCAGCGATCCGGAGTGCCGGATATTCAGGGCCTACCAGCTACCTCGTGGGACTTGGCGACAACTCTTCGGATTGAGAATATGGATCGAGGGATTCAAGGCCGCGATCCTAAAAGGGTACGGATTTGGCAAGCTCATGGGAGATGGATTTCAGATGTCAGGCGCCTTTGTGGTGCGTGATGGCCGGATCGTTGCGGCTTATCCGTCGAAGGATGCCGCCGATAGCTGCTCTTGGAAACCGGCACTACAAGCCGTGGTTCTGATAAGTTTGTTGTTGGTGGATTGGGCGAGCCAACCCGTCTTTGCCCAAGCGACCGGTCCAGTGCCCGGTCCTGTGCCCGACTTGAAGCTTTCCGTATCGAACCCACAGGGAGTCCAAGCGATGGCCGATGGCGAAATTTCAGAGATCCAACAGGGGGATTGCGTCGAATTTGCGACCGAGCACCAAAACGCTCAAGAGTGGATCATCGACATCCATAGCCAACGTGGAATCGGCGGTTTCACCTTGCGTCGACGAACCGCAAAATGGCCAGAGAACCTCCGAGTTCGAATCCATACCAAGGGACTCGAGCAGATCCGATTGGTGATCGGTCCGAAAACGGAACAGGAAGGAATGACGACCACTTACTCTGGAGAGTACGGCACGACGTCATTGAAAGAGATTTGGTCCGAGATCCAGCAGCGCACCGATGCCAAGGGGGAGACCAAAACGACCACCCGTCAAGTGAACTTGAGCATAGGAGCATCAGGTTCGGGAAATGCGAACAAGTCGTTACGGCTGATGGATGCATCGGGTAAGGAACTGCAAAAAAACCGGCTTCCATTGAAAGAAGGCGAATATTTTCACTGGACCGTCCCGAACGAATGGCTCGCGAAGCAGAATCCCGAAGTCGTTCAGATCCAATGGGTCGATTTTTTCAGAGGCTGACCAACAGGGCAGCAAGACAACAGCGAGGTCAACCAATCGGGTCGCGAAATCGCTTCCACCAAAGCTCCAAGTGGTTTCTCAACCCGGAAATCGTTCGACCGTTCCAATGTTGTCCTAGACCTATTATGATGCATTGCGCAAACGGGGGCGTTGTCAGTCGATTCCCGTTGCAGACGACCGGGGTTGCATTCTGGTAACGAAGGAAAGGTTCAACGTGAAGCCCAAGGCTGTATTGGCTTATTGTCGCGAGAAGGGGATCAAAGCCGTCGATATCCGGTTCCCCGACGGGTTAGGTCGCTGGCGGCACTTTACCATGCCAGTCGCAGGATTGACCGAAAGCGTTTTCGAAACGGGCTTGGGACACGAGTCCTGTGGGTTCCAGCGCGGTACCGACGATCATGCTCCTTGGATCGTGACACCTGTTCCCGAGGCCAAGTACATCGATCCTCTCCAGAGCGAACCGACCCTTGTCCTGATGGCTTCGATCCAGGAAGCTTGGACCGGCGAAGAAGCCTGGTTCGATGTTCGCTCCCTTGCCGGGCGGACCCTTGAGGCGTTCCGAGGATCGGGAATCGCCGACGAAGTCCTCGTGGCAGCCACCCTGCCCTTTGAATTGACGCATCCCTCAGACCATCTCAAGGCACCCGACGGCTCGGTCACCTACGCTCCGAAACCCCATTCGCCATTCGAGGGGGGCCGATTCGATACCGATGCGAGTTTTCGGTCCTACCTAATGCATATGGCGATTGAATCCGGATTAGCGATCGATCGGCACTATCGAGGCCGGCAATCGTCGAGCGAATTTTCGCTAGGAGCCAAGTCGCTGGTTCAAGCTTGCGACGATCAATTGATGTTGGAATCGTTGATGGAAACTAACGCCCAGCAACAAGGCATTGGAATCGAGGCAAGGACGACGCTTTTCTCCAAGTCAGCGTGGACCTTCACCAAAAACTCCGAACCGATTTTGGCCGGATCGCGAGCCTTTGGCCTAAGCGATCTAGGCTGGTACGCCGCCGGGGGCCTACTCAAACATGCATCGGCGTTAACGGCCATCGCCGCTTGCTTTCCTGCAGTCCCCATCGCATCGAAGCCCGATTGTCTAGCCATGCTCTCGGATCGAAATCCCGAAAGTTTCGTCGGAACCGAACCGGTCGCCAGTGACCCTCGATACCGTTGCCTCGTGGTCCGTTGTGTCCCGGCCCAAAGCTGCCCCTATTTGACCCTTTCTGCCGTAGCGATGGCGATGCTTGACGGCATCATCCAAAAAACAGCACCGATCACTGAGCCTTCCAAACTCCTCCCCGATCGCCCGCTCGCCGAATGCTTGGCCGATGACTCCGGCTTCCTGATGCATGCGGAGGTCTTCTCCGAGAGATTGATCGAATCGCTCCATGAGTGTCTCTCGAAAACCAGTCCATGAGTTCACCAATGGTTACCAACAAAAAGCTTCTACCAGACTATTCCAAACGGCGCGATCGGCTCTTGCGAGGACTCAGGTCCCAGGGAGCAAAGAACCTCTTGGTCACCTCGCCGTACAACGTGAGCTACCTCACGGGATTCACAGGAGAAGACAGTTTTCTCTGGATTACCCCCAAAGAAGTGGTTCTCTTGAGCGACGCTCGCTACGAAGAGCAAATCCAATCGGAGGTTAAGGACGTCGAGTTGCTCATACGTGCACCGAGCACAACGATTGTAGATGCGGCAGCCGACGCACTGGCCCTGCGAGACCAGGCCGAGATCTGGGTCGAAGCGGCAAGCACCAGCGTTGCGCAATGGGAACGACTCGGTAGCCGATTACCGAACAAAGCACTAGCAAGCTGCTCGGGTGCAGTCGAAAGGCTGCGGGAAATCAAGGATGCTTACGAACTGAATGCGATCCAGGATTCGATCCGTATTGCCGAGCGAGCCTTCAAGGCCACGTCGGAACTACTCCAGCCGGAGATGTCGGAGAAACAAATCGCAGACGAGCTAGAATTTGCGATGCGACGGCTCGGAGCCGAATCGGCAGCCTTCAAAATCATCGTTGGCGTAGGAGAACGAAGCGCGTTGCCTCACGGTCGACCTTCGAACAAACCGCTTCGAGATTCCTCGTTTGTGTTGATCGATTGGGGAGCCAAGAAGAACGGCTACCTCAGCGATCTGACCAGGGTCGTCTTCACCGAAAGGCCACCGGCAAAACTCGAGAAAATGTATCGCGCAGTGCTCCAAGCGCAGATGGATGCGATCGAAGCGATCGGGCCTGGTGTTTTGATGAGTCAGATCGATGCGGTCGCTCGAAGGACGCTAGAAAAAGCAGGTCTCGAAAAGCGGTTCACCCACGGTCTGGGTCATTCCTTTGGCTTGGAAATCCACGAATCGGTCCGGCTCGGCAAAGGTCAAGATCGCCCGCTCGAAGCTGGGATGGTCGTTACGGTCGAACCTGGGGTCTATTTCCCGGGCTTCGGAGGGGTCCGCATCGAAGATGATGTTCTGGTCACCGATTCGGGCAACCAGGTTCTAACATCTCTCGCAAAACAATGGGATGAAGTTCTCGAAGCTTAAATTTCGCTGACGAGCTTCTCCCAAGCTGGATCGTACTCACGTCGCCAGAGACCTTGGGGCAAATCATTATCGAGCAAACGACCACTGGACGCATCGGTGCGAATGACACGACCGGTTCGATGGGCGATGTTTCCAAGATGGCACAACAAAGTGCTTTGGTGACCACTTAGAATCGGTTGGCGCAGTCGGCTCGGATCGTTGGCCCTTACGGCTTCAATGAAATTCCCGACATGGTCCTTTTGCCCCCAATCGGTTTTCGGGGATGTCTCTACCAGTTTGTTGTCGTTGTCGAAGATTTGGTATCCGCCATCGCTGTCGATTTCCATGTACCCCTCGTAGCCGTAAAAGGATACAAAGGGACCGTTGGGATGCTTGGTGTGCGAGAGGCCTTGGTAGTCGATCTGTTTGCCGCCCTCGAATTCCCAGCTAACGCTATGGGTATCGGGCGTTTCTTGATCGTCGTCGTATCGGTATCGACCGGCCGATGAGACGGTCCGAATGGGATAATCGACTTGAAGCCCCCATCGGCAAAGGTCCAGGCCATGCGGACCGTTATTGCCCAGCTCTCCGTTGCCCCAGTGCCAAAACCAGTGCCAATTGTAGTGGACGACGTTCTTTCGATAAGGTCGCCGCGGAGCGGGACCTTGCCACATCTGGTAGTCGAGGTAATCCGGCGCAATACCATCGGACTCGATGCCGATGGGCCCGCGGATACGGCTAAAGAAAGTCCGTCCGAGATAAACTTTGCCAATCACACCGGCATGCAACTTCTCCATCGCTTGGCGATATCCTGCGCTGCTGCGACGCTGATTGCCTACCTGCACACAACGCTGGTACTTGTTGGCCGCTTGGACCATCCACTCTCCTTCCTGCGGATTGTGCGACGCAGGTTTCTCCACATAGACGTGCTTGCCCGCTTTGCACCCTAGGATGGCAGCAGGACCATGCCAATGATTGGGAGCAGCGCACACCAGAGCGTCGACAGTCGGATCGTCCAAGACTTTGCGAAAATCGCCGACCAACTGAGCGCTCCCGCCCACCTCGGCCACCCGTCGCACTCCGGACTCACCGCGTTGACGGTCCGTCTCGCAGATGTACTTGATGATCACTCCGGGGATCTTCATCATCTCCTCGGCCAAATCCCTGCCGCGGCTATAGCCCATGATTCCGACGAGAACCGGCTTGGGATCCTGGACAAGTGCCTCCTCGGAGTGCACCGCGCCAGGGACCCAAGCATGAGCTGTCGCTGCGACGGCCGCGGTGCCTTGGATAAAAGATCGACGTCTCATCGTGCATCTCCAATCGGTGGTTCAAAGGTCATTCAAAGTGGGCGTTCTGAATAAGGCGGGACGAAGTGAGCAGGTTGAAGTAAGCAGGTTGCATCCGTTGTTCAACTCAGCATCCTGGTTCGAACGCGGTGAATTGAAAGTTTCGATAATGGACATCGCTCCCGTGATCGGTCAGCATGATGCGTCCGCATCGGTTTTCGCTGAACTTCTCAGCATCATTGAACTTGCTCTGTGCGATCCGCTGCTTCCATTGCTCATCGCCTACAGTCGCCATAACGACGCGCGATCCATTGAGCCAATGCTCGATTTTGTTCTCGCGAACAGAAATCTTGGCGGAGTTCCACTCCCCTGCCCGACGCGCTTGGATCGATTCGTCGGGCTCATAAAGATCGTAGAGCGAGGCAGTTTTGTTCTTGCTGTCGACCTTTTGACCGTTGGGGTCGTAGATTTGGTATTCGCAACCTAGCGTGCGATCGCCATATTTGCGCACACGGTACTTGATGCCACTGTTTCCCCCCTTGGCAATCTTCCAATCAAAGCTCAATTCGAAGTCGCCAAACTCTTTTCGCGTGATGATGTGCCCGGCCCGCAAGACCCCTCGTTTGAGAAAAATCTCTCCCCCTTTCGCTTCCCAACCAGAGCGGACCGCTTGGCCTTCGAGCGTCATCCACCCGTCGAGCGATTCCCCCTTGAAAACATTGGAATCCTCTTCAAACGCACCGAGCGAGATCCTAGGCAACAAGCTCCCTTGGATGGCTGCGAGAAAGGCAGCCGATAAGAACTTCCGCCGAGGCGGTCGAAAGTTTGGTTGCTCGCTCATCGCTTCCTCGCTTGGGGCATCTATCACTTTTGAGAAAAATCTTTATCCTACGACGATCGATTCGCCGAACCCTCGGCATTTTCCTATATTTTGACGGACGTCGCAACAATGAGCTCACCGAAACAGCAATTGTCTCACATGGTTTACTTCACCCTCCACGACGCCTCGGCCCCCAAGGTGCAGGAACTGGTTGCAGCTTGCCACAAGTACCTGACCGGGCACACCGGAACCGTGTATTTTTCCGTCGGTACTCTCAACCGTACCCTGACCCGACCGGTCAATGACCTCGGCTACGACGTGACGATCAATGTCGTTTTCGAAAGCCGAGAAGCGCACGATATCTACCAAACCGAACCTAGACACCTCAAATTCATCGAGGAACAAAAACCCAATTGGAAGCAAGTTCGGGTGTTCGATTCCGACCTGGTGTCCGCATGAGTTCGATCCTCCGGAAGATCGTCGAAAAGAAACGCCAAGAGGTCGAACAGGCCAAGCTTTTGCGTCCCTTGCGCGAGCTTCAGTCTCAGGCATCTGCGGCTCCGGCTCCAAAAGACTTCCTCAAAGCCGTCCAAGGACATCCAGAGATACGGCTCATCGCAGAGGTAAAGAAAGCCAGTCCGTCCAAAGGGATCATCCGCCAGGACTTTGATCCGGTCGCCATCGCAAAAGCCTACGAATCGGCCGGAGCTGCGGCCCTGAGCGTACTGACCGATGAGCATTTCTTCCAAGGTCACCTAGAGTACCTACGAGAGATTCGCAAACAGGTGTCCCTGCCCATCCTCCGCAAGGACTTCATCATCGACGACTACCAAGTTTGGGAAGCGCGCGCTGCGGGTGCCGATGCGGTCCTGCTGATCGCCGAATGCCTCACAGAGAACAAACTCAAAGAACTCCTAAGCCTTGCACACGCTTTGGATATGACATCGCTGGTGGAATTCCATGACGCCCAACGCCTTCCAGCCGTCCTCGACGCAAAGCCTCAACTCGTCGGTGTGAACAACCGGGATCTGAATACCTTTGAAGTCGATCTCGGGCATGTGGTTCGCCTACGCTCGAAGATCCCCAAGGAGATTGCGTTGGTCGGCGAAAGCGGCATCGCAACACGAGACGATGCGGTCTACCTCCAGGATCACCATATCGACGCGATGCTCGTCGGCGAATCCTTGATGCGAAGCCAGGATATCGCTTCGGCGGTGCGCAAACTACTCGGCAAAAAGCAGGAAAACCTAAGCTCTTAATCGAGCAATTCAACGATAATCGCCGTTGAATTGTCCCTGCCCGACTCCGAAACGGCCGTGCGGACGAGACGCTCGGCGGCCGAGATAGGATCGTCCAAACTAGTCGTATCGCACACCAGATCGCGAATCGCGTGATCCCATAGTCCTTCGATCACCCCGTCGGTGCACAGGAGCAAACGCTCCCCAGGGCTCAAAGTGAATGAACCGATCTGCGGTTCGACAAATTGATGGCTTGCACCCAAAGCTCGAGATAGAACATTCTTCCTTGGATGAAATCGAGCTTGGCGCTCATTGATTTGCCCGGTTCGTCTCAACCATCCGACAAACGTATGATCCTCGGAAATCTGGGTCATTTTCAACGGATAAGTGCTCTCGCCCTCGGCTCGAACCAATCGATACAAACGGGTATCGCCGATATGAGCGTACATGACCCATCGGCCGTGGATCCAAACGACGGTAAACGTCGAGCCCATGTTTTTGCAGTGCACGTCGAAACCGATGCGATCCAATTCTCTATGGATCGATTGAAAGAGGTCTTTCAATATCTGTGGATAAGTCTCGGCCAAGATACGATGATTCAAGGCTTGGGCCTTGGGCAAAATTCGCGTTAACTCATCGGTCGCGATCTTGCCTGCTAGCTCTCCGGAACGTTCCCCCCCCATCCCATCAGCGACCGCAAAAACCGTATCGCCATCGGCCGTCGATGCAGAACCGACTTTGCCCAGGTACCGAATCCCATGGCGATTGGAGATCACCCCAAGAAATCGGTCTTCATTGTTGCTTCGAAAGGTTCCCGGATCAGAGCAAGCGCTCCATCGGATCTTCACGCCACTTTCCATAGCCGATTCGGTCGCTTGCAGATCGCCCCCGTTGAAATCACTACCGTTGAGTTCGCTTCCCTGAGCCAACTTGGCATCATCGAGGATCGTGGAAAACTCGAAGTCGATGATGCAAAAACGGCCGTCGGAGGACCGGTAAGTGATGTTGCGCAGAAAGGCGTCATCGTGACGCACGCCAAAGGACTCGAGTTCCGCGAACCGCTCCTTGATCCGCTCCTCACTCATGTGCTCGACCCTCGCGCCGCAATTGCTTGTGACGATCTCGAGCGTTTGGGGATCCGATCCGAGCAATCTCGGAACGAACGAGCATCCCCGGACCTCGAGATGCTTCAAAACGCGGCACTCGTTCTCGAAGCGTTCCTTTGCATTCGGACCGAGAAACTGTTTATGCACCCGTCCGTCATACCCGATACGCACCAATGCACGCTGGGTATTCTTGGCTTCTAACATGAAGTTCGCTTCGAGGGTCAGGGAAAGGAAAGGCTTACTGCCGAGGCAACCCTGGAATGTTAAGCCCTTGCAGGCCTCCTGGCAAACCCCCTGGCAATCCACCCGGTCCACCACTTGGCAATCCCACGCCCTTCTTGGCGATCAGGTCGTTTAGCTCGATCTTCAGGCGTTGGAACTCCGTATCGCTTACGATGTAGTACCAATCAGCAAACCTCGCATTGAGTTCTGCGACGCGTTTCTTGGCCGCCTCGTATCGGTCCTTACGAAGGTCGATTTTTCGTTGGTTCTCCTTGTTGATCCGCTCTTTTTCCGCTTCGAGCCGCTCGGCCCATTCCTGGTCGGTCAGCTCCTTGGCAGCTTCTTGCGCTGGTGGATCTGCTGCTGGTACTTCCCCGAGCGGTGCTGGCGCTGGATCCTGCAACGAAACGAACTTGACCCCAGAGTCGATCCTGCGCCCCGAAGCTTCATTCTCAGGCGGTGCTGGAGGCTCGGTCGGTGCTGTAGGCTCGGCCGGTGCTGGGGGCTCAGTCGGTGCTGGAGGCTCGGTCGGTGGAGCGGGCTCAGCAGGTTTGGCTGGATCGGCCGGCGCGGTGGCTTCAGGGGTAGGCTCTGGGGGCATAGGCTCTTGGGCGGGG
>JAJTFB010000052.1 GCA_021300015.1 Pirellula sp. | reverse complement strand
TTTTGCTGCGCTGCGTTGTAACGGTCGACTTCAGGGGACGGGACCAAAGGGGCGTTGTGGAGTCGGGAGCTGTGGAAGACACCTGCGAGCGAATAATAGTCTTGTTGCGGGATCGGATCGAACTTGTGATCGTGGCAGCGGGCGCAGGAAACCGTCAGGCCCAAGAAGCCACGAGTCAGGGTATCGATGCGATCGTCGAGTTCATCGGCAGCGGCTTTAGCCGCGTCGGTATTCTTGTAGTACTGGGCACCGAGTCCAAAGTAGCCGAGTGCAGCGAGATTTCTCAACCTTTCGGCTTCGTCGATCGGCATCACATCTGCAGCGATTTGGTATTTGACAAAAAGGTCGAAGGGCATGTCGGAATTGAAGGCCTCAATAACCCAATCGCGATACCGGTACCCGTGGGTGTTCGGTTGGACGCTGAACGTGTGCGCTTGATCCTCGGAGTACCGCGCCACATCGAGCCAGTAGCGGCCCCATCGTTCCCCGTAAGCTGGCGAATCCAAGAGCCGATCGATCAGCTTGGCAAAGGCGTTGGTGTTCTCGTCGGCAAGAAAGGAGTCGACTTCTTGAGGAGTTGGAGGCAGGCCGGTCAGGTCAAAGCTTGCGCGTCGAATCAACTCCCGTTTTCCGGCTTTGGAAACCGGTGAAAGCTGGCGGGCTTCCATCGCTGCGAGCGTGTAGTGATCGATCGACGATTCGGTCCATCCCGATCGCTTCGTCGCGGGCAGTTCGGGATTTTTTGGGGATACAAACGACCAGAACAGGCGGGCTTGTTCGAAGTCGATCGACTTTTTGATCGGTGTAGAATCGCCGACTCGCGGATCTGCAGCCCCGCTGTTGACCCATAGGACAAAGTCGGCGATGACTTCGTCTGAAAGCTTCCCTCGGGGTGGCATTTGGGTCGATTCGTAGCGGAGGGCTTGGATGATCAAGCTCTGGTCACTTTTCTCGGGGATGAGAGCAGGCCCGGAGTCGCCCCCTTGGGCGAGCCCTTGTGCCGTTTCGAGCGAGAGTCCACCTTGGAGCGTTTTCGATTCGGCGGAGTGGCATTCGTAGCAATGCTCGACCAAGACGGGTCGGATTTTCTTCTCGAAGAACTCCAGTTTGGCTCTTTGCCCGTCATCGGGATCAAGTTCCTGCGAAAACCCGCTAGAGCATGGGAGCAGTAAAGCACCGAGAAGGCTTAAAACGAGGCGCACGGAGCGACGAGAACAGCGCAAGATGGCAAGCATACGGGATGTGGATGTGGGCTCAGGGGGGATGGGTGCCGACACGTTGGGAGGGGCTTTGAGTATAGCCTATCCTAGCTTTGGATTCCACACGGACAGGCGCTGCCGATTCCACTCTCGGCTTGCGCCTCAAGAGGATCGATTGGGGACAATCGATCTACACTTTGGTAGAGCCATTGTCCCCAATGGCTCCTGCCTTTTCCGCAACGGGCTACTCCTCAAATCTCCGCGGTTTGAGATTCGTTGCATTCTGCTTAGCGATCTGGCGCAGGAAGGTGGCTAGCTCGTCCTGTGTCTCCTCGTTGGCCCGGACCACCAAGACCGAACCGACCATCGACATCATGGAAGTTCCCCCAGCGTTGACCCAAGTCTCCGGAGTGATCAACGCTTCGATAGCGTGAATGAGGTCGTTCGTTACTGTGTTGTTGGGCAAGATAAAGCTAAGGTCATAGTAACGGTTGATATTGGCCGAATTCTTTTTGTTGGTGACAAGGAGTGCTTCTCCTTTCACTACCGTTGTCAAATTCAATGGTTCGAGTACTTGTCGGATGATGTCGCGTGCGCGCGTATCCGTGCGATCTGCAGTTACGGGGTCCTCTGGTTTGATGGTCTCATCTTCCAATCCTTTCTCATCGATCAAGATAGCGATCCCCAATTGCTCGCTCAGCGTTTGAAAGAAAAGGTTCAGGGGTGTTTTCCCGAGGCTTAGGTCGATACGTTTGTCCAGCGCGCGACGAATAACAGCTTCTCGCTCATTGGCCTCAGCATCCGCGGCACCATCGAGCCAACCTGGAACCTCGGCATCCGCTTTGGACCATTCGTAAGGGACCAGTAGTTTTGGCGCAGGCCAGTTCGCAGACGAGGCTAGATAACCCACATCGCCCCCACTCATACCACCACCCATGCCCCCCATTCCCATCCCGCCCATCTGGGCTAGCACATCCGGTTGGTCGCTGAATGTTTCTATTTTTCTAGGCACTTGAGGGGTTTGGTTGACAACCCCCGACCCGCTGATTTTCAGTGCGGTCACCAGTGCGATACCCCCAGCGATACCGACCATTGAGAAAAAGAATCGAGTCATGAGCGTTTCTCCATTGAAGAGATGCAGAAAAGAGAGACCGAGAAGAGTAGGTTGCCGACTTGGATGAGCGATCCGGAAAGAATCCACTCAAACTTCTTAACGAGATTGTAAGCCTAAACGTTGGCCGTCGCCAACATTTTCCGTTCGCTCGGAATCATTTCTCTAGGCTGTCTCGGCAGAAAGATTTAGCGCAGGAGGCGAGTCAGGTTCGTGTACTCGTCGGTCCAGAGTGGAACGCTGCGCGGTCGTTTGAGATACTCGGGCAAGTCCTCGATTTCGTCGGCGACTTGTTCGAGGAATTGCGGATCCTTGCTCAGTAGGATGTAGTAATTTCGACTCAGTGTATCGGTCTCCTTGCGGTACATTCTGCGGTAACCATATCCGTGCTTTTGAGCCAATTGCTCGGTTACGGGAAAGAGATCCAAGTGTGTGTTGGTGATGTGGATAACCAGCAGACCGTCGGGCTTGAGATGCTCCGAGTAAATGCCGATGGCTTCATCGGTCAGAAGGTGCGTCGGGACAGCGTCCCCGGAGAACGCATCGAGGATCAGTAGATCGAACTGCTGGTTTTCACCGGATTTGAGTTCCCGTTCGAGTTGCAAACGGGCGTCTCCCAACACCGTGTCGACTTTGCCGCGGCAATCGGAAAGATAATGGAACCACTGCGTGTTTTTAGCCACCTCGATGACTTGGGGGTTGATTTCATAGAAGCGAAACCGATCTTCGGTTCGTGCGTAGGCAGCGACCGTGCCTACTCCCAACCCAATGGCTCCTATATGGCATTGCGCGTGCTTTTGCTGGACGTAGCGAATGCCTATCTCGCAACCTGAGCCTTGGCCGTAATAGGTCAATGGTAGATGCCTTTTCATCGGATCCGCATACTGCCTTCCATGCTGAATGTGCCCGCTGTAGAAGGCGAAAACATCCTCCGGCGTATTTCGATCGAGCCGGTCTACCGATAGCACGCCATAAAAATTCCTAGCTTCATGTAGAACGTTGTCATTTTCGGAGTCTTGCTCTGGCAATGCATCGCGAATGAGGAAAAAGCAAGTGCCGATGGCCAAGAGCGTTCCGAGCCCGAATAGCCCAAGACGCATCGGGCTGCGTTTCTGTGCGATGATCGAATAGAGAATGACTACGCACAGCAGTGCACAGCACAAAAAAGCGAGTGGTAGTTCAAAGAATGTTTTGAACACATAAGGTGCGATCAGATTCACCAGGATACCGCCAAGAGCCCCACCGAGCGAAATGGTCAAATAGAACCGCGTGAGATACCCCGGCCCCGGTTTGGATTTTGCAAGCTCCCCATGACAAACCACAAGCATGCAGAACAATGCAGAGAAATAGATACCCGCTTCGAGCCACCAAAGCTTCGAAAGCAGAATTTCATTGGCACCCGACCGTCCAAGCATCCCATTGATAATGTCCGAAGCCGAGTAGACAAACTCTCTGTAGTTCGACAAGAGAAAAAGGAAAACAAGCCCAACCATCGTGTAGAGGGAACGCGAATACCACTTGGGTTGGTCGAACGCCACGATGAACGAAAGCAGATAAAGGGCCAGGGGAACAATCCACAGCAGCGGTACGGTGGCAATGTTTTGACAGACTTCATTGGTCACCGCCAAAAATACGATGCAGGCTAATGTAGGTAGCACAATCCATTTGACCATCTGGAAAAGACTCGGTGGTCCCTCGATGATCCCGCTAGGTTGAACCTCACTCACAGAACCTGGTGATTTGGAATGCGATGATGTGCCCGTTATCGAAACCGCAGAAAGACGTTGCGAGCTAAGCGAATAAGTCTGCCAGGCACAGTAGCCACAACAGAGCGTAAATGCAGCAAACCCCGCCGACCACATGGCCGCTTGGGAGACAATCCCCCAGTTGGCCTCAAAGAAAAATGGGTAACTCACCAATGCCAACAACGATCCAAAATTCGAAAGGGCAAACAATCGGTAAGGTGACTTGTCAAACGACTCACTGAACCACTTTTGTAACAAGGGGCCAGTCGACGAAAGTGCAAAGTAGGGCAACCCAACCGTTGCTCCGAGCAACATCAAAACCTGCAGCAGCGGCCATTCGTTATCCGCACCCGTGGGGCGCAGGGATGTCGGAGGTATCAGCCGATTGATCGCGACGCTCCCAAGAGCCACTGCCAAGACCCCAAGGTGCAGATACAAACGCGACCGAGGCGCCAGGTGAACACTCGTCAGGTGCGCATAGAGATAGCCCAAGAAGAGTACGATTTGAAAAAAGAGCATCGCCGAAGTCCAAACCGCAGGGGTTCCACCAAACCATGGCAGGATGAACTTGCTCAGTAGCGGTTGGACCTGGAACAACAAAAACGCGCTGATGAAAACAGTGACCGCATAGGCCAAAGGCGAAAAGCCCACCGAGGCTCGGGGCACATTCTCTTGCTGCATCGCTAAATCCTAGGTCGACTTTCCAAACAAAGATCACGTATCTCTATAACGATTGAAGAATCTCCATGCACCTAGCAATAATCCAATTTTTCTCAAGAAATCGCGGTTTTCTCCCGGACGGTGTGTTGCGATAGCCCACCGGCGAACACAATAAGCCCAGTCGATTCAGCCAAGGTCCAAGTTGTTTTTAGCCGATTCATCAGCTAGACTCATAGATATCTTAGTAGCCGGTCCTCGGACGCCCTACCTTGCCTGAGCCCCCACCCTACCCTTCCACTAGTCGACTCTGCAACGCAGGAGGACTCGATGGCTCTTTCCTATCCAAATCGGACCCACACACGCCGCGACTGGCTCGGGTCGGCCGCTTCCTCGGTAGCCGCAGGATTAACGATCCCAGCGTTCCTGGCCCCCACCCGATTGCATGCCAACGGCGGTGATGCCCGCTCGAACGTCAACTGCATCTTTATATGGACCCAAGGTGGCACGAGCCACCACGACACGTTTGACCCGAAACCCTTGGCCTCCGACGGCGTTCGGGGGCCCTTGAGCGTCATCGAAACGGCGATCCCGGGCGTGCACTTTACCGAACTGTGCCCGCGCATGGCTAAAGAGATCAATCGTTTCTCCCTGCTTCGGGGCTGGAATCCCAAAAACGCTGGACACGGAGTTGCCGACCACTGGTGCATGTCGGGTCGCAATATCAATCCGTCGCTGATTTATCCTTGCGTCGGCTCGGTCGTCTCGCAACAACTCGGATTCAAATCGGCATTGCCACCGTTTGTCCAATTGGGAGCCCATGTCGATCGATCGTTCCAAGGGGGCTTGCCTGGCGTTCTTGGTTTGGAACACGCGGCTTTTGAGATCCATGCCGAAGCCAATGTCGATCGTTTCTCGGTCCGCGATATCACCCCGCCACTGAACATGGAGTTGACCCGCATCGATCGAAGACGCGATTTGCTCGACAAGATCGATCGTATGCAGCGAACTGCTGATAAACAGCCTGCGGCGTTCGATGCCCTCGATGAACATTACAAAACCGCCTTCAAGATGATCACCGCGCCGGAGACTAAACAGGCCTTTGACATCGCCAGCGAACCGGAGGCTCTCCGAAACGACTATGGGCGCAGCTCCTTTGGCCAGCGCCTCCTGCTTGCCCGCCGTCTGATCCAATCCGGTGTGCGATTCGTCACCGTCAGCGATCCGGGTTGGGATCACCATCAAGACTGCTTTAACGGCCTGAAACAACATCGCATGCCTCAGGTCGACCAAGCCCTCCCGGCTCTGCTGATCGATCTGGAGCAACAAGGCCTCCTGGATTCGACCCTTGTCGTCTGGATGACCGACTTCGGTCGCACCCCGAAGATCAATCCTGCGATCGGACGCGATCACTGGGCAAGCTCCGGCTTTGCGATCATGGCGGGTGCTGGAATACCTGGCGGCAGCATCATCGGTGAAACCGATGCGGATGGAGGGCAACCAAAATCCAATGAGTACTTCACCGAAAACATTGTCGCGACGATGTACCACAAACTCGGGCTGCCATTGGATCTGACCGTCACGACCAGCGATGGTCGACCCATTCGACTGCTCGAAGGCGAACCGGTTCGCGAGTGGGTCTAATCGCCTTGGGAGGCTAAGCCGTGTACCGAACTTATCCATTGATACACCCTGTGATCTGTGTCCTAGGGATCATCGTTGCTACGGCGATGAACCTCGGTTCGCTCCAGGCGCAATCCGACCGCAACTTAGTCGCCCAACCGGCCCAAGTAACCCTGCGTGGGAACTTTGCCCAAGCGCAATTGCTGATTCAACAGATCGATCCCTCTTCGACTGGCAATCCATCTACTGCGAGCGAGCTTTCCAGTGACTTTACCTCGCAATCGGTCTTCCAATCTCTGACCCCTGAGATCGTCACCGTTTCCCCCTCGGGTTGCTTGACCGCAGTGAGCAACGGTTCAGGAAAGGTCAGCGCAACGGTCGAAGGAAGAACAATCGAGATTCCGGTCGAAGTCGCTGGTCTGGTCGATGCTCCGCAAGTCGACTTCCATCGCGACCTGCTGCCCCTGATCACTCGATCCGGTTGCAATGCAGGCTCATGCCATGCCAGCCAGTATGGCAAAGGAGGCTTGGTCTTGAGCGTCATGGCCTTTGATCCTGTTCTCGATTACCAAAGCTTAGCTCTCGGCGCTCGGAGCCGTCGGATCAACACCAGCAATCCCGATGAGAGCTTGATGCTCAAGAAAGCCACCGGAGTGGTTCCTCACGGTGGAGGAGTACGATTTGCGGTCGACTCGAACGACTATCGCGTCATGGCCCGTTGGATCGCAACGGGAGCTCCCAAGCCCAACCCCAGTCCCGAAAAGATCACTCGATTAGAAGTCTATCCGGCCAAGCGAATCTCGAGTGTCGCCCAAATGCAACAACTCCGGACGCTTGCCACCTATGAGGATGGCCAACAGCGGGATGTGACCGCTTGGACGCGCTTCGATGCCATGGACGAAGGGGTCGTGAAGGTATCGAGCTCGGGTCTGGCGCAAACCGTTGGTAAGGGTCAAGGAGCGGTCATGGCACGCTTTGGAGATCGGGCCGAGATCGCTACCTTTGTCGTCCCATTTGCCGACTCGGTCAATCTCGAGAGCTGGGTTTCATTCCAGCCGATCGATGAGATCGCCAAGTCCAAGTTCCAGGAGCTCAGGCTCGCACCCTCTGGCCTTTGCGACGATGCAACCTTTCTGCGGCGCGCCTTCCTCGATGCTCTCGGAGCCCTGCCCAGTCTCGACGAAACGCGAGCCTTTCTTGCCTCGACCGATCCGCGAAAACGCGAGCTCCTGATCGATCGGCTGCTGGGACTCTCTGGCGATGCCAATCTCAATACGTTCAACGATCAGTATGCGGCTTATTGGAGTTTGAAGTGGTCGGATTTGATTCGCAACAATTCTGCTGTGCTAGGCGAAAGCGGAATGTGGGCACTGCACAATTGGATGCGTGAATCGTTCCGCACCAACAAACCGATGGGCAAATTTGTCAGCGAGCTGATCACCGCTAAAGGCTCGATCTTCTCGAATGGGCCAGCCAATTACTACCGCATCGCCAACAACCCAACGGATCTGGCCGAATCGACCGCTCAGCTGTTCCTAGGGACTCGATTGCAGTGTGCAAAGTGCCACCATCATCCTTACGAACGCTATAGCCAAGACGACTACTATGGGTTCGCGGCCTTCTTTGCACGTGTGGCGAGCAAAAACAG
This sequence comes from Pirellula sp., assembly GCA_021300015.1. Taxonomy (GTDB): domain Bacteria; phylum Planctomycetota; class Planctomycetia; order Pirellulales; family Pirellulaceae; genus JBKCUI01. The sequence goes on along the minus strand of JAJTFB010000052.1, from coordinate 50,995 downwards.
CGCCGAGTTTGGGATCTTTGGCGGTGAAACGGTCGTCGTCGTAAATTCCGGGGGAGAAGTCTCCCACCCCAAAACAGGTGCGGTCATGAAACCCACCCCGCTCCAAGACAATCCCTTGGAACACGCCAGCGATCGTCGCATCGCTCTGGCCCAATGGCTCACTCGCAAAGAAAACGCCGCCTTTGCTCGCAACATCGTCAACCGCTACACCGCCTACCTGCTGGGTCGAGGATTGGTCGAACCCATCGATGACATGCGCTCGACCAATCCACCCTCGAACCCTCAGCTCATGGACCATCTTGTCAGCGAGTTTCAGCAGAGTGGATTCGACGTTCGGCACCTGATGCGATCCATCATGCGCTCACGACTCTACCAACTCGATTCCCAGCCCAATGAATTCAACGCCGACGATACAAGGTTCTACAGCCACTACCGGGTCAAACGGATCGCTGCCGAACCCCTGCTCGATAGCATCGATGATGCGACCATGGTACGGACCAAGCATGCGAATATGCCGTTGGGCAAACGAGCGGTCGAACTACCCGACGCGGCAACCAACAACACCAATGCGTTCCTGGTCACCTTTGGTAAAACCAAACGGGCAAGCGTCTGCGAGTGCGAACGCACGGCCGATGAGAACCTCGCCCAAGCCTTGCACACCCTCAACGGCGACATCCTATCGAGCAAGATTGCTGACGGACAAGGTCGTGTCGCGGCCTTGGTGGCATCGGGCAAGCCAACCGATGTGTGCGTCGAAGAGCTCTACCTGGCAACCCTTTGTCGCGGTCCCAACACTCAAGAGCTCGCCGAGGCCAGAAGTTTCGTCACGTCGAGTCCCAGCCCGGCAGAAGGCTACCAGGATCTGCTCTGGGCTTTGATGAACTCCAAGCAATTCCTTTTCATACGATGATCCAGCTCACGAGTTCCGCCAAGCGTCCATCGACTTTCTTCGCATCGCTTATGGCCATGTGCCTTTTTCAAAATTCTTGGGCGCAAACCAACAATTCCTATCCGATGCTCATGAGCCTCAAGCCCACCGCAGCGATCGTCGGACAGACCAGCGAGCATGAGCTATCGGCGCGATACAACCTAGCTGGTGGAAACGGCGTGATCATTTCCGGATCAGGTGTTCGGGGCCAGATCGTCCCTTTGGAGACCGAGAAGCCCGAGGACAAAGACCGCAACGATGTCGCGAATTCCAAGTGCAAGCTCAAGATCACGTGCGATCCGGACGCCATGCCGGGAATCCGAGACTTTCGCCTCTGGACTCCGCACGGAGTCAGCACCGTCGGGCAACTGGTCATCGCTCGCGAACTACTGGTAAATGAGGTCCTGGAAAACGATACGGCAGAGAAAGCTCAGAGCGTCCAGTTGCCTGCGACGATTTGCGGGACAATCGAGAAGGGAGAAGACCTCGATTTCTACAGGATTCGCATCGATCAGCCCAGCGCGTGGACCTTTCACATGACCAGTCAACGACTTCAAAATCGTTTGCATGACATGCAGACTCGCGTCGACCCGATGATCACACTCCGATCGGTCGCAGGATCGACAATCGCGTCGAGCGACAATTCGTTTGCAGGCGATCCACTGATGCATGTCAATATCGATGCCGCCGGCGAGTATCTGCTCGAAGTCCGCGATGTTCGCTACCAAGGCAATGCCGATTGGACATACGCTGTCGAATGTTCCGCAAGGCCCTTTGGTTTGGTCGCCAAACCCCTGGCGGTCGCCCAAGCTGTTGCCGGCTCGGTCCAAGTCGTAGGTTTAGGTCTAGGATCCGATGCCGTCTCAGCAATCACTCCGGCCGCATCGGCTACCACTCGAATCGAACACTTTGCTCCGGTAGTCGGATCGACACCGTTGAATGCACTGCAGGTTCTCGCGTCGGCCGATCCGATTGTGAGCAAGCCCAGCGGTGCACGAACCGCCCAGGCGACGGATGCGTCTGATGCGGCTGAGGCGATACCGCTCCAGTTTGCTATCCCGAGTGTCGTGTGTGGCAGCATCGACACTCCTGAGCAAGTCGATCGCTATCGATTTGAGGCCAAGGCCCAGCAGCGATTGAGCTTTGAGGTTTTCGCTAGACGGCTAGGATCAGAACTCGATGCCAAGCTTCGGATCCTCAACTCCGAGGGGAACGCCTTGAGCGAAGCCGACGATTCAACCTTTGATCGCGTATTATCCTCGGATGCGACACTAGAGAATTGGACTGCACCGGCCGACGGTGTCTTTACGCTCGAGATTCGCGACCTGCATGGAAGAGGGGGACCGAGTTATCCGTACGCGGTTCAGGTCAAGCAAGCCAAGCCTTACTTTCTCCTAGAAGCCGACACCGACAAGACACCGTTAGCCACGGGCAGCGCCAGTGTGATTTACGTCAAAGCGCATCCTCGAAACGGTTTTGCAGGCGAGATACAGCTAGCTGTTGAAGGCCTACCTCCGGGAGTTCGAGCCCAGTGCGGTCGGATCCTTGCAGGCAGGCCAGATGGAGCGATCTGGCTGACGGCTGCCGCCGATGCACCGGTGGGAATGTCGAACATCAAGATCACAGGCACAGCCGAGCATGCAGAAGGGGACGGTCAGAAGATCGCTTTGCAATCGACCGCATCGCATCTCCAGGAGGTCTACATGCCAGGGGGAGGACGGGGGCATTATCCGGTCGACCACCACACGGTATCGGTAGGCAAGCCGATGGACATTCGGAGCATCAAACTCAGCGCTACAGAGATCGAGCTTCAGCCTGGGGGTTCTCAGCGTATCGACATACAGATCGAGCGAGCTCCCGATTACAAGGGGAACGTAACGCTCGACGCAATGCTTCAGCATCTCGAGCAGCCTTATGGCAATCCGTTGCCACCTGGAGTGGTCGTCGACATTGGGGCAAGCAAAACCTTGTTAACCGCCGGTGAGGCGGCCGGGCATATCACGTTCAAGGCCAACCCGGACGCTGCAGCGGTGGAGCGTCATTTGGTTCCGATCACAGTGCATGTTTCGATCAATTTCGTAATGAAACACACCTTCAGCAGCGAACCGTTCTACATCACCGTCAAAAAATAGCCGTTAGACCGCCATCGGATGCGTCAATAAAGTCAACAATGTCCGCTGTCAATGACGTCAACCATGTCAATGACGTCCATAGACCATGCCCCCGCTACAGGCGGGCGTTGGTTCGTTTCGATACGAGCCAATCAGCGGCGTTTGGTTTTGGGACTCGAACGTTTTCCGAAAGACTTAGGCGGATTGGATCCCTCGCGAGGTTTGATCTTCTTGACCTTGCCGCTGATGCTTCGGCGGCGTTTTGTCGAAGCCCCTGCGGCGCGAGGTTCACTGCTCGTCTCGCTCCGTGCCAAACCGCGAGCCTCACCGCGGGTTTTCTTGGTTCTCCGAAAAACGCTCGGCGCATTGAGTTCGGGGTCTTGATCGTTGGGGGAATGATGCGGATGGTCCTGATCGACCGGTATCGGCATCTTGATAACCTTTTCGATTTCTCGCAGGTACTTTAGCTCATCTCCAGAGCAGAGTGTGATGCTCTCACCGCTGGCACCGGCGCGGGCCGTGCGACCGATCCGATGGACGTAGGCTTCGGCTTCGACCGGCACGTCGAAATTGATCACATGGCTGATCTCATCGATATCGATTCCCCGGGCTGCAATGTCCGTTGCGATGAGCACTCTGATTTTGCCATCGCGAAACCCGTTGAGAACGCGTTGCCGAGCGTTTTGAGATCGGCCCCCGTGGATTCCCTCGGCGGATTCCCCTGCATCGATCAGGGATTTAAAGAGCCGATCGGCCCCATGCTTGGTGCGCATAAACACCAACACGCGGGTCCTGGTTTTGTCCGATAGCAATCGATCCAAAACCCGACGCTTGTTGCCCCGATCGACAAACATGACCGATTGCTTGACCCGATCGGCCGTTCGAGACGGCGGTGTAACCATGACACTTACTGGGTTGTGCAGCAAGGTGGTTGTAATTTTTTGGATCTCCGAAGGCATGGTCGCCGACAGGAAAACCGATTGGCGATTCCTAGGGAGTTGCTTGACGATCCTTTGGACATCGGGCATGAATCCCATGTCGAGCATGCGATCGGCTTCGTCCAGTACGAAAAAACGAAGCTTGCTCAGATCGCAGTAATCCTGATGGATCAAGTCCAGGAGGCGACCTGGGGTCGCGACGATGATGTGGATCCCTTTGACCAACGCCGCGACCTGCGGCCGCTGCCCAACACCGCCGAAGATCGTCGTATGGCGGACCTTGGTGAATCGGCCGATGGCGCTGATGTTCTCTGAAATCTGGACCACGAGTTCGCGCGTGGGGGCAAGAATCAGGCCTAGGGGCTGATAAGGAGTCGCGTACTGCCCTAGTTTGTGGATCTGTTGAAGAATCGGAATGGCAAAAGCCGCCGTTTTTCCCGTGCCGGTCTGAGCGCAACCCAAGAGGTCTTTACCCTCCAAAAGGGGAGGGATCGCCCCTGCCTGGATCGGTGTGGGGGTCAGATACTCAAGGGCCTTCAGGGCCGATTGGATCTCCGGAATGATGGGGAGATCAGAAAACGTGCTGGACACAAATACCTCGATGGACCCATCGTATGGGTTAGCCGTTGCAATTAAAACCACTTGTGAGTCTAGGTCACAGCGAGGGTAATTATAAGTCCAATTCGATCTTCCTGTTGGAAATCGCCCCAGACCGAGCACTCACTCGCCGGAAATCCAAACTCCGAGGAAAAAGAGGATACCTCCGAGCAAGATCGCCATCGGGAGGGTCAGAACCCAGGCGATGAGGATCTTGCGAATCGTACCTAGCTGCACCCCGGACTTGTTTGCCCACATGGTGCCTGCGATCCCCGAGGAGAGGACTTGGGTGGTACTGACCGGTGCATGGAAGATATCGGCAAGCCCGATGGTGATCGCAGCGACCGTCTCGGCGGCGGCTCCTTGGGCATAGGTCAGGTGCGTTTTGCCGATCTTCTCTGCGATCGTCACGACAATCCGTTTGTAGCCGATCGTCGTTCCGATTCCCAAGGCGAGGGCAACCCCGAGAACCACCCAGAACGGGACATACTCGATCGAGTGCTTGAGCACCTTGCGGTGCGGAGTGAGCTCCTTGGTCAATTCCGGAGAAAGCTTCGCTTGATCGACCTCTTTGCCGAACCGATAAATCGACTGACGCACCTGCCATCGCTCGTCTGACGGGACGTCCTTCAGGGAGGACTTGCCCGCAAGGCTCGATTCGATTTCGTCGAGTTGATCGATGAGCTTGGAATGCTCGCCGCCGCTTTGTGCAAGCGAGCCTTTCATCGCGACGGCCGCATCGTGGACTTCGACGGCAAGTCCAGGGTGGCGCAAGTCCATCGCATAATAGGCAGGCAAGAAACCGATGAGTGCCAGCAGGATCAACCCCATCCCTTTTTGACCATCGTTCGACCCGTGCGCCATGCTTACCCCGCCGCAGGTTGCAATCAGAACGGCTCGGATCCAAGACGGTGGATTATCCCCCTCTCCAGGTGGATGATACAGATTGGGGTTCTTCAAGACGACTTTCATCGCCAAGAGCAGCATGGCCGCTGCGAAAAAGCCGATCATAGGGGAAAGCAAAAGGGCCTTACCCACATCCATCGCCTTGTTCCAGTTGACTCCCGATAGGTTCCCCTCGGTCATCAAGCTATTGGCAAGCCCCACGCCAAGTATCGAGCCTATGAGTGTGTGGGAACTCGAAACAGGAAGCCCCATCCACCAAGTACCCAAGTTCCATATCACGCCTGCGAGAAGCAGTGCGATGACCATGACGATCGCCCGCGAACTGCTCCCCTCGATCAGGAGTCCTACCGGAAGCAAATTGACGATGCTAAAAGCGACGGTGGTCCCTCCGATGAGAACCCCCAAAAAATTCATAAAGCCCGAAAAGAAAACCGCAGGAGTCGGTTTGAGTGTTTTGGTGTAGATGACCGTCGTAACGGCGTTGGCCGTGTCGTGGAATCCGTTGATAAATTCGAACGCAAAGGCGATAAACAAGGCGAAAAAAAACAGGAATTGTCCGATGGTGCTAAGATTTCCAAGAGCTTCCCAAAAAGTGGTGTTCATGATCAATTCCTTTGTCGGTTCGCAGGGGCAAACACAGAAGCTTGGGGTACAATAATTGAGTTAGTTGAAGATTTCGCCAAGATTGTCAGTAGAGTTGTATGAATTGCAAGACCTCTGGCCAACGTTCGCCAAGCAATGCCAAACTCCCGTGGGGAATCCTCCGTGGCCTTCTGCTGCCAAGGGATCGCAGGGGCGTCGGCCTTTGCTGTGCGGAGGGTTCTCGGATGGTACTGCTCTGGATCGCGCTTTTACAGACCACAGTTCTTTTTGCTCAAATCCCACGGGATTTTCAAGAAACGGGCGATGTTCAACAACCGGTGGATTTTCAAAATGAGGTTCGGCCAATCCTGGCCAACCACTGCTTTGCATGCCACGGGTTCGATGATCAAGGGCGTCAAGCCGATCTACGACTCGATCTGGAATCGGCCGACTCAGCGTCTGGGGGTACTGATTCCGGGGGTACTGATTCCGGGGGGATTGGCCGTGCGATCGTCCCGGGCAGTCCCGACCAGAGCGAAATGGTTCGTAGGATCCATAACGAGGATCCCGACTTGCTCATGCCCCCAGCATCCTTCAATAAACCCCTTACAGATCCTCAAAAGGAGGTCTTGCGACGTTGGATCGCCCAAGGAGCACGCTATGAAAAGCATTGGGCGTTTTCAAAGCTTGAGCGTCCTTCGCTCGCGATTCCGAAAGCCAATGAAGTAGCCAATATCGAATCCAACGCGATCGATCGGTGGGTGCAAAGAGCACTGGACCAGCAGAGCCTGAGCCGTTCCCCGCGCGCCTCGACCCCGACGCTCGTGCGGCGTCTCTACCTGGATCTTGTCGGTACCCTCCCGAGCCCCGAGGAGGTCCAAGCCGTCTGTGAGGATCGCTCTTTAAATCCGATCGATCGATTGATCGAAAACCTCCTGGCGAGCCCTCAGTTCGGCGAACGCTGGGGGCGGTTCTGGCTCGATCAAGCTCGCTATGCGGATTCCAATGGATTTTCCATCGACGGTGCGCGTGTCATGTGGCCCTACCGCGATTGGGTGATCGCCGCAATCAATTCCGATATGCCCTTCGATCAATTCACCATCGAGCAACTCGCAGGCGACCTGCTCGATCCTTCGGGTGACTTGTCCGCGAGCAAGAATCAGCGCATCGCAAGCGCTTTCCACCGCAACACCATGATCAACGAAGAGGGAGGCGTTAAAGCCGATCAGTACCGCCACGAGGCGATCCTTGATCGGGTCAATACGACCGGCTCGGTATGGTTGGGTTTGACCCTTGGCTGCGCTCAGTGCCACACCCACAAATACGATCCGATCAGTATCGACGACTACTATCGGCTCTACGCATTCTTCAACGCATGCGCCGATAACAACGCCACAGGCCCGACCCTTGAGGTTCTCGAAGGCGAAGTCTTCGGCTTGCCCAATTCGGTTTTCGAGGATTTGTCGCAGTTGAAGAAACTTCGCGAGAAACTCACTTCCCTGGAGGCTCAGCAGAAGAAGCTTGCCGAAGCCCAGATACCAGAGTTGCAATGGAAACAGGTCTCTTTGCTGCATGCCGTAGGCTCCGATGGCCCCGAATTCCTACCCTTGGAGTTCCTCGGTGACGGCTCGGTCTTGGTCCCTGATAAACTCCGAGGAAACTCGGTGTTGAAAGTCGAATTCATCCACCCCAAGGCGACCGAAAGCTCCGAGCCGATCACCGCTATCCGACTGCGCACGCTGCCCGATGACTCCCTGCCGCAACGCGGTCCGGGGACGGCCAGCAATGGGAACTTCGTCCTCTCGGATTTCCAACTCTTTAGCGGTACGACCCGCCAAGCCTTCTCCCAAGCTTGGGCTGACCATTCGCAACCGAAATTCCAAGTGGCCGGTGCCATCGATGGCGACCCAAAGACAGGTTGGGCAATCAATACCGATGCAGCTCAAGTCAAAGCCAATCCAGACTTGAAGATGAATGCTCCCCACTGGGCCGTCTTCGCTCTTGCGAAACCCATCGAGCCAGGGGGCACTCCCATCGAAGTTCTGCTCATGCACGAGATCAATCAAGGTTACTTGGTCGGCCGCTTCGCATTGGATATCAGCACAAGCCCTATTCCCCAACTACCCAACGTTCCTGCCGAGGATATCGAGGCACTCAAAGCCCAGATCGCTCAGTACGGCAGTCGATTGCCCAATCAGGGAAAACTCTTCGCCCAGATGATTTCTAAAGATCAGCCCGAGCCACCCTCGACCTATCGATTGCTGCGAGGCGATTTTCTCAGTCCCGACAAAGACAACGGCCCTCTGGAGCCGTCGATCCCCTCGGTGTTTCGCGACGGGCAAGAGCTCCCGATGCACAACCGACTCGACTTGGCCCGCTGGATTGTCTCCTCGCAAAATCCACTCACGGCCCGCGTCATGACCAACCGCGTTTGGATGAAGCTATTCGGGACCGGATTGGTCGAAACCGAGAACGATTTTGGATTGCAAGGGGCCATGCCAAGCCATCCGGAGTTGCTCGATTGGCTCGCCAGTGACTGGGTCGATTCGGGTTGGTCGCTCAAGCACCTGATTTATCGAATCGTCTCGTCGGAAACCTACCAACAATCGAGCGATTGGCGCGAGGAGCTTTCTCAAATCGATCCGGCCAATCGGATGCTCGCAAGGCAATCTCGGATTCGGCTCGATGCAGAGATCCTCCGCGACCGAGCCCTTTCCGCAAGCGGTGCGATTTGCCTGAGAGTCGGAGGACCTAGCGTCCATCCACCCCAACCAGCCGGCGTGTACAACTTCACCCAGACGACCAAGACCTGGAAAGAGGACACGGGGGCAAATCGATACCGAAAAACGATGTACACCGAGTTCTTTCGAAGTGCACCCTATCCCTTGTTTACAACCTTCGACAGCCCCGACTTCAGTACCGTATGCACCCGCCGCAGTCGGACCAACACGCCCCTTCAAGCCCTCACGTTGGCCAACGATCCGGTCTTTTGGGAACTGGCCGAGCTCTTGGTGCAAAGGGCCAAACGCGAGTCCGACCCACTTTCGGTCGAGCAACGGATCCATCGTATGGTCCTGCTGGCTTGGTGCCGCGATCCGAGCCGAGAGGAGCTTGAACGCTTGAATGAGTTTTACCGGTCAGCCCAAGAGTACTATCGCCAGAACCCATCGGAAATTCGCAGTACCCTAGGCACCCAAGCAGCCGATCCCGACGATGCGGCTTATGCCCAAGTCGCACGCGTGCTATTGAATACCGATGAGTTCGTGAATCGCGATTAGTGTGGAAACCAAACGAGGAATCCAAAAAACCATGGACAACATGCGCATCAAATCGAGCATCGATCGAACCGCCCAATGCGTCATGCAGCACAATCGCCGCGCAATTCTCAGCGCCGCAGGTGTCGGCCTTGGGGCAATCGCCCTTGAGTCGATGATGGCTCAGGACACGCCAAAACCGCTCGGAATGCTCCCGGATTTCCACGTTCCTCCGAGAATCAAGAACGTCATTTATTTGTTCATGGCCGGTGGCCCAAGCCAACTCGAACTCTTCGAGGACAAGCCTGTGCTCAGGGAATTCCATGGCAAATTGCCCCCAGAGAGCCTGACCAACGGCCGCCGCTTTGCGTTCCTGCCTGCCGACGCAAAGCTCCTCGGGAGCAATCGCAAGTTCGAGCGATACGGACAGTGCGGCATGGAACTGAGCTCCCTGTTGCCCCATCACCAGAAGATCGTCGACAAGGTTTGTTGGCTTCGAGGTATGAAGACCGATGTGTTCAATCATGGTCCTGCGAAGCTTTTTATGAACACCGGATTCCAAGCTCCAGGGCGGCCGAGCATCGGCTCCTGGGTGACCTATGGGCTCGGTAGCCAGTCGGAAAGCTTGCCCGGGTTCGTCGTTTTGCAATCCGGTCCACGCGGTCCACGAGCTGGCAATACCCTTTGGTCGGCTGGCTTTTTACCCTCGAAATTCCAGGGAGTACCGCTGCGGAGCCAGGGCAGTCCCATCCTGCATCTGGAGAATCCCAAAGGGGTCTCAGGGAGCTTGCAGCAAGGATTCATCGAAGCGACCAACGACATGAACCGATTGCGGTATGCAGAGGTTTCCGATCCGGAGATACAGACCCGCATCGCCGCTTACGAAACCGCCTTTCGCATGCAGACATCGGCACCCGAATTGATGCGGGTCGATCAGGAGACGGCCGAGACGCTCGAGCTCTACGGAGCAGAGCCAGGAAAAAGCTCTTTTGCCAACAACTGTTTGCTCGCCCGACGACTCGTCGAACGCGGGGTTCGTTTCGTGCAGTTGTACCATACCGACTGGGATCACCACGGGGGCAAAAACGCCGATCTAGACGACGCGCTCGATAAGGTCTGTTTGGAGGTCGATCGAGCTTCCACGGCCCTGATCCTCGATTTGGAACGGCGAGGATTGCTGCAAGAGACGCTGGTGATCTGGGGAGGTGAATTCGGTCGAACGCCGATGGGCGAACCCCGAGAGACCACCGGCAGAGACCACCATGTCGATTCATTCACCATGTGGATCGCTGGCGGAGGCATTCAGGCTGGCAAGATCCACGGAGCGACCGATGAACTCGGCTTCGGAGTGACCGAGGGGCTCGTCCATGTCCATGACCTACACGCAACCCTGCTCCATTTGCTTGGAATCGATCATCAACGATTGACCTATCGGTTCCAAGGCCGAGACTTTCGGCTCACCGATGTGCACGGTAGGCTCGTCGATGAGATCCTTACTTGAACGGTCGGCTGGAAGGTTTTGCGGCCTCATGGTAACCTTGGTATTGAAAACCCCTCCATTCGTCCAACCTTCTATTCATCCAAGCTATGAGCCACTCCGAAACGATCAAGCCGCAATTGCAAGCCTACGAGTCGACCATCGATGGGCTCAGGGCTACCGGTCACCAATTCTGGAACCGCGGCTGGTCGCTGGGCACTTCGAGCAATTACTCTGCGGTCATCGAACGTGAACCCCTGAAACTTCTGGTCACAGCCAGCGGTAAAGACAAAGGGCATTTGGGGCCCAACGATTTTGTGGTTTGTGATGCCCACGGAAACCCGGCATTCGAGAACCAACCCAAGAGCAGTGCAGAGACTTTGCTCCACTGCCTTGCTGCTCGCCGAGGTGCCGGAGCGATCCTTCATACACACAGCGTCTGGTGCACTCTGCTCTCGGAGCACTTCTCGGCGATCGGTGGAATCCGCATCAGCGACTTTGAAATGCTCAAAGGTCTCGAGGGGATTACCACCCACCAAGCGAGTGTCTGGGTTCCTATTTTCGACAACACCCAAGACATCCCCTCGTTGGTCGTTCAGGTTGAAAAGTACTTTCAAGACCATCCCAACGAGCCCTGTTGGGGATACTTGATTCGCCGCCATGGCATGTACACCTGGGGCAAAGACCTGGCTGAAGCAAGACGCCATATCGAGATTTTGGAATTCCTCCTGGAGTGTCTTGGGCGATCGACGAAATTGGTATAACGCCATCATGCTTTCCTTAGTTTTTCGAACCATCGCCCACTTCCACCGTCTCTTGCTCCCCGTAGCCCTTGGGGTGGCAATCTCCAGCGCCGTGATCGTCGGTGCGCTCCTGGTGGGCGATAGCATGCGGGGTTCCTTGCAATTCATCGCGCTCGATCGCATCGGTTCGATTCAGCGAATGATCGTGGCGCCAAGGTGGTTCCACCAATCGGCTTTGCAAGCCGTTCAATCCCGATCCGGCCCAGGGGCCGTCGTCGGATTGCTTTGGATCCAAGCGGTCGTCGCCGAGCATCAAGACCGCTCGAAGGAATCCGAAGGAAAAATCACGACCCATCGGGTCACCGAGATGACTCTCATGGGGGTCGATCCGGACTTCTGGGAACTCGGCACGATCCTGCCTACATCGACGCTGGGCGACGAACAACTCGTGTTGAATCGCTCTCTAGCCGATCAGCTCAAGGTCCAGATCGGCGATCGTGTCACTTTGAAGGTCTCTCGCGATGCGGTCGTGCCGGCCGACAGCGCCCTTGGAAAACGAGACACCGAAGTGGTCGCGTTATCCAGATGGCAAGTCGTCGATATCGTCCCAGATGAGAGCTTAGGCCGCTTCTCGCTTCGCAGTGACCAAAGGCCGGTTCTCAATGCTTATGCATCCAAAGAGTCTCTGCAAAAAGCCCTGGAAATACAGGGACAAATCAATGCGGTCGCCAGTTCGATGCCCGACTCCGAACCCCTCTTGCCGACCCTGCAACTGAGCCTCGAGGATTTGGGGCTCCGATGGGAAAGGGTCCAAAGGGTCTTTCCAGAGAATTCGATCGGAGAGTCCCTAGACCGAGAAGCTCAGCCCGGCACCGAGCCTGTCTCGGTCTTCGATTACGATCAGTTGACCAGCCAGCAGATGATGATCCCAGACGCCCTTGCCGATGCGCTCGCAGACGGCTCGTCGCGACGAGTCCTGAGCTACTTGGCCAACAACACCGAAGTCCTCGCAGACCAAAGAAGTGAATCCCAGGGACGTAGCGTTCCGTATTCGATCATCAGCGGAGTCGATTGGGAACTGATCGCTCGGATGCTCTCCGATGGCCGCAAAGATCCCGTCCCCACGGACTGGGTTGTGATTCATGATTGGATGGCCAAGGAACTCGGCGCCAAAGTCGGAGACCGACTGAAAATCGATTATTTTCTACCCGAGACGGTCGAAGGCACCGAAGTCGAGACGAGCTTTGAAGCAAGCATCGTTGCGATCGCACCCTTGCGAGAACCCGCACAAGCTTATCGTCGCAAGTCTCCAGCGAGGTTCGCAGAGGCTCCGACTGTCTTCAACGACCCGGCTTGGACTCCCTTGGTTCCAGGGATCACCGATCAAGAGTCCATATCGAATTGGGAGACTCCGTTTGCATTGACCCGAAAAATCGAAAAGCAGGATGACGAGTACTGGAACTCGCACCGTCTGACCCCAAAGTTATTCATCTCCGAGCAGCGGGCCAAAGAGCTATTCGGATCGCGGTTCGGATCGCAAACAGGACTGCGTTTCGATGGGCTCAACGAAGCGCAGCGGCGGGAACAAGGGGATCGAATTCTTCAGAAGGCGAAGGGGAAATTGACCCAATTGGGTTGGCGTGAATTGCCTCTGAGAGCCCAACAGTTAAAGGCCTCGAGTGGGACGACCCCTTTCGATGCTCTGTTTTTGTCCCTGAGTTTCTTTGTCATCGCAGCCGCCTTGATCCTCGTCGCATTGCTTTTCCGATTGACCATCGAAAAAAGGGCCGAGCATTGGGGATTGCTGCTCGCATCGGGCTGGACAAGATCCAAAGTGCGTCGACTATTGCTGATCGAATCGGCGATGATCGCGGCGTTGGGATCCGCCGTCGGGGTCGCCTTAGGGGTCGCCTACGCCTACGCGTTGCTTGCTGGCTTGAAGAGCTGGTGGGTTGGTGCCATTTCCGTATCGTTTCTGGATTTTCACATCCGACCCGAGAGCCTATGGATCGGCTGGATTTCAGGGCTCATCGTTTCGCTTATCACGACATGGTTTGTCACTCGGCAATTGCGCAAGGCCAGCGTCGCGCGACTGCTCAAAGGCCGTATGGACGATCAAGCCCCGAGCCTCCAAGCCAACCGCTTGATTCGATACAACGCCATCGGATGCTTCGTCTTGGGTGTTCTGGCCCTGCTGGCGGGTCAATGGGCCCAGGGCCAAGCCCAAGCTGGGGCGTTTGTCGGTAGCGGCATGCTATGGATGATCGCGATGGTCTTGTGGCTCTACACTCAGATGCGTAATTCGTCGAGCAACCAGTCAAGCAGTCCGAAAGGTAGCCTAGTTGAGAACCGCATGCATGCGAGTTTGGACCTTAGTACCCTGGCCCGCTCCAACGCCCAGCGAGCGCCTCTGAGAAGCATCCTGACCGTGGCGCTCATGGCGATGGCCAGTTTTCTGATTCTCGCGGCGAAAAAGCCCAGTCCTTGGTCGATGCTCTGATCGTGCCGATCCGCGTTCGCGGAGGGGATGATGCGAGCTGCAACAATTTGTACCAAGCTGCCGAACCGCAGGTGATGGGAGTCGGGCCAAGTATGCTCATGGCCGATAGAAACGCCCAAGGCAAGAGCGAGTTTGGGTGGTTTGCTACCGACTTGAGCCAATCGCCCTGGAAACGACTTGAAACTCCAGCCGATGGAACGCAAGAGGATCCTTTGCCCGTGATTCTCGACCAGAATACCGCGCTCTGGGCATTGCATTTAGGAGGGTATGTAGGTGAGCGATTCAGCTACACCTTCGGTCAAAAGAAAGTCGAATTCCAAACCGTAGGCGTGCTGCAAAACACGGTCCTCCAGGGGAGTCTCTGGATTGGCGAAGCGAATTTCCAGAAGGTATTTCCAGACATCGGGGGATACCGTGCTTTCCTGGTCAAGCCCCAAGACGGCACGAGTGCCCAAGGGCTCGAATCGATCCGAACCGCCTTGGAGGGTGGATGGTCCGACGAAGGGCTCAGTTGCGCTTCGGCCGATGGCATCTTAGCGCGGTTGCTATCCGTTCAAAACACCTACCTGAGCGCCTTTCAGCTTTTGGGCGGATTGGGATTGCTGCTCGGGACCTTGGGGCTAGGGGTCTCGCAGCTTCGAAGTGCACTCGAGCGCAAGAGCGAGTTGGCCGCGATGCGAGCGATGGGTTTCCCAAAAGCTAGGTTGGTCTGGACCTTGTTTCTGGAGAATGGCTGGCAGTTGTTTCGTGGGTTGGGGATCGGAATGCTCTGCGCTGCGGCCGCCTCGGCGTCAATTCTGCTGCGGGGCAACTCGGTCGTCTCGTTGGGTGGTCCCCTGGTGATGCTCGCTTGGGTCATCCTCTTGGGGTTGATCTTTTGTGTATTGGCAGCGGTTTTGGCGATGCGTCAGCCGCTGCTCGGGGCGCTTCGATCCGATCGATAGATCAAGGGGTTTGGAATCATAAACTCCAAAAATCGGGCTTGATTCCCCATTCGTCCTGGGACTAGACTCCCACGATCACTCGAATGGAATCGGAAAGGAATCTTATGCCAAACGTACAGCAATCTCGGGCGCAACAATCTCGGGCACAACAATTTTTTGCGGCAACGCTGACGGCGACCTGCTTGTGTTTTCCGGCCTTTTCTTTGACCCAAGGCACGCTTGAGGCTCAGGACCGAACTGGAGCTACAAGCAGGCTATCGGGCGCACCAGCCTCCGCGCGAAGCAGCATCAAGGACAGCGAGCAGGCCACTCCGAGCGAATCGGGACCTGCGATCGTGGCCCTGGTCAACGGCCAGAAAATTGTCCTGCAGGACTTGGCCAACCTGTGCGTCCTGCGCCATGGCGAGGAAGTTCTGGAGAATATGGTCAACCGCTACTTGATTCTCCAGGCTTGCCAAGAGCGCAAGATCGAGATCAAGCAGAAGGATGTCGACGACGAGATCGCACGAATCGCATCGAAATTCAACCTCAGCGTGCAGATGTATTTGAAGTTGCTCGAAAATGAGCGCGACATACGCCCCGAATACTACGCGTCGGATATCGTTTGGCCCATGCTGGCGTTGAGGGAATTGAGCAAGGATATGCTCAAGGTTTCGCCTCAGGATATCGATCGCGCGTTCCAGAGCGAGTTTGGCCCCAAGGTTCAGGTACGGATGATTGCGACCAAGGATTCTGCAAAGCTACAGCAAGTCCACCAGCAAGCCACAGCGAATCCTGAGTTGTTCAAGACTCTGGCCCGCGAGCACTCCGAAGATCCAGCAAGCGCAAGTGTTGAGGGGCTTTTGCCCCCCATTCGCATGAACACCGGCGAGGATGAACTAGAGCGGATCGCCTTTGCGTTACAGCCCGGCCAAGTATCCGAGATTTTTAAAGTCGGGGATTTGAATGTCACGCTCCAGTGCGTGCGTCACATGCCTCCGGCCAACCCGCCCGCAGCCCAATTGGCCGAAATACAGGGACGGATCAAATCGGAACTCGAGGAGCAGAAACTTCGCGAATCGGCTGAGACCATCTACACCGAACTTCGAAACCGATCCCAGATCGTGACGGTACTCGGGCAGTCGCAGTTGCAGCAGCAATACCCGGGAATCGCCGCCGTGATCAACGGCCAGAGCGTGACGATGGAAATCCTTGAAAAGGAGTGCGTCAAGAGGTTTGGAAACAAGATCCTCGAAGGTGAGATCAACCGTAAACTGGTCGAAGATGCACTGACCAAGAGCGGACAAGCAGTCACACAAGCCGAGGTGGATCAAGAAATCCGAAACACAGCCTTGTTTTATGGCTACATCAATGCAGACGGAACTCCTGACGTCCAACGATGGGTTGCCGACGTTCTGAGCGACAAAGGGAAAACCATCGAGATGTACGTCCGAGATGCCGTCTGGCCGACGGTCGCTCTGAAAAAGCTCTGTGCCGACCAAGTTCAAATCACCGAGGAGGATGTCCGCATGGCCTTCGAGGCGAATTTCGGTCAACGCGCTGAAATCCTCGCGATCGTCATGAGCAATCAACGTACCGCCCAGGAGGTCTGGGAGATGGCTCGCGGCCGCAACACCGAGCAGTTCTTTGGCGAATTGGCCAATCAGTACTCCGTCGAACCGAGTTCCCGGGCCAACTTTGGCAAGGTTCCACCGTTGCGCAAGCACGGCGGCCAGGCGAGCCTCGAAAAAGCAGCGTTCGGTCTTAAACCCGGCGAAATGTCTGGGATCATCGAAGTCGGTGGCCAGTATGTGATCTTGCGTTCACAAGGGTTCACCGATCCGGTCGTCCAAGACATCAATGCCGTCAAAGAGGATCTGGTCAAAGAGATTCGAGAGAAAAAACTTGCCAAGCAAATGGACTCGATGATGGCCAAGCTCTCGGCCGATGCGCAGATCACCAACATTCTGAATCCTAAAAAGAGTCGGGTCGGTAATGCAGAGATGCAAGCATCGCTCGACGAGCTCAAGAAATCCGAAGTCAAACGATGAGTTCAGGTCGTCGCGGCTCGCGGCATTGGGTCCCGGTCGAAAGACGTACACCCGTCGATGCATCCATTGTCGCTAAGCGAGTCCCGAGTTTTCCTATCATGAGCAGGGTCGATGTCTCGGAAGTCGAGAACCGTAGGCAGTCCCTTAAATCCAAGGGGTTGCGAGTCGGTTGGAACGCCGTCCTAGCCCATGCGTACAGTAAGGTCAGCCAGGAAATCCCTGAATTGCGCGATGTCTATGTCGCCCGTCCGGTCGCCTATGTCTACCGACATCCCGAACCGGTCGCTTCGCTGACCATTCATCGCCGTGACGCTTATGGTCAGGATCGCTTGATCTGGGCGAGAATTTCGTCTCCGCACGCATTATCGCTCGTGGAGTTGCAGTCCAAGATCGATCATTTTACGACCGCGCCGATCCAGGAAGTTTACAGAGACGGCTTGCGGCTCGAGCGTCGTGGACCCTTGCTCCGACGGCTCAACTGGCATCTGCTGATGCGCTGGTGTGGCAGGAAACGCGCGAAGCATCTTGGGACATTTAGCCTATCGAGCTTGGGCCATCTAGGCGCACTGAATCTGTATCATCCCTTAGTCACGGCCACTAGTTTAGCCATGGGGCCAATCTCGCAAGACGGCCACTGCGATTTTGCTTTGATTTGCGATCATCGAGTCCTCGATGGCGTTCTTGCCGCTCGTTCACTTCTGTTACTTGCTGATACGATTCGAAACGCTTCATTCCATGATTGAGAGTTTTGGGTGCGTCTTTTTCTGAGTGGGATATTGCATGCATTACAATCCGGATATGCGCATCGATCTTGCTGTGATCCTTGGGCGAAGGCCCCTTTTTTTGCGAAATTTATTAGCACCTTCGAATTCAAAGCTACGTTAACAAACACGCGATGTTTGTTTGAGGCCCCGTAGACCGTTTCGAATCCCTGCGTAGAATTCGCCGAGAAGCGTAGCTTTTACGAATCAGGTTTTGCCGGAAAACCGAAACGAGAGATTGCGCTTAACGCCATTAGAAATCATTGGATTCCATGAAGAAGTTAGTACATCATTTTTTGTTCGCATCGCTTGTCTCTCTTGGTTGCATTGGGGGCTGTCGTCAAGACTCCCGCGAGTACCTTCAAGCTTTGGAAGCCAACGATCGGTTGATTGAGAGTTCCCACCAAGCTCGTAAGGACATGATTGACTCTTTGGGGAGAAAAAGCCTATCTCGCGCGGATCGGGCCTTGGATGAAGAGGGAAGACTCGAAGAGCAAAGTCTCTATGTTCAAGGAAGACTCGACAATTTTCGGCCCCATGTCCCTAACGCCGTGCTCTATGAACAAGCTAGCGAGTTGGCCAAGAGTTTGGAGCAAGATCGCAACAACCTGTTAGGCAAATGGGTTGAGGCTTCGAAGGATACGAATCCTGATGTTGCGAAAGAGCTTTCGTCGAAGATCCGGGATGTCGAACTCGCGCTAGCCGAAGCTAGTGAAACAGCGAAGCGTTCGCGGCCAATCGGAGCTTCTCTCCGTTCCTCTAGCGATGAGGTACTCGCTCGGGAGATTGCCCCGGATGAACAACGCTAAAGCTTGAAAGCACGACTAAATTCGATTCGAGGCACGAACAATCGTTTCACCCGCAGCCAACGGCGAGGAAGTCGCTGGTTTTCCCAAGCCTCATTCTCCAAACCGCCTTGAGTCCGAGGCATAGGTATCTGGTGAAAACTCAGCTAGATCCTTCAGGCCATTTGAATCGCCAAACTACTGGTACCAAATCTTATCGTTGTCCAGTTTAGTGATGGCGACCTTCGCCCCAGCAACCGACTCATTTTCCTTGACCTGGGTCGCAAAGTGCCAGGACTCGATCATGACACCGCCACTTGCCGAGACCAAGAGACCTTGGGCTGTCTGCAAGAAGCTGATTTGAGGGTCGAGCGATTTTGCAACATCGAGCTTGATCGTTTCGATTTGTCCACGGTTTCCAAGGATGCTTGACAAGTCGCATGCAGCCAGAGATTGGAGGTTTTGCGATTCGATCAATGCCGCTACAAGGCACAGGTCCATCGCATTGCGTAGTTCGCCAAAAACTGGATCCTTTACGGCCAATTCGCCAATCTTCTTGGTGAAGTTATCCGCCCATTTCTTAGCTACAGGATCGGCTTTGCCTGTCTGCTTTCGCTGACCTACTTGGTCGAAGGCTTCTGTCTCGGTCATGGTTTTGATCCGCTGCCCGGAGATCTTCCAGGCCAAACGGTCTTTGCTGTGGGTGATCGCATCGTAGTCACATGCCATCCACCAACGGGACTGAATCTGAGTCGAGGCGTTCGATCGATTCTGGATCATCTCCATGTAGCTCGGCAAACCCGCCACAGGCGGCTTGGCCAAATTCATCCCATAGAGTTTCATTCGATAGTCGGCCGCGAGGATCACGCGCGCCATGTGGCTGTCGGCAGGAAGTCCCGATAGGGTTACTTGCTGCGGGCCAAACGCGCGTGCCAATGCCGGTGCGGCCTGCGATGGATTGAAGTTTCCGCCAAGGTTTCGAAGAGCTTGGTTGAATTGGCGATAGCCTTGCTCGGTCGGATCGATCGAAACCGAAACACCTCCATTGCGAGCTTGGTCTACATAACGAAATGCTGTCGCTAAATCATCGAGGTTGACCACTGGGCTGCCGGTGTTTTTTCCGACGATCGAGCCCTGTGGGCCGATAGCCCATGGTTCGGCCGGTCCAGCGATCACAATGTCGTTTCGCTCAGGGTAGACAAATACATAATCGATACGGGTCAGACCACCCAGACAATAAACGTCCTCAGGGATGGACTTGCCCTGCTTCTGAGCATCGAGCACCATCTGCTGGATGCCTTTAAGGGAGATCAATCGAAGATCTGTCGCCTTGGCAAGATCCCCCTGTGCGCCCTGCATCGTCGAACGGAGTTGCTCAAGATTCCTGCTTTGATCCTCGGCCGTTGAGTTCCTTAGTACCCCATCGGAGTCGATCATGACCCCACCGACGCCTTGGTTCCCAAAGACGTTTCCAAATTGAGCCGTCGCGTTCTCGAACGAAACGGAGCATGCAGCCATGACAATGGCTAATGACCGTGGTAACCACGATTGAACAAGTCCCGACAATCTAAAACGCATGATCGTACTCCGTTAAAACACCAAAAATTGTGCTAGGATGGACACGGGGGATAACCCAAACCGCTCCCTATTAGTTTATTTCAGCCTTTGCGCGATGCAACCAATCAAACAACCTGCGTACCTAATTATCCGCCAAGGAAACCGTTGGACGGATGTTTTTCGCTTGGAAAATGACCAGACCTTCGTCGTCGGAAGGGCTTCCTCCAACGAAATCCCAGTAGCCGACGAACGCGCCAGCCGTCGCCATGCCGAAATCACTTGTAAAGACGGCAACTGGATACTTAGGGACCTGGGGTCCCGAAACGGAACCCTCCTCGACGGTTCCAAGATCGACGCTCCTAAGGTCCTTTCCCCAGGAAATCAAATAACGGTCGCATCATGCCGGATGACTTTTGTTCACTCTCTGAGCGACTATGTACCCCCGCCTAACGATTCTGAGGGTGCTAATGATTCTCCGGGCTCTCAAACGCAGTCCGATCTGCCACCATCGATCATCCAACGACGCGCCAAAGCCTCGATGCTGGAATCTCATGAGATCGAACTTCGACCTCTACCCCCCGGACAGATCGAACCACCGATCCGACCCGAATCGTCCCGACGATCGGAAATTCCCGGACAAACTGCATCCTATGAGCTTACCGCAAACGCAGCGGCGATCGAGGTCTTACCCTTAGCCTTCGAACTCGCTAAATCGTCATCGATCAGCGAAGCCTGCGAATTGGCACTTCGAAAACTCCTCGCGATCACCGGATGCCAAGCCGGAGGGGTGATCAAACTCGATCGCAGTGCCAAAGAGTCCAAGCAGAATCGGACCAAATCTTCCGACTCCGAAGCCCCGATCCTGACGGTCTTGGCCGCGCAAGAACTCGCCGGAAAGGCCTACCACCCGATCTCCGATACCCTCGTCCATAACCTCGTCCGTGATCCATCGGCGATCCTGGCCCGAAATGTTATCTCCGACCCCTCCTTCATCGCCAACCCCGAACAAAGCGGCAGCCACGTCCTTACGACCACCTCCCTGATCGCCGCGCCGATCCAGGTCGACGGATCGCTTTTCGGAGTCCTGCACATGTACTCGCGGATCGGTCGCAAGGACCTTGGCCCAGAGGCCCTCGAAGTCGCTCTAGCCATCGCCGAAGTCCTCTCGGTATCGATCGCGAATCTTTCAAGACAGCACCTGCTCCAATCCAAACTCCAATCGACCAGCTCTCGGCTCGAACAACTCGAACAGCAATTAGGGCATGGCGATTGGATCGGTGATTCCCAAGGGATGAACCTGCTGCGTGAGCAAGTCCGCCGGGTGGCCCCCACCCAAGCGACCGTATTGATCCGTGGCGAGAGCGGAACGGGCAAGGAACTTGTTGCTCGTGCCATCCACGAGAACAGTCCCCGCGCCTCAGGACCCTTCGTCACGATCAACTGCGCGGCCCTCTCCCCCACGCTCCTGGAAAGCGAACTCTTCGGGCACGAAAAAGGTGCCTTCACCGGTGCGACCGATCGAAAAATCGGCAAGTTCGAATTGGCCGACACCGGCACGATGCTCCTGGATGAACTCGGGGAGATGAGCATGGAAATCCAATCCAAATTCCTGAGAGTCCTCGAGGGCCATCCCTTTGAAAGGCTCGGTAGCAACAAGCCGATACGGACCAATGTCCGTATCGTAGCTGCAACGAATCGAGACCTCGAACAAGCCGTCCAAGAAGGGCGATTTCGCTCGGACCTGTACTTCCGTTTGCGAGTCATCGAACTGCGCATCCCACCCCTTCGCGAACGACTCTCCGACGTGCTGCCACTTGCCGAGTTTTTTTTGAAGCAGTTCAAAAACAACTCCGGGTACGGTCCGACTCTCTTTTCGGAACGATCACGACGAGCCATGCTCGCCTACCATTGGCCAGGAAACGTTCGCGAACTGAAAAACTCTGTCGAGCGAGCTCACGTTCTTGCCGTAGGCGAAGTGGCGGAACCAGAGGACTTGGCCCTTTCTCATCTCCAAATTCCTGGCATCGAATCGAATCGCCCCGCAGGAGCCCCGCTCGCCGAGCCCTATCGGGAAAGGACCCTCGAACAAGTCGAGCTCGAACATATCGCACAGACGCTTCAGCACACCCAAGGACAAAAAAATCGTGCCGCAACAATTCTGGGGATCGAGCGATCGACGCTCGATCGTAAACTGAAACGCCTGCAGGAAGGCTCCTAACGCGGCTCTGCGGACTTGGACGCTTGCTCAATGGCCTGCTTGCGCGCCAACTCGAATTCATCCCCAGGTGTCCAGGATTGCATCTGCTGTGCATCGGCCGCATTTAAGCCAACTTCGGCCAATAACTGAATGTCCTCGATCGCACCGCTTAAATCCCAGCTAGGGTCATACTGGTCCGAACGCTGATGGTAGTGCTTATCGGTCCATGCCTGCAACTGCTTTTTTCCCCAACCCTCAGGCTGATTGCGCACCGCATGGCCACCGTGCAGGTAGACGGCAGGAACCCCAACCTTGGCCAGCGAAAACTGATCCGAGCGATAGTAATAACCTTTGCTGGGCTCCAAATCACCGACCACCGTACGGCCTTGCTTGGTCGCCGCGCTTTGGACCCATTGATCCAGCGAACTTTTGCCCAATCCGATCACCTGCACATCGCGGGTCGGACCCAGGAAATTGATCCCGTCGATGTTGATCAAAGCAGATAGCTTGCCATTGGGGATCGGAGGATTCTCAGCAAGATACTTCGAGCCAAGCAAACCCTGCTCCTCAGCTCCCACGGCCGCAAACAGCAACGATCGCTTGGGACGATAGCCCGACTCACGGATCGCCCTTAAAATCGTCAGCAAAGCCGCTGATCCCGAAGCGTTGTCGATCGCTCCATTGTAGATGTTGTCCCCATTGGCATCACGCTCTGCCGACATTCCGATGTGGTCATGGTGGGCCATGAAGACGACGTACTGGTCCGATAGCTTCGGATCGCTTCCAGGGAGAACACCGAGCACATTGGCCGTCACTCGTTCGCGCGCAACGCATCCGATGCTCGTCGAGAGCCGCAACCCCAACGGGACGGGCTTGAACCCTCTGTCCTGGGCTTGCATGCGCAACTGGTCCAAATCCAACCCACCTGAACGCATCAGCTCACGCGTCGCCGACTCGGTCATCCAACCCTTCATGTCCATCCTCGGACCTGAGGAATCCCTGAGCTCAAACTCCTCACCGGTCCATGACGTTTGAATGACGCTAAAGGGATAACCCGCCGAAGAATCGGTGTGGATGATGATCGCACCGGCTGCACCTTGCCGAGCCGCACTCTCGTACTTGTAATCCCAACGTCCATAGTAAAGTCGCTTGGAGCCAGCAAATAAATCAGGATCCTCCTCTGGATCATTGTTCATCATCACAAGTATCTTCCCCTTCAGGTCGACCCCTTTGAAGTCGTCCCATTGGAACTCTGGAGCCTGAATCCCAAATCCGACAAACACCAACTCGGCATCCTCGATCGATATGCTTGCCTCAGGCTTGCCCGCGACGGCGATGAAATCCTTGAAGTAATCCAAGCCAATCGAATCTCCTTTGGCAGACTTAAATTGCCACCGTTTTTCCGGTTCGCTGGTCAATCCCAACATCGGAAAAACCTGACGGTACGAACCCACCGCCGGGGCGATCTCCAGTCCAAGGGATTGAAACTGTGTCTCCAAATACAACTGTGTCAATGCATCCCCTTGAGTCGCAGGACCCCGGCCCTCCAAGAGGTCATCCGAGAGGAACCGAATGTGGGCTCGGAGCGTCGATTCCGACACTCTCTTTTGCACCTCCTCGATACCCTGGCCGTGCGCAGAACCCAACAAAGCACAACCGCCGAAGAATGTCGCAAAGATTCGTTTCCAAATCAGACGTCGCATGGGATCCCCTTCAATTTCAGTTCAAGATTAAACTACGGTTTTGAGCCCGACACCCTAGGAGTGCTTCGCTAAGCTAATAGACACAACCGTGCCACGCAAGCTCAAGCCCTTTACCATTGGAACCCCACGAGATGGTCGAACCCCAACCAAGAACCGTCGAATTCCAGGTTCGAGGGATGACCTGCGCTGCCTGCGTCGGCCGAGTGGAGCGGGCCATCGTCAAAATCCCTGAAGTTCTCCAAGCGTCGGTCAATCTAGGCACCGAACGGGCTACGGTTCGATTCAATCCGAAATCGCCGGAATCAACCGCTGCGACCATCGATAAAATCCAAGCGTCGATCGAAAACTCCGGTTACACTGCCACACGCTTGTCACCGATAACGCCCCCCGACGCTTCACCCACCGATCCCGAATCGATTTCCTTAGGCCGCGACTTCTGGATATCCCTCCTCTTTGCCACTCCAGTTTTTCTCCTTTCCATGCTCCCGATGCTATCGAGCAGACTCATGGACTTGATGATGCGATCGATGAGCATGCCGCAATGGAACTGGGTGCTCTGGGCATTGGCCAGCGTCGTTCAGTTCTGGCCCGGACGGAGGTTCTATCGAAACGCGTACCATAGCATCAAAGACCTTTCGCCCGATATGAACGCCCTGGTCGTCATGGGAACGACTGCGGCCTATGGGGTCAGCTCCTTGATCACCTTTTTCCCCAATTGGCTCGGCCGCCACCAACAGCATGTCTATTTCGAATCCTCTGCCGTCGTGATCTGCTTGGTACTTCTAGGTAAATATCTGGAAGCCCGTTCCAAGCAATCGACCAGAGAGTCTCTCTACGGATTGGCTAAACTGCAACCTCAAGACGCCCAACGCATCGTGGACCAGCAAACGCAGCGTGTCGCTATCTCAGAGATCTCCCTCGGCGATCGACTCGCAGTCTACGAGGGACAAGCCATCCCGCTCGATGGAGTGATTGAAACGGGAAGCAGTTTTGTCCAAGAAGGAATGGTCACCGGCGAACCGATCCCCAAGGAAAAAACGATCGGCGATCGGGTCATCGGCGGTACCATCAACGGCAACGGACAACTGACGATCCGCGTTACGGCTATCGGCAAAGACACGTTTCTTTCGCGCATGATGGCCATGGTCATCGACGCCCAAGCCCACAAACCCCCAATCCAGACGACCCTAGATCGCATCATTCGAATCTTCGCTCCTGCCGTGTTGCTCATGGCCATCGCGACAGCCCTCGGATGGTGGTTGCTGAGCTCCGAATCGGCATTCGAAAAGGCTCTCGTCCATGCCGTCGCGGTGCTCGTTGTCGCTTGCCCTTGCGCGCTGGGACTCGCTTCGCCGATGAGCATGATGGTCGGAAGCGGCCGGGCCGCCGAGCTTGGAATTCTATTTCGATCTCATGAAGCGATTCAAAAGCTCGCTCGTGTCGACTCGGTCATCTTCGACAAAACCGGTACGCTGACTCTTGGCGCTCCGCTCCTGAAAGGAGTTTGGCCAATTGCCACATCGACCCCTATTCATAGCGAATCTGAAATTCTCGGACTTGCTCGTATGGCTGCTCAATCATCGAATCATCCGATCTCCATCGCAATTCGTGAGGCGACGCTGGAGCTTCGACCGAAAGGATTTGCCATCGAAAGCCAAGCCGTCCCGGGTAAAGGTGTACGCGTCAAGCTCAGCGACCGGCGGGAACTTGCTCTTGGCTCCTACTCCTGGATGGAGCAACAGGGTTTGACCAACCTAGAGTCGGACCAACTCCACCGCGAATTGTCCGTACAAGCTTTGAGTGTCAGTTGGTTGGCCCAAGGCAAGGAGATTCTCGGTGCATTAGGTGTTCATGACCCACTCAAACCGCAAAGCGAGTCGACGATCGCAGCGCTCAGTAAGCTTGGACTTCGCACCACAATCCTCTCGGGGGATCAATCCACCGCCGTTCGTACCGTCGCTCAGACGCTTCATGTCGAGCGATGGCACGCGGAGCAAACTCCCGAGGAAAAAGGGGAGAAAATCCAACTCTATCGCGATGGCGGTGAGACGGTGGCTTTCGTTGGAGATGGCATCAACGACGCGCCTGCCTTGGCCAGCGCCGACGTCGGAATCGCCATGGGCAACGGGTCGCAAATCGCTATCTCCACGGCCGATGTGGTTCTTGCGTCGGGCTTTATCCCACAAGTACCGCTGGCGATCGGACTGGCTCGCAGCGTCATGCGCAACATCCACCAAAATCTCTTCTGGGCATTCGGCTACAACCTGATCCTACTGCCACTTGCGGCCGGTTGGCTCTCGCCGTGGACCAACTGGACCTTCTCCCCAATGCTCGCTGCCCTGGCCATGGGGCTCTCGAGTTTGCTGGTCGTCGGGAATTCGCTAAGGCTTCGAGCCTACCGTGGCTTGAGTCACTGATTTCGTCGATCGGTCATTTCGTGAACCATATCGACCAATGCGATCACGTGGTCGACCGGGGTACCCGGAAGGATCCCATGCCCGAGGTTGAAGATGTGGCCCGCTCGCCCTGCAGCCAAATCCAACACGCTCTTGGCATGCGCACGTATCGTATCGATTCCTGCGAATAGTATGGTCGGGTCGAGGTTCCCCTGAACCGCGCGATCTGGACCTGCCATGTCCCAACCGACATCGAGCGATACTCGCCAATCGATCCCTACGACGGTCCGAGAATCCCCTCGCAGGCAGGAAATGAGCATCGGGTTTCCGGTCGCGAAATTGATCACCGGCACGTTCGGTATGATCGACTCGAGTAGCCGCTGCATGTGCGGGAGGATGAACGTGCGATAGTCGTTGGGAGAGAGGCAACCCGCCCAGGAATCGAAAAGCTGAACGACCTGCGCTCCTGCGACAATCTGCGAGTTCAAGTAGAGCGATATCGAATGAACGAGCTTGTCCATCAGAATATTCCAAGCGCTCGGATCGTTGGCCATCAACGACTTGGTATGAAGGAAGTTCCGAGACGATCCCCCTTCGATCATGTAGCTCGCGAGGGTAAAGGGGGAGCCTGAGAAGCCGATCACCGGAATCCGCTCGGGCAGTGCCCTGCGGGTCTGTTCGACCGTCTGCGTGACGAAGCTTAAGGCATCCATCGACTCGAGCCTCGCGACTCGGTCGATATCTTTCGCTTGGCGTATCGGGTTATGGATCACCGGTCCATCTCCGTGTGTAAACTCCAGATCGAAACCCATCGGTTCGAGGATCGGCAATAGATCGGAGAAAATGATCGCCGCATCGACGCCGAGTTTTTCGACGGCCGTGACCATGACCTCGGCGCATAGACTGGGGTTCTTGCACAGTTCTAAAAAGGAGACTTTTTCTCGCACCGCACGGTACTCGGCCATGTATCGACCCGCTTGACGCATCAACCAAATCGGCGTGACGTCGGATGCTTGTCGGTAGCAAGCTTTGAGGAACGGGCTTTGCGAGAGACTCTCCCCGAGCCGTCCGAGTTTCTCCTTGGCCGTGCCGCTTACACTCGATGGCAGGACCGCCGCAGTAAACCGCTTGGCCTTGAGAATTCGATGGCATTTCTCGGACGTTTGTTGAACGAGCTGCCCCATCTTGTTCGGGCTCGCCTCGAGGTCCACGGGCAGGTTCAAGTGCTGGAGCATTTCCGAGGTTGTCGGCCCGATCGATGCGACGACCAGACGGTCTATCGCGGTTCGAAGTTCCGACTCGCATCCGAGTTTCTCCGCCATGCGGAGCAAATTAACTGCCTGGTGGGCGCTGGTGAACATCAGGACATCCTGTTTGCCCTGGCAGATCGATTCGATATTCTTTTCAAGCGGCTCGGTATCCTCGGGAAAATCCCATTGGTAGACCTTCACGCTCAGGACGTTGGCCCCTCGCGCTTCGAGACCGGCAACCAGGGAGTGATTCGTCACACCGTATTCCTGAAGTCCGATGGTCACGTTCGAAACAGGGATGTTCTGGTCGATCAATTGGAGGACTTCTCGCCAGGTATTCGGCTCAGGTGCGCGATAGCTAGGCTGAAGTCCCACCTCTCGCATCGCCGCTACAGGCTTAGGTCCTCGCGCGATGGTGATGATGTCCGAAAGGGAATCCAAAAGCCGCTGCCGATCGACATGCTTTTCAACCGTCGAGAGGAAATGCTTGAAACCAACCCCCGTGAGGAAAATCACCAACCCGATTTCGCCGGTAATGATTCGATATGCAAAGTCGACGGCCTCTTTGTTCTTGTCGATCGGCAGTTCTCGCATCGAAGGGCTGACGGTGGGCGTTCCACCAAAACGCTCGATGAGCCTGGAAAACTCATCGCGGCGTCGACTCTCCAGGGCGCTGACGCGAAGGCCTTGGAAATTCGGTTCGGACCTGGAGGGTTCACTGGAGTCGCTCATGGAGAGATCTTCGTCTGCTAAGGCTAGCGTGTGTGGTTGGAGAGTCGTTCGAGTACTTTGGCAAGCGCATGGATCCCCTCGGATCCGTGGCCGTAGACCTGGGCGCTGCGCCAAAGTTGCGTTACCAGTGCGGATCCAGGGAGCGATACATTGGCGTTTTCGGCGGACTGCGCGACCAATCGCATGTCCTTTTGCTGGGTGTCGACCATAAACCCTGGACTCCAATCCCCCGCACAGATTTTTGGACCTAAATTCTGCAATGCCCAACTCGCTGCGGCTCCTGCCCCCAACGCCTCCACGAGAATCTTCGGATCGATTTGGAGTCCACGGGCCAGCGACATCGCTTCGCACACCCCGAGCAGATTCATTGCCCCCATAATCTGGTTGCAGAGCTTGACTCCCTGTCCAGCTCCCAAAGGTCCGCAATGGGTGATGGTCTTGCCCATCGCTTCAAAGACCCCACGAGCCGCGTTGAAATCGGACTCGCATCCCCCTACCAGAATGCTCAATGTTCCATTCTGAGCTCCGAGGGTCCCACCGGTAACTGGGGCTTCGAGGTAACGAAATCCAGCCGAGCGGAGGCGATCGCCTAAACGCAACGAGGCGCTCGGTGCGATGGTGCTCATGTCGATGAACAAGGTGCCTGGGGCTGCACCTTCGACCGCTCCCCTTTCCCCAAAGAAGACTTGCTCGACATCCGGACCATCGGTCAGGCAACTGATGACCACCTCGACCCCTTGAGTCGCTTGGTCTGGAGTGTCAAATGCGACGGCCCCAGCCTTGACCGCATCGAGCGTTTTCGCCTTGGTCCGGTTGTAAACATGGACACTATACCCGGCCTTGATCAGATTGCAGGACATGCGGGTCCCCATCAATCCCATTCCCAAAAAGGCCACGCGCTGCGATCGAGTACCGCTCATGCACCCCGTCCTAAAAATACCGAGTTGTCGTTGCTGTTGTTCCAAAGCGAACATGCTAAACGATCCATCAAAAATCGGGTAGGCAAAAAACCAACCTCCGGCTGTGCTACAATAGTTTTCATTGGAAAAACAGACCGATTGAGTCTCCAGAACCCATTCCTGCCACGAGGTATTATCATCGATATCGTCATCCAACCCGACCGACCCCGCATGGGTGCCTATTCGGCGAAACTCGCCGCCATGATCCTTCGCAGCGCCATCGCCGAGCGTGGCCAAGCTCGAATCATCGTCGCGACCGGATCGAGCCAATTCGAAGTCCTCGATGCCCTGACGTCCGAACCTCGCATCGATTGGTCCTGCGTCGAAGGGTTCCACCTGGACGAATATGTCGGCATCTCGCCGGATCATCGCGCATCGTTCTGCGGCTACCTGAAATCCCGCTTCGTCGATAAAATCCCACTGAAATCCTTTCATTTCCTCGATGGAACAGCCAACCCCGAAACGGTCTGCCAGCACGCTGCCCGGAGCCTGCTGGAGTCTCCTGTCGATGTCGCTCTGATCGGTATCGGCGAGAACGCCCACCTGGCCTTCAATGACCCGCCGGCCGATTTCGAAACGACCGAAGCTTACCACGTGGTGCTTCTTGACCAAGCGTGTCGCAATCAACAGGTCGGAGAAGGTTGGTTTGCCTCCCTCGAAGATGTTCCGACCCACGCGATAAGCATGACCATCCACCAGATCTTGCAGTCGCGAAAAATCATCTGCAGCGTTCCCGACGAACGCAAAGCACCGGCCGTTCGTGATAGTGTCGAAGGCCCAGTCTCCAACCTCGTTCCCGGCTCAATCCTCAAACGCCATCCAAACACGACGCTCGTTCTGGACAGAGCCGCAGCAAGCCTCCTTAAACCGCTAGGCTCCGATCCGATCGGATCCTAGCCAATCCGAACCGACTCAACCCTCTTTGGTTATCCAACGAACGAATCGCTCATGCTCTCGAAAACTTCTACCCCAAGTCCAACCTCCAATCCGTCCTCAAATCGAAATGTTCGGACATCACCGCCAACGGCCGCGGCTCGTTCGAACAATTGCTCGTGAGCGTTTTCAACCCGAGCCTTGTCATCGGTGATGCCTATCGATCCGTGACCCTGCGCACCACGGATGGAACGGTTGTGACTGGCCTTTTGGTTTCCCGAGATGAGCGCCGAACGGTCATCAAAACCCAGGGAGGAAAAGAGGTCCAAGTCCCCGCCGATGAAATTGAAACGTATCAACAGGATAAAAAATCCTTGATGCCCGAGGGGATCGAATCGCAACTTTCCCCTCAGGAGCTGGCCGATCTATTTGCCCTTCTGTCGCTCGAGAAGCCCCCGGAGAATCCCGACAACCAAGCAATCTCCGGGACACCCGAGAAACTTCACCGACGATAAGCCACGCCTAACGCGGCGCTTTGCCCGTGGAGTTTTTGCTTGTCGAGCTCTTGCCCGTGGAGCTCTTACTTGTCGAGCTGCGATTCGTGGAGCTCTTACTCGAAGACCCAGAAGAAGACATCGAGCCGGTCGTTCTGCCACTGGAGTCTCGGAATTGAGTACGGCCCGAACTCGTTTGGCTCGCTCCCACGCTACGGCCGCTTGCGTCGCGGAATTGGGATCTACCATCCTGCGATTGCTGAACTTGCCCGATCGTCCTACCGTTGGACGCTCGTAGCACACTGTTGCCTGACCGAGCAGCAGACGCCGAAGACGATCCCGACGATTGCGATGTCCCGACGGTTCGTCCACTCGCATCGCGGAAGGTCACTCTGCCTGCCTGGATGCTCGCTGTCCCGGTCGTTCGCCCGCTGGCATCTCGAAAGGTAATCCGGTCCCCAGATCGGGTAGCACTCCCGGTCGAACGCCCGCTCGCATCGCGGAATTCCGATCGGTCCGAACCGCTGTTGGCAGCCGACTGCCAGAGCCTGAGCTGTGCTGGGTCGGTTCGGTCCGTGTTGGCCGATTGGGCCATCGCAGAACCAGGAAGCGTCAAGAGGGCCAATGCAGCAAAACGACGAAGGACCTGTACCATGGGCGAATTCTCCTAAAAACAAACCGTATGAACCGCGCGATCGAGCCCGTCGGGCCAATGCTTGCTCCGTGATTCTTCTCGTACTCAGAGTACGATCAGAACGAAGTCCGAAGCGTTGCACGAACCAACTGATGATTTAACGAACGCATGATCCATTCTGGGGGACCGAGACTCGAGGATCAAGTCCCCAGGGTAAAAAGGCAACCAGGGTAAAAAGGCAACCAGGGTAAAAAGGCAAAAAGTTTGAGCGGGGCCCAAACTTTTCGCAGGTTTTACAGATCGTTTCGACCGGCTCCCGGAATTACGGGCGACGGGTCGCAATGCCTAGCTGCTCTTCTTCTTCCTCAGGAATGATGATCCGAGGAGTCACGGTGAACATCAAGGTTTCGGTATCCCGACCGATCGCGTTGTTCTTAAAGAGACGGTTGATGTAAGGGATCTTCGAGAGGATTGGAGTTCCCTTTTCGATCCGTTCTTCCGAGAGGCGTTTGATACCACCCATGAGAATGGTGCCACCGTCTGGAACCGTCACCGTCGTGCTGACGCTCGTCTGCGAGAAGGACGGCTGCTGAACAGTGATGCCTTCAACAATTTCCTCTTCGTTGTTCCGACCAGCGGTGGGTAGCCCATTGGATGGATTCAAGATGCTCGTTCCAGTCCTGGTGCTCTTCTTGCCTTGGAAAGTAAACTGACGATCGGTCGCTCCGAGTCGAGTAAACTGCGGCATCATGGTCAAGCGAACGAATCGTTTGTCCGGAGATACTACAGGCTG
Source organism: Pirellula sp. (assembly GCA_021300015.1). Lineage (GTDB taxonomy): Bacteria > Planctomycetota > Planctomycetia > Pirellulales > Pirellulaceae > JBKCUI01. The sequence goes on along the minus strand of JAJTFB010000052.1, from coordinate 18,851 downwards.
AACGTTCATCTGGGTTCCTTCGTTCAGGACCACGATGATCGGTCGCTGACCGACTGCGAAGTCACCGACGATTGGGGCATAACCCAAGACGAAGGGTCGCGATGTGGTGTCGTTGATCGTGCCGAATTGGCCGTCGAACATCGTCACCTTGGGAGCTTGGAGAACGTTCGATCGTTTGTTTCCTTGTGCCGCTTGGAGGAACAGGAACATTTCGATATCGCTCAAGATCGCCACACCGATCGTGCTACCGGCACCTGGATCGAATCCACCGAAGCTCGGAATGGTCGTCCCAAAGCTACCTTGGCTCAATCGTATGTCCAAGTCCGCCGTTGGAACCAGCGAGTTGGGGTTCGGACTGGTCGCATCGGTCTCCACACCGATGGCGATCGATGGCCCGGAGTCCTCACGTGGGATTCGGTTTCGGGTGTTGTCGTCGAGCTGTACTTGGAAGTTCACCCCCATCTTCTCGAAGAAGCTATCCGACAGCTTGATAAACCGCACTTCGATCGTGACCTGCAAGTTTTGCAAGGCTCTCAGGCTCTTGAGCAAATCTGCGATCTGCTCGTGGGTTTCCTGCGGGGCGTTGACAATCAAACTCAGGTTTTGGCTGAATGGACTCATCGTCGCTGTACCGCCAGCATTGAGCCAAACATCGGGCGAGATGGTCGACTCGATCAGTGCCATCAACTCCGAGAAGTTGGCCATCGAACCTCCACCGAGTACACCTGCAGTCCCGTTGGCATTCATCGGTTCCGAGCCGAACCTCGATAGACCGACGTTGCCCGCCGCACCAGGAGAGACCCCAGCGAACTGAGCCAATACGTTTGCATTGGGCTCAATCGTGGCGAGTTTGCTGTTTCGCAGACCCATCGCGTCTTGCTCTTGAACGTTGACGGCCACAAAGCTGTCTTGAGCTTGATAGGCTGCCTGCAATGCACCCCCTAGACCGGAGTTGTTGTCGGAGATGAAGTTAGCGATGGGAATCACAAGGTCCCGAACCGAATAGGTTTTGCTGTACATTTCCTGTTGCATGAACCGTCGGCTTTGAATCTTGACGACCTCGTTCTTGACGACATAGGTCAGATTCAATGGCTCAAGCATGTTCTTCAGGACGTTCTTGAGCTTGATGCGGTTTCCGCGAAGGTCCAGCGTGATCGGTTGATCGGAGCGAAGTCCTTCCTCGGCGATCGAGGGTTCATCAATCAAGATGATCAAGCCGGTCATCTCCGAAATCGTCTTGATCGCGTCGGCTAGTGGCCGCTCTTCGAACGAAGCGGAGAATGGCTCTTCGAGCAACTCGAGGATCTGACGCTCCGAGCAGATAAGTCGCCGAAGCGCGTTCCGCATCGGTGAAGCTGTTGACCAACGCCTCTTCCTTCATCGCCTGAATTTCTTTTTGCTCTGCCACGCGGCGTTCGATCACCGAACGTCCACGCATCATCGCTGCGATCTCTGAGTTCGGTTTGATCTCCTCAACCTTGCGACCGATGACCTCGGCTTCTGCAAAGCGTTGGTCGTCCATCAGTTCATTGTACTGATCGACCAGCGTCTGGATCTGAGCATCTTCTTTGGCCTGCGTCGATCCATCGAGTGCGTTGCGGTCTTCGATCTGCTTGTTGCGCTGCTCTAACTCGATCGAAGAACGGTTGGTCTCCATCCACGATTCGACGTTGGTGATCACGCGATCGACCATCGAGAGCATCTGCTTTCGGTAGGCCCCATCGACCTCCGATTGCGAGACGCGGGTTCGGAGATTTTTGAGTCGATCCATCGACTCGTAAGGCTTCTCGTTGACCATTCGCTCCGCCTCGGCGATCTCGCCGGAGACCTCGGCGAAGAGACGCTGCTTGCGCTGAATCGCTTCGCGATCCTGAGTCGCAATGGCCGAGACGGCCTCAGGCTCCGATCGTGTCTGCAAGTAAGCCAGCTTGTCCTTGAGTTGCACCCGGGAATTGGGATCGAGCTCGTCTTTTTTCTTCCAAGCGTTGGTGAAGCACTCCTTGGCTCCGTCCCGGTCGTCGCGAGCCAAGGCTTCAAGCCCTCGCTCGTACCACTGGGCTCCGGAGATCTGCGGATCTGTCGCCAAAACGCCTTCTTGACTGCCGGCCTGGGCAATCTTCGAAGCATCCGAACCGGGCTGATAAAGACCCGATTGGACGCCGTTCTGACGGTCCGATAAGCCACCGGCGGTCGTGACGCGACCAGCCGAGGGATTCATCAAAGGACTGCCAGGGGCCTGTGCCGGTAATGCCAAAGCCGCCTTGGGGTCCATGCCCCGAAGCCGCATCGCTCGCTCGATATCCATCGAGACTTCGCGTGGCTTAATCATGCTGGATGCGAATTCCGCATCGGCGATCTTCAAGGCCAAGGCCTGATCGATGAATCGCTTCGCGTTGACCAATTCCCCTTTCTGGAGAGCTAATTTCGCTTGCGATGCTAACGCAAGACATTGCTCTTTGGGATTTGGAGCGGTACTTGCCGGCGGTATTGCTTGCACCGAATTTCCCGCAGCGGGTGGAACACCCAATGCCGGAAGAGTACTCGGTGGTAGCGTGCTCGGCGGCAACGGTGGCAAAAGCCCTTGCTGTGCGCTGACTCGCTCAGACGTGGTCGAGATAGCAACTGTTGCTGCAACACTCGGCCAGGTTGCCGCACAAGCCACGGTCAAGAGCCGAAACGTTCTGAGGGGATTTAGAGATTTCAACGCGACACTCCTTTATCGCTCCAAAGGGATACCCAACACGATGCTGGGAATACTATTCTTGACTCGGAATTCGCAAGCTCAAGTTTTAGCTAGAAAGCAAATTTACTCGAAATGGTAAAATAGGAACTTTCGGAACGCTTTACCTAGCTTGCGTATCTTAACCCGCTTCGCAAAAGCAAGGATTTTCAACGCAGAATCGTGCCACCGACGGTCTGTTGAGGACCAGGCTGACTAGCACGAATCGATACCGGTGGATTTCCGGTCAAAGGAAACGGAACCAACGGTGAATTGGAATTCGGAACCGACGCAATATTGGGCTTCGGGACGTTCGTCCCATAACCCAACGCCAACGCAGTGTAAGCACTTACCTCTCCACCTCCATCGTAGACCCAAGCATTCCAAGCCGTTTGCAGACTCCCCAACTTGGGATACCCATAAACGTCTCCGACGGCTTGAACCCAATTCTCCGATTGCATGCCACGCTCGAGAAACTCAACGAACCGGCGAGGACCTGCCTGGGCGATCAAAAATGCAGATAGACTGTAACCCTGGGCATACAACGGCATCATGTCGGGTGGATATTCTCGCATCGCAAACAATTGAGAGAATGGTATTCCCCGATTCTCGGTCAGGAACTTGACCAGCATCACATCATGCTTGCTCCGCTCGCTCAAATGCTCGACGGTCGTACAAGCTCCCTCGTCGGCCCACCTAGGAACAGGCTTGCCACTGGCAGAGAAATGCGTTGCCAAGACGGTGTGCGTCATTTCATGCGGCAACACGCTGTCGAGTATCCGCTCCTTGGTGCCGCTGACGACCATCTGGATCGATCGGATGGTCCCCCCGACAAGCGTGTACTTTGTCTCTCCACTCGCTGGTAAATTCGGGCTGGTATTGACCATCAATGGGACCTTCTCGTGCCACTCGGGCAGCTCGCGTCCTAACCAATGCATCGCTAAGTGATTGCGGTAGGCCTCGGCCATCGTCGCAACTTGCTTGGCAAACTCAGGATCCTGGCTCATGACCCGGAAATGCTGCGTCTCGACCAGAAATCGCTGCCCCAGGCCACCCGTATTCGACGCAGACGCACCAGCCAAATTGCCCGGGGCCGCCGCTGCCATCCGCGGCGCGTATTGCTGGCCTAACGCTGGTGCCTCGACGGCTCCGACCAAAATCAAAAAAGCCAGGCCCAAGCCCCAGCCGTATCGCTTCGCATCCATGCTTCGCTGTCTTTCGAAGAGTTTGCGATCGATCCACAGGCTTCCTGCATGGGGTCCGATCGTCGCGGCCGAGTCTAGAAAACCCGCGCGCTGTTTCTCCAGTCCAATTCGATAGGAACTGAAGAAAACCCAAGAAAAAATCAAAAGGGTTTGCTAGCGTTGCTCAGCGTCCGAGCCGGGGAATTCTAGCAAGCTGCCAACAAACGGAAGGCCTGCGCATGGCCCGCCACATCGTGCACTCGAAGGATCTGTACCCCCTGGAGATGCATCGCGAATGAGACCCCCAAGGTTCCGTAGTCTCGTCCCAGATCCTTGCTGCCGAGCAACTTGCCGATGAAACCCTTGCGGGAATGACCCACCAAAAGGGGTCTACCCAATTGATGGAATAATCCTACCGCTCGGACCAACTCAAGGTTGTGCTCATGCAACTTGCCAAAACCAATCCCCGGATCCAAACAGATTCGCTCGGCTGCTATTCCCGCTTGCCGCAACTGCAAATCCCTATCCATGAGATAACGAAGGATGTCGACGGCGCAATTCTCATAGCGAGGATCGTCTTGCATCGTCTGAGGGGTCCCCTGGCGATGCATCGCACAGACTCCCGCTAAACTCTCGACGGCTACCGAGACCATCTGAGCGTCGGCCTCGAGCCCTGATACATCGTTGATGATCGATGCCCCCAATGCGATCGCAGCCCTCGCAACCGAGGACTTGGTCGTGTCGATCGAGATCGGAATCGAGAGCTTGCCCACAAGTCGCTCGAGCACCGGCGCGATCCGCTCGAGCTCCTCGGATTCATCGACTGGCTGGCTATAGGGACGTGTGCTCTCACCCCCGATGTCCAATAGATCCGCCCCATCATCTTCGAGCCTCCTGGCTCGATCGACCGCGGATTGGACCGTATAAAAACTCCCTCCATCGGAAAAACTATCCGGCGTGACGTTCAAAATCCCCATGATCAAAGGAGTCTTTCGAAACTCCAAGACACGGTCTTTGATCGTCCAAGTCTCCGAACGCACCAAGGGCATCGAATAGCTGGTAGAAGCTGCTTTTTCCATGCGTGGATTAATTGAAATTCGGAGTTGGAGGATTGTAAGAATCGATGTCGATCGATCGGAACCACTCGATCGTTTTGGTCAAACCCTCTCGCAAAGGTGTCGTGGGGTTCCAGCCGAGTTTCGATCGAGCAAGCGTGATGTCCGGTTGGCGTCGCGTGGGGTCATCGGGAGGTAATGGCAGGTAACGAAGTTCCACCTGGCTTTGAGTCAATTCGCGAATCAACTCGGCCAATTCGCCAATGGTGTATTCGTCGGGATTTCCGATGTTGACCGGTCCGGTAAATCCCTCGGTATTCATCATGCGAATCATCGCGTCGACCAAATCGTCCCGGTAACAGAAGGAACGCGTCTGCTCCCCGCTCCCAAATAGGGTAATCGGCTCGTTCCTTATCGCCTGTCGAATGAAGTTCGATACGACGCGACCATCGAAGGGATGCATCCTCGGACCATAGGTGTTGAAAATGCGGACGATCCGCACCTCCACCTTATTCATCCGTGAGTAATCCATAAAAAGCGTCTCTGCGACCCGTTTCCCTTCGTCGTAGCAGGACCGGATCCCAATCGGATTGACATTCCCCCAATAGCTTTCCGGTTGAGGATGCACCTGCGGATCTCCGTAGACCTCACTGGTGCTGGCCTGCAAAACGCGGGCCCCACAACGTTTGGCCATCCCCAGTACATTGGTCGCCCCTAGCACCGAAGTTTTGACCGTCTTGATCGGATTGTATTGGTAATGTCCAGGTGCCGCCGGGCACGCTAAGTTGTAGATCTGATCGACTTCTAAGAAAATCGGCAGGGTGATGTCATGTCGAATCAACTCGAAGTTCGGCTTCTTGAGCAGCGCGAATACATTGCTCTTTTGAGAGGTAAAAAAGTTATCCAAACACAGCACATCGTGCCCCTGATCCACCAACCGCTCGCATAGATGCGAACCGAGGAACCCCGCTCCACCGGTGACCAAAACCCGCAAAATTTTTCCACTCATTGCCGAATCACTCTTTTCCAGGATCTTCCGACCGTTTCATCACCATACCGAGGATCACAGGAACCGGTCGAACACCCGTCGGATCGCTCGGACGATTGGCAAGTGCAATCTCCGACCGCTCGTTTCGAATCCACATCGAGGATGAACCTCCACCATCGAGATTGATCCCATGGGCGCAGCCACTTTCCAACAGCAACCTGGCCAACTCCTCTTCGCTGACCCCCTCACTGTACCCTTTTTGCCTCCCATCGACCACCAACCATACGAACTTCTGCCCATCGGCGGAGAGACCCACTGCGGTTCGAGGATGACGCACTTCTTGAGGATCGACGAGCACCTTGGAATCCTTGAGTATTCCTCGGAACCCCGATACGGCCCACTTGGCCTCAATCCCCTTGGATCGCAACTCCTTTTCCGATGAAATCGTCCCCATCGAAATCCGATTCGAACCGTCCATCCAGACGGACCAATAGCCCCCTTGGGGTGGACTGATCATCCGTTGGCCCTGGGAGACCCAACCGCTGATGTCGGCTGCCCCACCGACCTTGTACTTGCCAGGCTTGCCGGTCTCTGGGTCCACGAGCATCGCCCATGCTGCTGTGTTGATCGCTGCGATAGCTCCGGCCTTCTTGGCCAAATCCTCCGGTCTGGCTAAAGCGACCTCCGCTGGCCCATCCCCATCGGGATCCTCACCAGGCACGACCTCAAACGATACCTCGGCTCGCTGCATGTCGATCACCAAAGAATGAATCTGAAGCGGTCGCGGCTCGTTTCGCACCGAGCGCTCATAAGTAACCCCCTCGGGCAACTTCCAAGCCGACTCGACCAACGCTGCCGTCTCGACCGGCTTTTCCTGAGCCATCCCAGAATCCACCAGGCAACTCGCGGCAACCAAGACCGAGTTCCATCTTCCAAACATCTTTTTGACCATGAGCCTCTCCCGTTCTCCCCTGACTTTTTCTATGGAATTACCATCCTATCGCATGCCTTGCGGTGCGAGGCCATGAACCTCAACTGCTGATACATCGTCGTAACGATCGGTGCGGAAAACCCACACCGCTCGGCCTCCTGCAACGCATTGCCATAAATGGCCTCGACCTCGATAGGACGACCATGCAAAAAATCTAATCGCATGGAACTATCGTAAGGAACCATCTCGTCGGTGTGGTCGATCACCCAATCGACATAACTCGGCTCGATCAAGCAACCCGCCGCACACCCAATCTGACGAACCTCCTCGCTGATCCTAGCGGCCAAGCTCCTCGAATCCGAATCGGCCATGATCGCATCGGTACTCGCATCGAGCAAAACCGATAATCCATTGAATGGAATGTTCCACATGAGCTTCTTCCATTTCGTCATCGGCAAATCGTCGGTCAAGTGCGCCTCGATTCCCGATGCGACCATGTCGGATCGAATTTGCTCGAGCCGATGCGCCTCCGGACCGGTATCCTTGCCGTCGATGCCGCGATAAGCCCCAAACACAATCCGTCCATAATCCAAATGGCGGATATGCCCCGGTCCCACCTTGTTCGAACACAAGAAACAACATCCTCCGGCGACCTGCGTTGAACCCAAGAAAGACCTTGCCGCCTGCTCGACATTCAAGCCGTTCTGCAGGACGAGCACGATCGAATCCGAATGCAAAAGGGGAGTAACTAGCGATTCGAGCAGGTGGTTCTGCGTACTTTTCAATCCGATCAACACCACATCGCACTTGGGCATCTGCAAGGGACTCCCATAGGCATGGACCTGGGGTAAATGAAAGTCTCCTAACTTGCTGTCAACGCGCAGGCCGTGCTTGCGAACATGCTCGATGTCCGAATGAAAAAGGAAGTGAACCTCATGACCCGCGCGGGCCATAAGTCCACCATAAAATCCACCCAACGCACCCGATCCTATCACCCCGTACTTGTATCCCATCTGCCGATTCGCTACTCCGATGAATGTCCTGAAACAATGTCCTAAAATCCTAAAACCACATCACTCTCGACAAAGATCCTATGCTAGGAAACCACCGGCTCCCTGGTTTTCCACCATCGACTCGGCGTGATCCACTTGAGGATGACCCCTAAGCCGCAACTGATCATAAGGAGTATACCCCCGGTACTAACGGTCAAAAGCAAAGCGCTCAGAAATCCCACATTGCCCCGATCAAGTTGCTCGGCCGGGATCATTCCCGTTCTGCGATAAAAATCGATCGAGAGCAACCCAGCCATCAGATGGATCACAGGAAAGAACTGGGACAGGGCGACCAAGACTCCCCCTCGAACTGTTAAGAGAACCCCCATGGGAAGCGCACGGCTGGCCCAAATCCCAAAGAGCAGTACCAACACAACCCCCAGGAAAATCCCCCACCCCCCCATCGGCCCGGTAATCCCCCCGGCGATCAGGTAAGGGACGATCAGATTCACCAAAACCACCACCGTCCACTGGATCGATAGAACCAACGGACTGTGAATCACGCGACGCGACCTCATCTCCGGAGCGATCGTGCTCTCCGAGGGCTCAAATGGATTGGTATTCGAATGGAGATTCATGGACCCGTTGTGACCTTTATCCCTTATGCCTGAGTCGATCGATCAAAACCGCAAGCAAGATGATCCCACCAAAAACCACCTTCTGCGCATAGCTATCAAGCTGCATTAAGTTCATCCCATTCTCAATGACCGCAATGATCAACGCGCCGACCAAAGTGCCGAACATCGTGCCATAGCCCCCACGCAAGGACGTCCCTCCTACCACCACGGCCGCGATCACACTCAACTCGATCATCGCTCCGTACTTTGCGTCGCCTGTCCCCAACCGACTGGCCATGACCAACCCTCCCAATCCCGCCAACAGCCCCGATACCCCATAAACGCTCGCCGTGATCCATCCGACCCGAACACCACACAACCGCGCCGCGACTTCATTGCCCCCAATCGCATACACCGATCGTCCATACGTCGTCAAAACCATCACCCCATGCCCAATCGCAAAAATACCCAACATCAACCATACCGCCAGCGGAATTCCCAACCATCGACCCCTGCCGAGCCAAACAAACGAAGAAGGAACCCTGTCGATCGATTGACCCTGCGAAATCATAAACGCCAATCCACTGGCGATCATCATCATCCCAAGCGTCGCGATAAACGGTGGGATCCGAAAGCCGACGATCAGCCCGCCATTGATCCAACCGAACAACCCACACAAACCGACTCCCAAGACTCCCGCCACGATCCATCCACCCACCGTCGCTTCGGTCCCACCCATGCAATCGCGAATCAACGTCGTTGTGATCACCGAAGACAACGCAATCAAACTGCCTACCGAAAGATCTATCCCCCCAGTCAAAATGACCAACGTCATTCCCACTCCCAATATCCCAATCTCCACGATCCGATTGACCACGTTGATCAAATTCTGACGCTTAAGAAAATTCGGCCAACGCGAACCACTGACCACCCTGAGTGTGAGCCGCTGATCGGGAAACTTCTCCTGGATGTCCTCAAACAACACCCAACTCCTTGCTCCAGGCGCCAAGATCAACTCCAACGGACTCGTCCCCTGAGACTGGATCTTGCGACGAATCTCCTGCGGTGTCCCAATCCAGACGCGATCCTCGGGCGCTTCGACCCCCGCAAGCTTCCATGCCGCCGCAAAAGCCTCCCCAAATTCCAAATCCTCGGGACTCTCGCTCGCGACGACCACCGTACCCCACTGGGCACTTGCTCGCCGCCCCCCCCAGACCTCCTCGACGGCCTCCTGGGGCGTTGGCTGCTGCTCTCGGACCGTCATCGCCGAAAAAAAAGCACACAAACCCAATAGGACCAAGACCATCGAGTACCGCGATATCCAATCCCTAATCCTGTTCATGCTCTGGACTTCGATCCCGCTCTAACAAATCTTGCTGTACCCAATCTTTCTATCCCTAATCGTCAATGCCAGCATTGTAGCTGCTTTGTAGTTCCACGTTGGTCTTGACAGCAAATCCCCTATTTTGACACCCTGCAAGCTAAGCTGCCCGGTCACATGCTCTGGCCGGGCCCGAGACCCGAAAACATTTCCTTGTCTGACGACCCATAGATCTTCATGAAACCGTTTTGGAACGCGATCCGAGATTCGCTACACCACGCGCCTGCATTGGTCTTGGCGACCCTCTGCTCGGTTGGAATCGCCTTTCTCTGGGGCTCAAACATCGGTGCGCTTTATCCTGTGGTCGAAATGACCCTCAACGGCGAATCGATCCAGTCCTGGCTCGAAAAAGGTGCCCAAGCCTCCGATGCCGAAGCCAAAGCCCTCGAATCGCAAATCGCGCAACCCAATCCTGCGCTTTCCCAAAAGGATCGCGATCTGATCGAACGCAAAGCCAAACAAGCCCTAAGCACCCGTGATTACAAACTTGGACTCGTCGCCTGGGCCGACCGATTCCTACCACGAAACCCCTTCCAAACCATCTGCTGGATCATGGGCCTGCTGATGGTCTCGACCCTGATCAAACACGCTCTGATGCTCACCAACGATCTGCTCATCGGGCATGTCTCGACGAGCATCGTGCGGGACCTGCGCATGAGGGTCTTCGATTCGGCGCTGGCCATGGACCGCAAGACCTATCAAGCCTACGGGACCAGTGGTCTGCTCGCTGCGATCACCGCCGCAGCCGACGGACTGACCGCCGGCTTGATCCATCTGTTCGGTGCTGCGATCCGTGAACCTCTACGCATCGCCTCGTGCCTGATCATGGCAAGCTTGATCAACTGGCGTCTGCTTTTGCTCTCGCTGGTTCTGGCTCCGGCTCTGGTGGCGATCGTGGTCTTCTTCAATCGCAAAATCCGCCGCGCCGCGGCGAGTATCCTCGGTCGAAACGCGGGCTTCCACGAAGTACTCCTCGAAGCCCTCGGCAATATCTTCACCGTCCAAGCCTTTACGATGGAACCCCACGAACGCGATCGGTTCCGCATTTGCACCAACGAGATGAAACGCGTTCAACTGAAAATGGTCTTCTGGACCGGCATTGGAAAACCCTTCACCGAGTTGATCGGGGTGGCCATGGTCGCAATCACCGTCTGCGCAGGAGCGTACTTGGTCGTCAACAAACAAACCCACTTGTTCTTCCTCAAAGTCTGCGATTCGCCCATGTCGGTGACCGACCTGCTGATCTTCTTTGGACTGCTGATCGGTGCGAGTGACCCGCTTCGCAAACTCTCCGGTGTCTCGGTGATGATCTACCAAGGCATGGTGTCCTCGGAGCTCCTCTACGGGATCCTCAACGCCAAACCGATCCTGCCGGTTCCGGCCGAACCAAAGACGCTCCTAGGGCGACACCACCAACTGAGTCTCAAGAACGTTAGCTTCCACTACCACCCCAACCAGCCGGTTCTCTCGAACGTCTCGCTCGAAATCCCCTTCGGAAAAACCGTGGCCCTACTAGGCTCTAACGGCAGCGGAAAATCGACCCTGATCCAACTCCTTTGCCGCTACTACGACCCTGTCGACGGCTCGATCCAACTCGATGATGTCGATCTGCGCGATCTTGCCCTGAGCGATATCCGACAACGCATGACCCTCGTGAGCCAAAACACCGAACTGTTCAATCGCTCGGTCTTCGAAAACATCAAATACGGAAGCCCCAACGCGACCAAAGACGAGGTCGAACTGGCTGCCCGTCTGGCACATGCCCACGAATTCATCACGAACTCTCTGTCCGAAGGCTACGAGACGATCGTCGGACAAGCCGGCCAAAAGCTCAGCGGCGGCCAACGCCAACGCATCGCCCTGGCACGAGCGATCCTCCGGAAACCCGAAATCCTAATCCTCGATGAATCGACCAGCCAAATCGATATGGCCAGCGAACTCCAAATCCGCGAGACGCTCCAAGCCATGAAAGGGCAAATGACCATCCTGATCATCACCCACCGCGAAGCTCTCATCGCCCTGGCCGATGAAGTCTACAGCATGCAATCGGGCGTCTTGGTCGAAACCCTACACGATTCCGCTCGGCTCGAACGTTCAGCGGCATAATCCCACCGACCTGGCGTGGAATTAAAAGCGGAACTGCGCAAGCCGTCCGGTGAAAAACCTTGCGATATCGAGTACTTCTTGGCCTCCGCCGGGCAAGCCCGACGGTAGGCTTACCCAGCAGCCATCGAGTACGATCACGACGAACAGTAAGATCGCTACTTGCGCAGCGTCATCAAATACTCCACGATATCGACCAACTCCTGCTCGTTGATCAACTCCTGAAGATTCTCCGGCATGAGCGATTTCTCCTGCTTTTGAATCTCTGCTAAATCCCCCGCAGCGATCGTGCGCTCGATCCCCTTGGAGTCCTTGATCACCACCCCCTGGGCGGTCTTCGATACCAATAACCCGGTGATGACTTCGCCATCCTCGGTCCGGGCAGTATAAGCCTCATAGTTGTGGCTGATCCCGGCACTCGGCGCCAAAATAGATACATACATCGCCTCGCGCGTGAGCTTGTTGCCAATCTCTGTCAAACTCGGGCCGACGTTCTTACCCTCGGTCCCGACCATATGGCACTGCGAACATGTCGCAGCAGCGAAATAGACGCTCTTGCCATTGCCCGCATTGCCTCGCTTCTTGACGAGCTCCTCAAGCGGTGGCAGTGGCTTCTGGGATGTCTTGACCATTGGAAACAACTGCTCGGCCGCTTGCTGGATCTGCGTGTTGTCCGATGCCCGCAACGTCGGACCCAACAAGGACTTGCTCTCGCCGGGCAACCGGTCCGCTTTGGCCAAATCCATCAGATAGGCATGATGCGATTTGTTGCGACCTAATCCCACCGCCGATTCGACCCGTACACTCTTGGCGACCTTGTCGCTCTCCAAGAGCTTTTTCTGAAGCTCGATCGCTTCCTTGCGATTGCTCAAAGCTAGCGCCTTCGACAAGGCCACGGCGCGCTCGCTGGGATCTTGGACCATGAGCTCCTTGCCAAGCAACTCGCTTGCGCCGGTCTCCAACGCCAAATCCATCGCTTGCAAGGCTTGGGTCGAAGCCCCCCAAGCTGTCGCGAGTTCGAGCAGATGCTCTCCCATCCCGCGGATCTTCGTCCTCTGGATCAACTTCAGTTGCGAGGGATCCGAGCCGAGCTTCTTGACGCGTTCTCGGACAAGCTCCGCCAAACGAGGATCCTCGTTGACATCGATGCCATCGATCCGCATCAACCCTTCGATGACCAACGCGGAATCCTTGTTCTCTAGCAATCCCCGCAGCGCCCGCTGACGGTCTTCACCGCTGAGGAAATCCGTCGCGCGAAGCAATGCTTGACGCTCTTGGGCTCCGACCCCTTCGGCTCCGAGCCAAGGCCCTAGCATCGAGGATGCGACCGACCCGCGACCCCGCCAAGCGATCAACCGCGCCGCATCCGGGACGATCCGGTCCTTGGGAAGACCTGCATAAGCCGTCAAGCAATCGCTCCAACGGTCCATCGCGCCGATTCCGAGCGCTTCCAAGTACCATCGATCCTCTCCATCGAATCGACTCGCTAGCTCCGCCCAGTACCCGGGCATCTGCTCGGAACGATCCTCCCGCAGTGCCAATGCAGCCTCGCGCAAGACCACCACCGAGGGATCCTTGAGGAACCCAGGCAGATAGTCCTTCGTCGCCATTCCAGCCCGACGCGCTAATCGTATCCCGACGGTCCGAACATTCGGATCGCTATCCCCGGCCGCTATCCCCAACGCCGCCTGCGCACTGTCGATCCGTGCAAGCAACCAAAGCGATCGAGCCCGCATCCTCGGATTCGGATCCTTCGACAGTGCCAGCAACTCACCTTGGGCGCTCTTGCCCATCTTCAGCAGAGCCTGATAGGCCATATAGCGAACCGAGTTGCATGGGTTTTTCAACGCCGCAACCGCCCCGGAAGCCGTGCTCAAATCGTACTTAGGAACCGTGTACTTGCTCCCCTCGGGAGCCAACCGGAACAATCGTCCACGTTCGAGATCCTGCATGTTGTGGCCCCCGACCCCTGGGTCGTACCAGTCGGTCACAAACATCGATCCGTCGGGCGCAGTGGCCACATCGGCAGGCCGAAACCATTTGTCGATTTCGCCTACAGCGAGATTTTCAATTTTTGCCGAGTAGCCTGCCCCTTGGGCTGCCGTGACATAAGCCCTCACGACCGCTCGCTTTGCCAACCGGCTCCCGTGATCTCGTCGACATATCCGTAGTTCCCAAACTCCATCACATAATTGATGCGAGTGGCTCGGTTGCCGTCGTCGTCGTTGTCCGATTGCCAGAGGGTCCCGAACGAATCGACCGCTGCCTCGTAATTGTTGCGGAAATTGTGGCCTAGAACCTCCATGTCGCTCAAGTCCTCGTTGCAGCGAAAGACCATCCCCTGGCGATAAGGCTTGCCTGAATCATCGATCGGCCGGTTCCATCGGTCCAAAATCGGTTTGCCTTCGCTATCGCACAGGCGATGCCCTGTGTTTCCAAAGTTGAAATACAACTTGCCGTCAGGTCCAAATACAAACGAATGGACCGAGTGGTCGTGCTGGGGATCTCCGGTGTTGGTCAAGATCGCTCGCTTGCTGTCGGGAACGTCGTCGCCATCGTTGTCGATGAATTCGAAAACATAAGGTGCTGCGCTGACCAAGACGCGGTTGCCCAACACGCAAATTCCCAACGCCGAGTCGATGTCTCGCCCCTGGTAGAAGACCTTGGTCTTGTCCATCACCCCATCCTCGTCGGTGTCCTCGAGGATCAAGATCCGGTCCCCCTCGGGCCGCTGCCCATTGTTGCGGCGATAATTGACCACCTCGCATACCCACACACGACCGCGATGATCGATGTCGAGATTGGTCAAACTCTTGAGCATGGGCTCCGAGGCTGCCAGTGTCGCTTGCACTCCATCGGCAACCGTCAGTCCCGATACGGCATTCTCCGGGGCTCGCTCCTCGAGCGGTGTCTGACTGGCCCCGACTCCGGGCGGCAGTCCCTCGGCGGCGATGTAAAATTGGGCCGTCGTCGAGCTGCCCCCATTTTGGGTCACTCCTCCTTGATCCAAAGCACAACCTACCTTGAGCCTTAAGGCGTCCTCGGGCAGATCGAATACGATCGTGCTGTTGGCATGAGTACCGATGCCGCGCACTACCTTATCGAGAACCTTCAACTCTCCTCCACCCGCATTGGCGTTCTTGCGAACCTCCCCCCACTCGCTGCTTGCCGAGACCCAGTTCTTCTCCAGAAGGGAGATCTGACCCGACTTGGTCATCAGCAACGGCTCGACCCAATCGGCCCAATCGCATGCGAATCCATCATCGCCAGCCGAAACGACCATGTACAGCTTCTTGACCCCTTGGACGTCCACATCGGCATCGACGCGATGACCCGGTGTCTTGGAGGTCAGCACCGGAGAGCTAAAGAGCAAGCGACCCTTGGACTTGGGGGTTGCACTGGATTTCTCGCCGATCGGGATTCCAAATTCTTTGGCGATGCCGGCCGGGTTGAAGTTCCCCGGTACGGGTTCGTCTTGGTCTTTGACCAACTCGGTGGCCGATCGATTTTCGATGATCGATCCTTCGGCGGGCACATCGATATGCGCCGCCCAGAGAATCGCATTGGAAACCAATCGAGTCGGTTCGGTCCGTCCCCAATTCCAGTGGAAATGGCCGCCGGTGTAGCCGAACCCACGGCTGCCATTGGGGTTCTCGCTGGCCCAAGCCACATGCTGAGGCTCTTTCTTGGCCACCGCACGGCGCACGTCCGGGTTGCCGCTATGGGCTCCATCGGGCCGGTCCATGGTGCTCTCGGGAGCGATCGCCGAGAGGATCGGCGTGACTCCTTGGAGATTCTCACGGAAACGCATGTGAAAGTACCATTCGTCGCGCGTTTCAAATGGCTTGACCCCTCGGGTGATCGGATGCTCGGGTAGCTTGTCGAACTTGGCGGTCCAATGCGGATTGACCGACCAGTTCGTCTCGAAATAACCACCGAGCCACTTCAAGAACTCTGGACCGCCACGGTCCTTGGGGACCTCGACCGCATAATGGATGCATACCAGACCGGCCCCTCTTGAGGTCTGCTTGTCGATCCTCGCCAAATGAGGCAGCGATGGATGGCCGCCCCCGCCGTCGGAGTAAATCACAATCGCATCGGCGGTATCCAACGCACTATCGTCGGCGGGCCAACCGTTGCGAAGTATCTCGACTTCGGCCTCAGGCACCGTCTTCTTGACCGTATCGGCAAGGATCCGGCAGCCGGCATAATGCTCGTGGGAGCCAAAGTCATGGCTTCGCCCCCCGGCGATAAAGACGATCTTCTTCGGTGCGATCGGACCGGCGTTGGAACCTGCTGCCGGGTCCGCCCCACAAGCATCAGCAGAAAAAACTTGCACCATTCCGCTCGCTGTGAGCAGAGCCAGACCAAGGAGTCTTAGGATTCGGGGTGCCGTGTGACCTGGACGGAACGAAGTCGATTGCATGGCAAGTCGCTTTGGTTGGGAGGGATGGATCGAATGGATCGCGAGGGAGGAAAGCCCTGAGTAGGATAGTCCTGAATAGGATCGAGGCAACAAAGTCCCGCCGCATCCTATTTCACCGAGTATCCTAATTCTTCGCGCATCCAAAGTAAATCACCCGTCTCTCCGAGTCCCTTTCCCCATTCCATTTCCTGTTTTGGGGTCCAACCTACCGGGCAAGAGGGCTAAAATCCCGCAAGGTCCCCCACGCCGCAAAATCCACGCCGCAAAATACCGGAGCAACCTCCCAATGAAGTACGCAATTTGCAACGAGACCTTTGAAGGAACCTCGCATCGAGATGGACTGGCGCTTGCCAAGACGCTCGGGTACAGCGGTGTGGAGGTCGCACCGTTTACCTTAGGACTCGATTGCCGAAAAATTTCCTCAACGACCCGCCGAGAGTATCGGTCGATGGTCGAAGATCTGGGGCTCAAAATCATTGGCCTGCATTGGCTCTTGGCCAAGACCGATGGTTTTCACCTAACGACCGACGATGCGTCGATCCGAAGCCAGACGGCCGATTACTTCAAAAGCCTGATCGAGCTCTGTTCGGATCTCGGAGGGGATTTGATGGTGCTCGGCTCGCCGATGCAAAGGAACTTTGTCCCCCCGATGACGCACGATCAAGCCATGTCCAATGCCGTCGATCTGATCGGCGGGCTTACCGCCGAGCTCAGCGCTGCGGGCGTCCGACTGGCCATCGAGCCGCTTGGGCCTCAGGAAGGCAATTTCCTCAATCATGCATCCCAAGCCCGCACGATGATCGACAGGATCGCAAGCCCCCAGGTGCGCTTGCATCTCGATGTCAAAGCCATGAGCAGCGAGGGCCCAGCCATCGAGCAGATCGTACGCGAGAATGCCGATTGGGTGATCCACTTCCATGCCAACGACCCGAACAAGCTCGGGCCCGGCATGGGGGATGTCGACCAAGCCCCGATATTCCAAGCCTTGCATGACATTGGGTACTCCGGTTGGGTCAGTGTCGAGGTCTTCGATTATTCCCCTGGAGTCGATACGATCCTTCGCGCGAGCATGGACACGATGGTCCGTTGCGCAGGGTTAGCTAGTAAATCCGTGTTAGCTAGTAAACCCGGGCTAGGCTAGATCCTTCGGATGTTTCCAAGACTCAAGCGTCCGAGAATGAGGAAGATCGCATCGGTATGCCAAAATCGTTTCCATGGGTTCCTGTCATCGCCTTGATTCTCGTCAATGGTTTGTGGGGGTTTTCTTTTCCGCTCGTCAAGGTGCTCAATGAGATGAGCGACGTTCACTTCGGTGTTCCGCTTCATCATGAAAGCACCGTTTTTCGCGTCTTGGTTTCTGCGTGGATGATCGCGACGCGGTTTACTTTGGCGTTGGTCATTATGTGCATCGTATGGAACTCGTTGGTCCGACGGGCAAAGCCCCGCGAGTGGCTAGCAGGTTTCTACATCGGCGCGATGTTTTATTGCGGTTTGGTCCTTCAAGTCATCGGCTTGGCGAGCATCCCTGCATCCCGCAGCGGGTTTTTAACGAGCTTGACGGCCGTGTTCACTCCCTTGTTTGGAGCGTGGATTTTTCGCAAGTACCCCAGCAAGTGGATGGTACTCGGGATCGCCTTGGCCGTTCTTGGGGTGGTGATCCTCACGGGACTCGTGGTCCGAACTCCGAGCGGATTTGGATTGGCACCAGACGCGTCGGATCGTTGGACGCTCGGCGATACGCTGACGACATTGGGCTCGGTGTTTTTTGCATTCCAGGTTTTGTTTTTGGATCATTACGGCAAGAAGATCGATTCGGTGGCCGTCACGCCGAGCATGTTTTTGACCGCTTCGGTTTTGGGTTGGATCACGGTGGGTTTGATTTTGGGGACATCGCTCAAAGCGCAGACTGGGGTGGCGGACATGGCGTTTTTCGATTGGGTGCAGCTATCGATGCGTCCGATTTTTTTGCTTGCGCTGTTTGCGTTAGCCATACTCTGTTCGCTTCTAGCCTTTGGGTGGATGAACAAATTCCAGCCCGCGATCACGGCTGCACAAGCGGCGGTGATCTACAGTTTGGAGCCAGTTTTTGCATCGACCTGGGCACTTTTTCTGCCGGGCATGCTCTCGTTAGCCTCTGGGATCGAGTACGCAAATGAGCAGGTCACTTGGGGATTGCTCAGTGGCGGGGTTCTGATTTTGCTAGCAAACGTCGTGGCGTTGTATCCCGATCGAGGCTCGGTTGGAGAATCTGCCGAGCCGAAAAACTCAGGGGGCTAGCCGGAAAAGGCAACTGTTGGAAACGTCTTGCCAAAAGGCAAAAATATGCCAAACTATAAGAGTTGGATTCGATTGTCGTTTGAAAAACAGGCGATTGGAGCGACAAGTAGGAGAGGTGGCTGAGTGGTCTAAAGCACCGGATTGCTAATTCGGCGTAGGGTTAACTCCTTACCGCAGG
>JAJTFB010000152.1 GCA_021300015.1 Pirellula sp. | reverse complement strand
CATCGATCGGATTGCGCTCCAAATGCCGTTGTAACCTCAAATCGCTCTTCAAATGCTCTTGCCCTAGGTCAGCACTCAACACCGCACTCCGGTTCGCCATCCGCCTGATGTTCTGCACCATCTGGCCGATCGTTATCTCGCCCGGAATCGATTCGCTCTGCAACATCGCCAGCAACACCAACATCTTGTAACTCTTGACCATCGGCGTGCTCTCGATCACCCCCAAGAACACTCGCTGATGCTCCCAAGCGGCTCGATCCTCGGCATCGAACCCTCCCATCGAATCGATGTAACCAAACCACGTCCCATGCGTGGACTTGAGCGCCCTAGGGTTGTAACCGGCATGATAAGCCTCCAGGGCCGTCGGTCGCTGATCATGCTCCTCCTCAAAGTCGCGGTAAAAACCGCTCATCGCTTCGGTCCGATTCGCGGGCCTTAGCACACTCTCAATCAAATCGATCGTCTCTAACTCATAAGTCACACTGCATCCGGCCGGCAACTGCGCCTGGCCTCCCTGCAAGATCTGCAACCCGCGCCGGATCTCCGCGTCGGACTCGCCCACCCCCAATAGCGGCTGGAGCATCGAACGCAGCTTGACCAAGAACGTTCGGTGATTCCCAATGTAGTCGATCACCTTCAATATCTTCTTGTCCGAACTCTTGCGCAAACCCCGTCCAAACTGCTGCAACCACAAAATACTCGACTCGGTCGGCCTGAGCATCAAAACCGTGTCGATGCTCGGGATGTCCAACCCTTCGTTGAACATGTCGACAGCAAACACAATGTCCAAGTCCCCTTGGCCAAGCGCCTCGAGCGATCGGGACCTGGGATCCGACTCGCTCCCCGAATGGACCGACGCGACCCTTAATCCGGCCCCCCGAAAGTACTCGGCCATGAAATCCGCATGCTGCTGCGAACAGCAAAATCCTAACGTCCGGCGACCACCCACCCGACGCAACTGCTCGAGCGCATTTTGAGCCCTGGTTCGGGTCGATACGGCGGTGGTCAATTCGACTTCGTCAAACCGACGGCTCCGCCAAGGGATGTTGCTGTAGTCGACTTCGTCGGGCACCCCAAAGTACTCGAATGGGCTCAAGAGCTCCTGGTCGATCCCCCGGACCAAATCGCACCGGTACACGAGGTTCTCTTGGCATAGACCCAACAGATCCCCCCCGTCGGTCCTTTCCGGGGTGGCCGTCAGTCCCAAGAGGAACTTGGGCTCGAAATGGTCCAAGAGCCTCCGGTACGTCGAAGCGGCCGCATGATGGAACTCGTCGACGACGATGTAGTCGAACGCATCGGGCGCAAATCGCTTCAAATGCTCCATGCGCCCAAGCGTCTGGATCGAGGCAAACAGCATCTCGATGCGATCGAGCTGCGCGTCGCTGTGGGTCGCTTGGTAGCGTCCGCTGCTGGACTCAGGCCGGATCTTGCGAAACGCACGCATCGATTGGTTGAGGATCTCATCGCGATGGGCCACAAAGAGCACGCGCGGGAACTCCAAGTCCCCCGCAGGGGACTTGCTCGCCGCATCGAATGCCGACAGATAGGTTTTGCCAAGCCCCGTTGCGAGCACCACCAGGCCGGCTCGGTTCCCATCGGCCCGGGTTTGGGCCAGGGCCCTTAGGGCTTCGAGCTGGATCGCATGCGGATCGGGGAGCGGCTCGATGGGGTCGCTCTCGGCATCGAAGCGGATATGGGCTTGCTCGCGCCGGCGCGCTCGGTAGTGGTCGATCCAGTGCGCATCGACACGCTTGGTGCGGGGGGCTTCGATGAGCTGCTCGAAAGCGTCGGCCATGGCGCTAAAGCCCGCTCCATGGACCACTTGGTCGACCCGATAGTTCCACTCGATCCCGGTTTGGAGCGCCATGCGCGAGAGGTTCGAGCTGCCGATGTAGCCGCTGTTTTGCTCGCCTTGGCGGTAAAACAGATAGGCCTTGGGATGAAACGACATGCCGGGCGTACACTCGACGACGTAGAGCTCGAGATTCGGGCCAAGCTCGATCAGGTCGGTAAGCGCCTCGGGCTCGGTCACATCGAGATAATCCCCGGTGATGATCCGGACGCGACCCCCGCGTCCGAGGAGGTCTTGCAAGTGCCCTCGCAGCAGATCGACTCCGCTTCGCTTGACGAACGCTACGGAAAAATCGGCTTGCTTGGATCCGTCGATCAAGGACTTGAGATGGGGCAAAAGCGGATCGAGTTCGCCTCGCACAAAAAGGCTTGTGGGGGGCTCGGCACGGGGTGCTTTGTGGATGACAAATTCGGGTGGTTTTTCGGCAAGGTAGTTCGCCAACTGGGGGATCACGTGCCGAACACCACCGCGGGGGTCAGGGACATCGCCGTTGTAGCGAGGGATCAGATGGACGTGCAGGTGGCCGACGGTCTGTCCAGCGGCGGCACCGACGTTGATCCCGATGTTGTAGCCGGGGGGTTGGTATCGCTGTTCGATGTAGCATTTGGCGATCTCCAAGGCAGCCGTGAGGGCTTGTTGCTCCTGTGCGGTGGCGTCGAACCAAGTGGGGGTGTGTCGCTCGGGGATCAGGAGCAGATGGCCGGGGCTGACTGGAAAGCTGTCCCAGAGGGCCACGACGTTCGACGATCCGACGGAGTGTCGGAAGAGGATCTGCTGGTGATCGAACTGGCAGAACGGGCAGAGCATCGGGGGTGATTGCTGGGATGGAATATTTTGGTTTTGTGAAGAGGGGGCATTATACACTAGCCTTGAAGAGAGGTTAAGCTTACCAAGTTCACCGCGAAGGCGCGAGTAAGCGTCCCAAGTTCACCGCAAAGGCGCGAATAAGCGGCCCAAGTTCACCGCAAAGACGCGAAGTTCGCCAAGTTTAAGAACTACGTAAGAAGCTCCTGGTGCGGATCAATCTATTTTGAATAGAAAAAACGCGGGGACGGTCCCTGGGGTTTTGTTTTTGCCTTAGCGATCTTCGCGCCTTTGCGGTGAGTTTCGACGGTTTATTCAAAAACGGGGGAACTGTCCCTGGGTTTTGTTTTTGTCTTAGCGATCTTCGCGCCTTTGCGGTGAGTTTCGACGGCTTATTCAAAAACGCGGGGCGGTCCCCGGGTTTTGTCTGATGTTTGTGAATCGATCCGAAAACGGGGCACGAGCCATTTTACCGGCAACCGGCGAATGGTACCTTTTGGTTATCTTCTCATCGCTCCGCAATCGCAACAGCTAAACCATGACCCATTATCTGATCTGCGCCGTAGGGAGTTCCGGGGACGTACACCCCTTTGTCGGGCTGGGTCGCAAACTCCAGCAACGCGGTCATCGCGTAACGCTCATCACTGCCGGTTACTTTCGCAAACTCGCCGAGGCCTCCGGATTCGGTTTTGTCGACACGATGCCAGAATGCGATTTTCACCAGCTCGTCAACGACCCGGATCTGTGGCACCCGACCAAGGGTACCAAACGCGTGATGCAGTTGGCTGTGCGCAAGAACCTTGAACCGGTCTATCGGGCGATTGAGCAATTGTATGTCCCAGGATCGACCCGGCTGGTCGCATCGAGCTTGGCCTTTGGTGCGCGAGTGGCTCAGGAAAAACTCGATGCGCCCCTGGTGAGCGTTCATCTCTCGCCGGTTTTATTTCGAAGCGAATTCGAGGGCCCAAGGCTTCCGCGCTTGATGCTCCACCTCGGCCCACGCTGGTTTAAACGATTCCAGTGGTGGTTCGCCGATCGGACCGTGATCGATCCGATGATCTGCCCTTGGCTCAATGGGTTTCGAAGCACACTCGGACTGGCTCCCGCGCACCGAATCTTTCGCGATTGGTGGCACTCTCCGCGCCGCGTGCTTGCTATGTTCCCCGAATGGTTCGCCGCCAAACAACCCGATTGGCCGGCTCAAACGGTACTTGCTGGCTTTCCGCTCTACAGCGAGGAAGGAATCACGCCGATGCCTTCGGAGCTCGATCGTTTCTTAAGCGATGGGCCTGCTCCGATTGCCTTTACCCCCGGGTCGGCAAACATCTTCGGCATGAAGTTCTTCCAAGCTGCCGCGGACGCTTGCAAGATCCTGGGCAAACGCGGGATCTTGCTGACCCGATTCGCCGAGCAAATCCCCACATCGTTGCCTCCGAACGTCAGGCACTTTGACTTTGCTCCCTTCAAAGAACTCTTGCCCCGGTGCGAGGCGCTAGTCCACCACGGAGGGATCGGCTCGTTGTCCCAAGCCATGTCGGCTGGGATCCCGCAGGTGATCATGCCTATGGGTTTTGACCAGATCGATAACGCCCATCGCGTTGGGAGCTTAGGGGTCGGCGACTCTCTGTTCCCGAAGCGATTTGATGGCGATCGGCTTGCGATGACCTTGCGGAATTTGATGGCAAATCCCAACACGGCAGGAGCTTGCAAGCAGCTTGCAGAAAAGATCGCCCAAGGCGATTCGCTCGAGCTGGCTTGCGATGTGATCGAAGCGAGCTGAGCGGTACCGTTGCGTTTATGTCAGGCTATCGATAAGCGTCCCAAGTTCACCGCGAAGACGCGAATAAGCGTCCCAAGTTCACCGCAAAGACGCGAAGTTCGCCAAGTTTAAGAACTAGGCAAGAAGATCGTGGTGCGGATCAATCTATTGTGAAAAGAAAAAACACAGGGGGACTGTCCCTGGGGTTTTGTCTTTGTCTTTTTCTTAGCGATCTTAGCGCCTTTGCGGTGAGTTTCGACGGATTATTCGAAAACGCGGGGACTGTCCCCGCGTTTATCGTGTGGTGATTCCCGGCGGTGCAGCTCGATCGGATTGATTAGAACTCCTCGCACATCGCGCGGACCGCTGGATTGCTCACTCGGTAGCTTACGATCTTCACATCGAGATCGCATCGACGGTACAACTCCGCTGCCCGACGGATCGCATCGAGGATCCAATCCGGATCGTTGCCAAACGCGCCACCGCCGAGCGAAGTTAAGTACACCGATCGGTTTCCCGTCTTCTGCGCATTGACAAGCGCTGCTGCAAACGTCGCTTCATAAGCCGCCTGCAAAATCAATCGGGCAAACCGCTCCCATAATCGGGAAGGCAAACCACTGTAAGCGACCCCAATCTTCAATTCGCACCGCAGAGCGTCGAGTTCGGGCTCGGTCATCTTACCCAATTTCAAGTCGACTTCCTTGAGCCCCTCGGCTGAGGGTAACGCGTAACCATTTTGCATCCGCCAAAGGCGTTGGTCTTCATTGCCTAGCACCCTGCCGATTCCTTCGAGACAATCGATCTGCTTGGCTCGTGTTTGGCCGATTTGGCCATCCAGGTCGACCATGT
The DNA here is from genome assembly GCA_021300015.1 of Pirellula sp. Taxonomy (GTDB): domain Bacteria; phylum Planctomycetota; class Planctomycetia; order Pirellulales; family Pirellulaceae; genus JBKCUI01. Next base: position 6,324 of record JAJTFB010000152.1, on the reverse strand, counting down.
AGTTTCGGTAGATCGTCCCTGCACCGCATGCGACGGCACAAGCCGGTCCCTGCGTCGGATCCCGCTCGTAGATCCCTACACCTTGCTCGGGCGTGACGTCCGGTGAAATCATCTCGAGCAGATTGAATTGCGAAGCGACTTGGAAGAATGCACCCGCGTTGGAAGCGTCTGCATGCAGCGCCTTGGCATCGCCGACGATCCCAGAAATCTTCAACTTCTTCTCCTGAGCTTCCATCGGTGCGACTTGTTTGCGCAACGCACCCAAAGACACGATCTGAAGTTGCCCGCACCGGTAACTCGCACCGTTGACTCGGCTCGTCAGTCGAGTCCCCTGGACGTCGATGCTTTGGCGAACTTCTTCCGGGGACCGTTCGGAAAACCCAGTGAGCTTGGTAAACCAATCGTTGCGCAAAACCACTGTCGAAGGTGGCTTGATCTTCGATGGATCCCGCTCTTGAGCCCAGTCCAATACGAATCGCTTTTGGGTGTCGTTCTCGGGCGCTTCGCGCCAAGATCGCTCCGTGTCGGCTTGGCGCAATTCGCTCAGCACTTGAAACACATTTTTTTTGGTGGCATGACCGTGTTTCAAGAGCCAGCAACCGACGACCGTACCGGTGCGTCCGATGCCGCCAAAGCAGTGGACATAGACCGGGCGATTTCTCTGGATCGACGAATCGATCGCATCGAGGATGCTTGTCATGCGCTCATGGGTTGTGATGTGTCGATCTTGGATGGGAAACCGAAGGCATTCGATTGGATCGTCGAGTCGGCTGGCCAGTTCGCTTAAGACGCCATCGTAGGGGGCAAATAGGATACCTTGTGGGTTTCTCTCATCTTCCTCCATCAGATTGATGAACGTCCGGATGCCAGCGTCTAGCAATCCGGACAATCGCACGATCTGATCTTGCGGATCGGGCTTGCCCGCAAACGCCCCAGCTAAGAACATCCCATCGAGGACCCAATAGGTTCGCGGACGGGGGGTGTTGGATCGCGGAATAGAAAAATGGGCCATGGAAATCGCAAGTCCATTGTGTTATGAGTTTGTTGACAAAACACGATTGTACTCTATTCGTGGATTTGAGAAGTTCATTCATAAGTAACCCTGTGAGCCAACCAGCGCAAGCGGTTGGGCGATTTAAATAAGCCCCCCAGGACGCAGCGTTTGGGCCCCAGCAGGTCAGCGATTCCCGCTGTGCAGCACGATCCATTCGGTGCGGGGACTATAGCCATCGCCCGCGGCTTGCGCCTAAGCGGCTCACGAAAACCTGGGGACGGATCGGACGGATCGGACGGATCAGACGGATCAGACGGATCAGACGGATCAGACGGATCAGCGGATCGGACGGATCAGACGGATCGGACGGATCGGACGGATCGGACGGATCGGACGGATCGGACGGATCGGACGGATCGGACGGATCGGACGCTACTTTTGCATCGTGTGCTTCTCGATGAATTCCACCACAGGGGTGGGGTCGTCGAGTCCATGCGGATGATGGCCTACTCCTGGTTTGTGGATGACCTCAATGACCCCAGCGAGCTCTTTGTAGATCTTCTCGGCCAACGCGGTGTTCTCGTCGACTGGCACGACCTCGTCGCTGTCCCCGACAACCGAAACGATCGCTATCTGGTGCTTGGCCAATACGCCGAGTGTCTTCAAAGGTGTATGAGGGTAGTCCGCGGCCTGCTCGTCGGACTCGAACCCATACCACTTTCGGAGCTCTTGCCAGTCGCCAGGGCTCCCCTTTCCTTTGCCTTTGCCGCCGGGCCAACTTTGGTAGTCCAGTACGGCCGCATCGTCATAGATCACGCTGACGCGTTCCGGATACGTCGCTGCGTAGCGGTGCGCATAGAGCCCGCCACGGCTTATCCCTATGAGTACGGCTTGGGGATGCAATCCGCGCCGTACGAGCATCTTGTGAAATGCATCGAGCTTCTCGATGGCTTTGGGTGCGCCGAAACTATTCCCAACCGATAGATACACGTGGTAGTAGCCGCGGCCCACGAGCATCGGCGCTGCACATTGCTGGGTGAACGCATCCGGAAACATCATGCACCAGGAGAATCGACCATCGGCTCGCGGACTTTTCGGTTCGACGACCCAAGCTTCTTGGCCATCGTACGAGAATTTATGGCGTTTGAAGCCGTGCCACGAATCGATCGTTTCTCCCTCAAAGGCCAAGTCGATCTTCGGCGTCGCAAGCTCAATGCACACGACCTCGCTGTCATCACGCAGGTAACCACAACCGTTCGCGATCGAGAGGGTCTGTCGGTTTTTCTCAACCAGCGTTGCCCGACTGAGTTCTTGGAACCCATCGGTATCGGCCTTGGCAATCACCAAATCTCCCTCGATGGTCGTCAACGCATAGTCGCCTTGTACGACCACGGCCGACATGCCGACCCCGCCGGCAACTCGCCAGCGGACCACCGGGCCTGAGGCGGGGAACGCATCGATCAAGGATGTCTCGGCGGAGATGCCGTTTCTATTTTTGCCAAGGAACCCAGGCCAATCGTCGGCTCGGGTGCATGTGCCACAAACGGCGAGTCCCAACAGGGCGATTGCAAACTTGAAAACGGTGGAATAGCGCATGGGAAACTTCCTCATTTCTTGTGGACCGCTTGATGCCATCGACCCGATGCTCGGATCGCATGGCGCGGCGGATGAAACATTTACACGGTCGACTGTACCCAAAAAGGTTACTCAATGAAATGGTACTCGAAGTCTGCGCCCAGCAGGTCAGCGATTCCCGCTGGGCAGCACGATTGAATCGGTGCGGGGACTATGGCAATCGCCCGCGGCTTGCGCCCAAGCGGCTCACGAAAACGAGGGGACAGTCCCTGGGGTTTTGTCTCTGATAGGCGTCCCAAATTCACCGCAAAGGCGCGAAGTTCGCCAAGTCTAAGAACCAGGCAAGAAGCTCTTGGTGCGGATCAATCTATTGTGAATAGAAAAAACGCGGGGACTGTCCCCGCGTTTTTTGTCGGTCAGCGATTCCCGCTGGGCAGCACGATTGCATCGGTGCGGGGGCTATGGCCATCGCCCGCGGCTTGCGCCTAAGCGGCTCACGGGGTTGGAAGTTGCGCTGTTCGCATGTTTCGGAGTTTCAATCGATGTTTTCCCTGACTTTTCGTACTCGTACTCCGCGTTAGCAGTACTCGTACTCGAAGATACGACATCGAGGACGAGTACGAGTACCATTTCATTGAGTACGAGCACGATAAAAACCAAAACAGCGCAACTTCAAAAGCTCACGGGGGGTAGCGCTCGATGGACGAACCGACATATTGCGTAAAACCACTCGTTTCAAGTCGTGGTTCGTTTGCTTGGCATGTTTCGGGTTACAATAGAAGCTCGGTCAGGTTGCAAGACCTACGAAGTCCATCAGTACGAAAAGTAGACCACGAAAAGCAGTTAGAGAAAATGATGTTGCATCGAATCACTTTGTTCATGGCGACAGGGGTTTTTACAGGCGTCTCGGTCGCATCGCTTACGATCGATGGGGTCCAAGCACAATCGGTCGACCGGAGCGTCCTGCCGATCCGCGAGCCGGCCTCTCCTGTCTATACCGAGCTCGATGCAAGGAATGCAAAGGCCCCGACAAGGTGGGATGTGAAAGCTCCAGAAGGAGCACCTAACGTCGTGGTGGTCTTGATCGACGACATCGGATTTGGGCATTCGAGCGCCTTTGGTGGTCCGTGCTTGATGCCGAATCTGGAGAAACTCGCCAACAACGGTTTGAAGTACAACCGCTTTCATACCACTGCCCTTTGTAGCCCCACGAGGACTGCGTTGCTCACCGGGTACAACCACCACAGCAACAATGCAGGTGCGATCATGGAAGTGGCCACGGCATTTCCTGGCAACACAGGGATAAGGCCTCAGAGCATCACGCCGATGGCCGAAGTTCTTCGCATGAACGGCTATTCGACCTCTGCCTGGGGCAAGTACCACGAGACTCCACCTTGGGAAGTTAGCCAAAGCGGTCCCTTCGATCGCTGGCCAACCCGATCGGGCTTTGACGAGTTCTACGGCTTCATCGGCGGTGAGACCAACCAGTGGGATCCGATGATCGTCCGTGGCACGACGCCGATGCGTAAGCCTGAAGAGCAAGAGGACTACCACTTCACGACCGATATGACGACCCAGGCGATCGCTTGGATGCGAGCGCAGCAGTCTCTGACCCCGCAGAAGCCTTTCTTCATGTACTTTGCCACCGGTGCGACTCACGCACCGCATCACGCACCGAAAGACTGGATCGAGAAGTACAAGGGCAAGTTTGACATGGGCTGGGATGCGCTGCGCGAGCAGACCCTGGCGCGACAAATCGAGCTTGGTGTGGTTCCCAAGGGGACGAAATTGGCACCCAAGCCCGAGGCGATCAGGGACTGGAAGGATCTCAATGCCGATGAAAAGCGATTGTTCGCAAGGCAGATGGAGGTCTTCGCCGGATTCGCTTCGCACACCGACCATGAAGTGGGTCGCTTGGTTCAAAGCATTGCCGACATGGGTGAGTTGGACAACACGCTGATCATGTATGTGGTGGGAGACAACGGAGCCAGCGCCGAAGGTGGGATGCTCGGGATGTTCAACGAAATGACTTATTTCAATGGCGTTGCCGAATCGACTCAGTTTATGCTCGGTAAGATCGATCAGTGGGGTGGTCCTGAATGCTTCAACCACTTCGCCGCAGGTTGGGCCGTCGCTGGAAACACCCCTTTTACATGGACCAAGCAGGTAGCAAGCAACTTTGGTGGGACTCGAAACGGGGTCGTTTACCATTGGCCTGCGGGGATCAAGTCCAAGGGTCAGGTTCGAGACCAATTCCACCACGTCGTCGATATCGCACCGACGGTTTTCGAGGCTGCCAAGATTCCAGCCCCTAGGGAAGTCAACGGAGTCAAGCAGCGGCCGATCGAAGGTGTCAGCATGGCTTACAGCTTCAATGCACCAGAGGCCGCCGATCGCCGCAAAACGCAATACTTTGAGATCGCTGGGAATCGCGCCGTCTACCACGATGGCTGGTTTGCAGGGACGGTCCACAAAGCCCCTTGGGAGGCTCAACCTCGCCATCCGCTAACCGACGATTCCTGGGAACTCTACCACGTCGACGAGGACTTCAGCATGAGCAAGAATCTCGCGGCTGCGAATCCCGAGAAACTCAAGGAATTGCAGGCCCTGTTCACTAAAGAAGCGATTGAGCACAAGGTGCTACCGATCGACGATCGAACCATCGAGCGGTTCGACCCCAAGGTCGCAGGTCGTCCCGATCTGATGGACGGCAGAACCAAACTGACCGTTTACCCAGGCATGGTTTACATGGCCGAAAACGCCTTCATCAACGTCAAAAATACGTCGCTCGACATGCAAGCCGAAGTTGAGGTCCAAGGGGACAAGAACCACGGAGTCCTGTTGGCCCAAGGAGGCCGATTCGGCGGTTGGGCATTCTGGGTTGATCATGGCCGACCGATGTACACCTACAATTTCCTGGGATTGGAAGTCTTCCGCGTCGATGGTAAAGAAGCCATGAGCGACGGCAAGCACACCGTTAAAGTGGCCTTCGATTACGACCCGAAGACCGGTGTTGGAGGCCGAGGTGCGGGTGGTGTGGCGACCCTCTTTATCGACGGAAAGCAGGTAGGCCAAGGTCCGATAGGCAAGACGCATGCGAACGTCTTTTCGCTCGACGATACCGCAGACACCGGGATCGATACCGGCACTCCGGTCGATGAAGGTTACGGCGAAGGCCGCAAAAACGCCTTCAACGGCAAGTTGGGGCAGGTGAGCATCGAGTTGCGTTGATTCGCAGCTAGGGATGCCACGTTATGATATTCTCTCCACCTAGGCTAGGTTCTCCTAGCCCCGAGCATCGAGGATATGAAACACACGGAAGCTTTCAGCTATGTTGGATCGGACTGCGAACCTGCAACTTGTCGATGAATTCGTCACTAGCGATAGCCTCAAGCGGCACATGTTGGCCGTCGAGGCGGCCATGCGAGCTTACGCAGAGCGTTTTGGCCAAGACATCGAGCTATGGGGTACCGTGGGATTGCTGCACGACTTCGATTACGAACGCTGGCCCGATGCGCCCGATCATCCACTGCAAGGGAGCGAGATTTTGCGGGAGCGAGGGTATACCGAAGAGGTCATACGAGCGATTTTGTCCCATGCGGATTACCTGAGCGACCGATACCCGCGTCAAACGCGATTGGAGCACGGTCTTTACGCCTGCGATGAGCTGTGCGGTTTCTTGACCGCTTGTGCGATGGTTCGGCCCCAGAGGCTCGAGGGGCTAACCGCAGCGAGCGTAAAAAAGAAGCTCAAGA
>JAJTFB010000051.1 GCA_021300015.1 Pirellula sp. | reverse complement strand
TTCGGGGCGATGGAAGGTCAAAGTGAGCAGGACTTGTATTATTCGTTTCCGGAGGTCAAAACGATCATCGAACCGGTCCTTCTGGTCCACTCATCGCCCGATGCGGTATAGAATAAGGTTTTAGAACCTTAGGCTCTTCGGGTTGCTGTTCACGTGGTAAGACAACGTTCCTCTCGGAATTCCTCTCGGTATTCTCCTCGGTGGTGGTTAGGTGCTTTGGGGTTGTTGGCCCTCGGCACTGTGATCGGCCTGTACTTTTGGTTGAGCAACCCTCAAGCGTTTTTTTGGGGTGGGGGGGATGGTGATGGGAATTCGGGGAACCAGAATTCCGGCGGGTTTGGGCAAGCGAGTCGGTTCGAGAAGCTCGTTCGGGCAGCTTCGTTGCTCGAGAATGTTCAGTACGAGCAAGCGCTGGCCGTCTATGACGAGTTGGGGGAAAAGGATCGAAGTGTTTCGGTCTTGCGGAATCGCGCGATCGCTTCGTTAGCGAACGTCAAGTACAACATCGACTTGGCGCAGGACCCGACCAACGATGTCGAGGGGATACGGAGTCGTTTGCCTGGTCTGTTCGAGCAATGCTCGGGTGCGATTTCCGAGTACATGGGTGTGGCTCCTGAGGATCCGATCGCATGCCAATTGAGTGTCTTGAGGGATTCCCGGTGGATCGCGGTGCTCGCGGCGGCCAATCCGATCATCGCCGACGAAGAGCAAGCCAATTTGCTCAAGAAGCTCGAGCGGTTTGTCGAGCAATTTCCAGGCAATGCATTTTTGGCGACGCAGTACAACAATTCGGCTGAAGCGATGAGTGCCATCGAGCCCGAAGTGCTTCAAAAGACGGTCGGACCGCTTCGGCGTGCTCACGAGGCCAACCCGAGGAACATCTACTTGTTGTGTTTGCTGGTGCAGCGGTTGGTGCAGTTGAAGGACCCGTCGGTGCTTGACTATGTCGAGCCACTGGCGAAGTTGCTTGAACCTTTCGAGTGGAAGTGGAAGATGGAGCGCAGGCCGAAGGATCTTGGCGATTTGCGACGGGCCTTGGAGGTGGGCAAGCAGGATCTCGATGGTGCGATGTCGATCCTTATCGGTTGGGTTGGCGAGGCCAAGGCGACCGAAGGGAGTTTGGTCGACGCTCGGAGCATCGACGTCAATGAATTGGCGTTTCTGGATCTGAGAGACCTTCAGGCGATGCTTCAGGAGCGAAACGCGCAAGAGGCCAAAATTAAAGTCGAGCCGGTCGCGAGTTTCCTGTTGGACGTGTCGGGGAGCCAAGTCGGGGGGGGCCAAGGGGCTAGGATTTATGATTGGGATGTCGATACGCATCCGGAGGTTTTGGTTTGGACGCAAACGGAATTGCTCTTGGGGCAAGCGGACTTGAAGGGGTCTTGGAAGGAGTTAGCGAGGCTTCGACTCCCCTTCCCTATCGATGGATTGCTCGCTGCGGATTTCTTTTCGGTAGACGCCCACCGCGGGACCCCTGCGCCGCGGCAGGCCGAAACGATGGATCCTCAGAAGCAGCTTCAGGCTTCCGTGCGGCATGAAACGATCAGGGACTTGCTCCTGTACGGTCAGCAAGGCATCCACATGGTTTCCATCGGTCCGATCCAGGATGGCAAGCCGACGTGGAAGCTCCTGGAGGAATCGGTAGGGTTGTCGGACCTCAAGGGGGTCACGGCGGTATCGCCGATCGATTGGGAATCCGATGGCGACCTGGATTTGGTGATTATTGCGCAAGGCAAGTTGGTACTCAGGGAGAATCTCGGGAGCCGGATGTTTCAGGAGGCCAGCGGCTTTAGCACGCTTGGCGATCCGTCGCGAAAGGCCTTGAGCTTGGCCGTAGCCGACATCGACCGGGATGTGGATTTGGACATTGTCGTATCGTTCGACGATGGGTTAGGCGTTTTGGAAAACATCCAGCATGGTCAGTTTCGTTTTCGGGAGTTTTTCGATTCGGATGGGAAGTCTGGCAAGTCTTCGTTTGGGCCGGCAGGATCGTTGGCTATTGCGGAGTTGAACAATGATTACTCCTGGGATTTGGTTCTTGGGGGGGCTGATTCCGAGTCGAAATCGATTTTGACAGCGACCGATTACAAGACCTCAGCGGTGCGGTTTGTGCGGCAAAGCGGTCTGTGCAAGGAGCCTGCAAGGATCGTCACGGGGGATTGGAATAACGATGCGAGAATCGACGTCTTGGCCAGTACCGCCAGCGGAGTACGTTTGTGTTTGAACCAGGGGGATGGGAGTTTTTCGGTGGTCTCTTGGTCGGAGCTTGCAAGCCCTCAAGAGACGATCCCAGGGATCAGTCTTGGGGACATCGATTCGGACGGTTGGCTCGAAGCGATCAGCATTGAGGGTGGAAAGCCCAAGTTATTCGTCTCTGAGTCCCGGCCCGAAAATCGGCATTTGATTTATAGGGTCAAGGGGATTTCGGACCCTAATGGCGGTGGCCGCAACAACCAATATGCGGTGGGCTCGACGATGGAGCTTTTCGGTCCGTTTGGGTACCAGGCCAGGATCATCGAAGACGATTCGGTCCACTTCGGGCTGGCTCAGAGCGATGCGTATTCGCTTCGAACGATCTTCGTCAATGGGTTGACCCAAGGCATTATCGATCCGAGGTCCAACGAGGTCTTGGAGGAAAAGCAGGTGTTGATCGGTTCGTGTCCATTTCTCTATGGGTGGGATGGCAGTCGATGGGTGTTGGCAACCGACTTGCTCTGGAATGCGCCGTTGGGTTTGCAGGTAGCTAAGGGCAAGGTGCTTGCGGATCGCCGATGGGAATATCTCAAGGTCGATGGTGCCTTGTTGAAGCCCAAGGATGGCTACTACGAGTTGCGCATCACCGAGGAGCTCTGGGAGTCGGCCTACTTTGACCATCTGGCGTTGCTGGCTGTTGATCATCCTGCTGAGAGCCAGTGGTTTTCGAATGAAAAAGTTGGCCTTTGAAAAACAATACAAGCAGGGGTTGGTCGAGCCGAGCTATTTAGAGATCGATTTCGGAGCGATCGACACGACCCGCTCGGCGCAGTTGATACTCACTGGCTGGATCTATCCGACCGATACGTCTTTGAACATTCACATCGATCAAAACAAGGATTTGGAGTTGCCCGAGCCGTTGTCGCTCTGGACGGTGGACCAGGTGGGTGAATTTCGCCAGACGGTTCCGTTCGCGGGATTTCCCGGTGGAAAGCCCAAGACGATTGTCGTGCCGCTGGATGGATTGTTTTCGAGCCAAGACCATCGGATACGATTGGCCCATTCGAGCCAGATCTATTGGGATCAGATTCGCCTGGGGTATGGCGCATCGATTTCGATCAGCGATTTGGACAATCCGCAGCGTCCGATGGTCCTTGCGTCGAACGATCCGAATTCGCTCAACGAGATCTCGTTGAAATGGCTATCACTTGAGTCTGCCGATTTGCAATACCGGGGATTTAGTAGGGAGATACCTCGGACGCGACATGAGCCCCACTGGTACGATTATCAGACCGTATCGGATCAAGCGGCCTGGCCTCCTTTGCGTGGCAAATTCACACGGTATGGGGATGTCGAGCCGTTATTGGTTTTCAATGACGATTTGCTTGTCGTCATGGGACCGGGGGACGAAATAGTCGTCCGTTTCGAGATCCCCAAGGAGCCACTTCCGGAGGGTTGGGTTCGGGACTTTGTCTTGCATTCGGTCGGATGGGACAAGGATGCGGCGATGAATACGCTCGAGGGGCAAAGCAGTCTGCCGTTGCCTTTCTCGAAGATGAGTCAGTATCCGCCAGGAATTGAGGATTCGCAGGAGGCTGCTCGGGTGTGGCGAATGCATGAGAAAACTCTGACCCGCGAGCAAAGCCCAGAAGGGTTTTGGAAGCGAGCCCCTGCTAGGAGTGTCGGCAGACAGTAGACTATCTGCCGAGGGCTCTACGATGGCGTTGAGTCCAGGATCATTGGGCTTCGGAGCGACATAGGATTGGCTTGATACGATGAGTGGTCGAGTGTACTTGGTGGGAGCCGGTCCGGGGGATCCGGATTTGCTGACGCTTGGGGCTCAGCGTGCGATCGAGCAGGCCCAAGTGATCCTTTACGATGGGTTGATCAATGAGCAGATCTTAGAGTTTGCTCCTGCGGGCTGCGAGAGGATTTGCGTTGGTAAGCGTGGTAATGGGGGGGCTTGGACGCAACCTCAGATCGATGATTTGATCGTCAAGGCGGCTCGGGACGGTAGGCGGGTGGTTCGTCTCAAGGGTGGGGACACGGCAGTCTTTGCGAGGACCGCCGAAGAGGTCGAGAGGCTCGAGGCCGAGGGGATTGCCTATCGGATCGTACCTGGGCTGACGGCTGCACTTGCCGTGAGCGCTTATACGGGCATCCCGCTTACGCATCGCGACTGGAGTTCCGGGGTCGCGATACTTGCGGCCCAATTGCAGAATCACGATGGTGAATCGGAGGCTGAGGACCATTTGGACTGGGAGGCGTTGGCTCGCTTTCCGGGAACGTTGGTCTTGTACATGGCGATCGGATCGGCCTCGAGTTGGAGTCAAAAACTGATTGCAGCGGGCAAACCGATGGGTACACCTGTTGCCATGGTGCGAAGATGCAGTTGGCCGGATCAGGAGATTTTAGAGTGTCCGCTTGGGAGTTTGGCTGAAACTCTCCGTGTGAATCCGCGATTCACAGCGCCGGTCATTTGCATTGTGGGGCCGGTTGTGCGTTTGAAGTCCATGTCCACGACGCCATTGCCACGCAAACCGATCACGGTGATCGTCACGAGTCCTGAGTCGCAAGCGGAGCGGCTGGCCGACATGCTACGGCCGCTTGGAGTCGCTGTATGGATCCGTCCTGCCATGAAGATATCGCGTGCTCAAACCGATGGGATTGATGGCGCGATCGATGGGCTTGAGCGGATGGATTGGATTGTCTTTTCCAGCCGCTACGGAGTGAAGTATTTCATGGAGCGGCTCTTTGAGCTTGGGTGGGATTCCAGAAAGCTCTCTAGGGTGCTCATAGCGAGTGTCGGGAGTGCGACCGATGAGGCGTTGAGAGACTTTGGTTTGCGTGCCGATTGGGTGCCGCAAGGAGATCAGGGGGCCGACTCGCTCTTATCGGAGTGGTTGCCGCAGGCGTTGGGCAAGAGGGTGTTATTGGTACGTACAGCCGAGGGCAGTGAGATTCTCAGAGAGGGGCTTGTATCAGGGGTTGAACAACTTCAAAGTGTGGATGTTTATGAGCAGAGGGCTGTGTCGGGATGGCAGGATATCGAAGCGATACGATCTAAGATCGTCACAGAATCTCGGTTAGGTTTGAGTGTGTGGATCACAGCGACCAGTAGCAACCTAGCGAGGGCATCATGGGAGTTGTTAGGTGCTGAGTCCGACGCGGTACGATGGTTGGTGATATCGCCTAGGGTCGCGGATGTTCTGGTAGGTTTAGGGTGTCGCCGGGAGCGAATTTTGGTCGCTCAGCGGGCGAGTTATGAGTCGATGTGCGGTGCGATTGCCGACGCCGAATCGATTGGCCAGGGGTTGGGCTGAGGTAGGACGGATCGATAAAAAAACCCTTCGTTTGCGTGGATCGCGAACGAAGGGTTTCGATTTTTGGTTGGTCGCGTCGGCGGGTTAGCCGAGCGGCACATTTCCCGAGAGACTATTTTCCGGGTGGTGGTTTGATCTTTGGGGCTGTACCCGCCGAAGTTCCGCCATCGCCGCCGGGACCACCGAGGACTTCGAGTTCGCCGGGAGCGGAGAACTTTTCAGGGGCGGTGACGGTGGTACCATTGGAACCACAGCCTACGAGAAACCCGAGGCATACGAAACTGAGTGTGAAAAATCTAGCCATTACTGTTCATCCGTTCTGGTGACAACACCTTCTGCCATCGAGGACATGTTTTGGAATGCGACGTAATCCATGCTTCGCATGACGGGTCGAACCGAACCGTCAGCCAGGGTGAAGTGGATCATGCCGGTGTGGTTGCTATCGAAGGTGTACCAGAATTTGCCGTTTTGGGTTCCGTACCAGGGGTCGTGGAACTCGGTAACTTGAGGGCCGCTGACCCAAGCGTGGGAACGGTTTCGACCGGTACCTCGGATGGGGTCTGCGAAACCGCCGGTGACTTCGCCGAACATGAAGGTATTGGAGGTACCGTCGGTGATGTTGCCGTGTTTGGTTTTCGAGTTGTTGAAGAAGATCCCCTTGAACTGGTCGTAGAAGGCGATTCCGGATTGGCCGAAGCGTCCCGAGCTACCGAGGTAGTTGGTACGTCCGAGGTTCGTCGGGTTGGTTTCGGAGTAACCGACGCTCAGCAGGGTTCCGTTGTTGAAGGTTGCCAGGATGACACCCGTGGCGTTGCCGGCGGCGACGTTCGAGTAAGGATCATCGCTTGGGCACAGGAATGAGGAGATTCTGAATTGTGCTTCGTTCCAGCATGCTGGAGCGTTACCCCAGAAAATGTATCGGAGCTTTTCTTCGGTAGAAGTCACCGAGTTAGCATCCGAGTCTGCGGCGATTTGGCGTTTGACTTCCCATTGGCCGTAGAGCTGATTGATTTCCAGGTGTGGGAAAAGGAAGACCAAGTGACCGATGTAGGTCCTGCGGTCGAGTTGGATGCCTGCAAGACTACCGCCCCAAGCGATGTTGTTGGCCCCTACGTATCCTGGTGGATAGCGTTTGACGCTGGACTCGAAGTTGTGCGCTGCCAATCCCAATTGTTTGAGATTGTTCTGGCATTGCATCCGGCGAGCTGCTTCGCGGGCAGCTTGGACTGCTGGCAGGAGCAATCCTACGAGGATGCCAATGATCGCGATGACGACCAAGAGTTCAACGAGCGTGAACCCTTTCTGGTGCTTAACCACACGCTTGGACATAATAAAACCCTCAAATCAAAAAATGAAAAACAAAACAAACCAGTTTTTTCCGGTAGGAAGAGGATCCGGTATTCACGCGATTTTAACTCACCGGCAATCGAAAGGAAAGAAGAAAGTTTCGGCAGCTCCTCAAATTAATCCAGGAAAAACGATTAAGACCGCCGCCGAATAATCCTGGCTAATGCAGCGGGGGTTTTCATGGGTGTTCTATGGCGATCGGTCGTGGTCAACGATATCGCTGGAGATCACGATTCAAAAGTAAGGAGAGCACCGGCGGGTGAATGAGGTGCGATGCAAGGAACTTTATTGTCGATCGAAGTAGGCTTCGCGGACTTCGGCTTCCATGCTGACGGTTTCGGCTAGGGCGGCATTGAAGCGGTCTTGATGGAGCGAGTACAGGAGGCAGGATTCCTTTGCCCAGACGCTAGCGTTGCGTGGTTGGCCTGAGAGGAGGGCCATTTCGCCGAAGAAGTCACCTTCGGCCAGTTCGGCGATTTGGGTTTCGGGGTATCCTTTTCGGACTGAGACTTTGCCTTGGCGGATTAGGTAGAAGCGATCCCCGGGTTCTCCTTGGCGGATGATTTGGTCACCTGGAGCGTAGTTTTCGATGTTGAATTCGTCGGCCACGCGGGTGAGGGTTCTGGGGGTGACGCGTTCGAAGACTTTGCATTTGGCGAGCATCTGGGTGATGATTGCTGCTTCTTTGACGAGTGCATCGCTTCGGATCGAGCCATCGACGAGGGTCAGGATACGGTCGGCCACGTCGAGGATACGGTTATCGTGGGTGACGATGACGATGGTGGTTTGTTTTTCTCGGGCGAGTTTTTGGAGCAGTTCGACAACGGTCCGCCCGCTTTGTTCATCGAGGGCGGCCGTCGGTTCGTCGGCCAGGACCAATCGTGGTTGGTGGACGAGTCCGCGAGCGATTGCGACGCGTTGTTTTTGTCCACCGGAGAGTTGTTTTGGTCGGTGGTGCATTCGGTTTTCGAGACCGACGGCTCGAAGGATATCTTCGGCGGAGCGTGTTTGTTCTTGTGCGGATCGATGGGGGTAGCACAGTTCGATCGCCATGCGGACGTTTTGGGTGGCGTTTAAGGAATCGAAGAGGTTGTGGGCTTGGAAGATAAATCCGACTTGGCGACGAAACTGTTCCATCGCTTTGGGGCTGGCACCGTCGAGGGGTTGGCCGAGGACCTCGAGATGGCCTTGTTGGACACTTCGAAGTGCCCCGAGGAGGGTCAAGAGGGTGGTTTTGCCTGAGCCGCTCGGGCCGGTCATGATGATAATTTCGCCAGGGTAAACCGTCAGATGGTTCTCGAAGAGGACTTGTTTGCGAAGCTCTCCTGTGCCGAAGTAGTGGCTAAGGGCTTGGGCGTGGATCGAGGGTGTTTGTCCGAGGGATATCTTGGAGCGGGTCGCCGGGTCGAACTGAGTGGCTCTGAGGCTATTGGTAGGAATCATCGTTGAAGGCCATCCATGGATTTGGGAATTCCTGGTAATCTTTCTGGCAGAATCGTTTGAGCCCAGGGGACTCGAACTAGGCTTGATTCGCTTTTATTGGAACCGCTGTTTTTTGGACACCCAAAGTCTTACCTTCCAACGTGTTGCTTGACGGAATGATCACTGGACATTTTATTTCGAATCGGTCGCTGGGAGTGTCGCAGTCGGGGTTGATGGGGGGGAGGCGTTTCTTTTCTGGGCTGATTGGTTGGATTATTCTCTTGAATGCGGTCCAAGGGGCAGTCCTAGGTGGTCCATTTCCTCAGGTTTCGGCGACCAAGGATACCTCTGGGAGTATTGTCGCGCAAGGCCGATTGCAGCCCACGGGTGGGATTCTCAAGTTGTCGGCTGTCCCTGGGGACAGGATCGAGGGGGTTCGAGTCGAGCCGGGAGCTTTTGTCGAAGCGGGGCAAGAGCTTGTGGTCCTCGAGAGCGCGGGGCTTAGGAGGCTCGAATTGCAAATTGCCGAGCTAAAGCTTGCCGACGCGGTCTCGATGCATCAAACGGCTTTGCGTCAGGCTGAGCTGGGACTTGAGATGGCCCAAGGGAAACTTCGCTCTGCCGAGCAGATCCAAACCCAGGCAAGATCGACTCTGGAGCTTGTCGGTAAGCAATCCCAGCTTCTGGAGTCGCTTGGCGAGCAAATACGGGGGCTCGAGGCGATCCGAAGCAATCCTCGCCTGCGTGGGGCCGTTGGCAGTTTGGAGGTGGAGGCCAAGCGGAATCAGAAAATGGCCGCAGAGGTCGAATACGAGCGGGCGTTGCAGGGAGCAAATCAATCGATTCAATCGGCCGAGTTGCTTGTGGCTCAGGCCGAAGGTGTGGTTCGAGAGGCCAGGGAGGCTAGCGAACAACTCGTGGGGAATCCTGGTTATCGCCCGCTTGAAAAGCAGATCGAGCTCTTGAGGCTCCAGTTAGGCCAAGCGACCGTGTTGGCTCCGGGATCCGGTACGGTGCTTGGGGTCTATGGCGTTGCAGGAGAGCGAGCCTCGGGGTTGCCCTTGGTCGAGATGGCCGACTTGACCCAGATGTCCTGTTTGGCCGAAGTCCACGAATCCGACGTGGGGCAAGTTCGCCTCGGGCAAATCGCCGAGATGAAATCCGCATCGCTTTCACGAACGATTCGGGGGAAAGTCCGCCGGATCGATCGGGTTGTTGGCGCATCGCAGATGCGTTCTGCGAGTCCGTTGGCTCGTTCGGATTTCCGATCGATCGGCGTGTGGATTCAAATTGATCCTGAGGATGTTGCCGTCGCTTCGGAACGCCTGCAGTTGCAAGTTGAGGTCCGGCTAGAGAAATAGCCGACTCGAGAAATAGCTCGTGTGCGGGGTGTTTAGGTCTCTATGGTAGGTCTCTATGGGAGGGGTGCTTTGGCGTTGACCAGGACCAGAGCGATCCAGAAGCTTGCGAGCAGCAGCACCCAGACGACGTCGAGGAAATGCCAGTAGAGGGTGCAGACTTTGAGCCCGATGTTTCGTTCGTGGTCGTAGCGGTTGGCCAGTGCATTGCGAGCCGTCCACCAGAGTCCGATCGCACCGCCGACGACGTGTGCGGCGTGGAGGAAGACCAGGATGAAGGTATAGCCGTAGGCGCTTTCGTTGCGGGTTGGGGCGTCGGCAAGTCCGTCGAGTAGGCGTTTCATGCCATCGGATTGGATAAAGAGGAACGCGACACCCATGGCGCAAGCGCCGATGGTCATTTGTTTGACTATCGCGAGACGATCTTTTTTCGCAGCGCGGTAGGCCCATTCCAGGCAGACCGACACCCCGATGAGCAGTAGGGTCGAGGGGATGAAGCTCCAGGGGAGGACCATTCTTTGGGTGATAGCCCGATCGGATCCGACCCTCATGGCGATGTAGATCACGTACAGAAGGATGCTTGCAAAGAAGAAGATCGCTAGCGATCCGATCATCAACCAGATTCCTTGGGCGGCACGGGCGTCTGCTGGGAGTGCCTGCGGTCTGCTTGCGGGTTGTTTTGTGGCGTTGAAGTCGGCAGGTGGATTGGGGATGGGGGGATTGGGGATGGTGTCCAAGGTGGTAATCTCGGTGGTTCTTTTGAGTTGGCTTGGGTCGACGGAGGCATCCGGGGGCGGTCGGAAAAAAATCGCGACGGTGAGTGCCTTTTTGTCTATTACTGTAGCAACGGGCCAAATGGCACGAAATGGAACGGTTTTGGTTCAAAACGGCCTTGTGGGCACCAAGCTGGAGAATGTAGCGAATTTGCGGGGCAAAGGGGCGGCAATGCTGGCATATTAGCGCTGATCGGTAATTGAGTTCTGGCCCGATTTTTCGATACGCTTTACCTAAACCGACTCAATTCGACGGCATGGCAGTTCCGATAAACCAGCACATACCGAATCTAGTTCGCTTGGTACCGTGGAGTCCGGGTGATGGAATTTCGAGGAACGGGTGGGGAATCGACCATGTCAATTTTGCAACGAACTTTGCGAACATTTGTGATCACAGCGGCTGCCATGGCTGGGCAGTTGGGGTATGCCGATAGCGGCTACCATCCGTTTTCGGAACCTGTGGATTTCGATCCGGATTGGCAACTATTTGCTCCGATGCAGCTTCAGGATGTCGAGGATTTATCACCTCGGCAGCGAGCACCGCACGGGCTGTATTTGACCTACGATCGGGTGTACACCGGGATGACCCGACCGGAGGTCAACGGATCGACGTACCTGATGGACAGTACCTGGGGCAATCGCTGGGACTTTGGGTGGATGAATCGTCGCGAGAGCGGATGGGCGTTTTCTTATCAGGTCGTCACTGGTCCGAACGTTTACCATGGTTTTGAGCAATTGCGGCTCAATGGATTTACCGATTCGGAAGTGGAAGACGATGCGGATGTACCGTTTTTCCGACCTACGGCGTTTGACAATGATCCGTACACGCTCGAGCGGACTTATGATGTCGTTCAGAGCATCAACGTGGCGAACTATTCGAGCTTTGAGGCCAACAAAACTTGGCGTCTGGAACCTTATCGATACGGTGGGATGCTCGAACCGTTGATCGGATTGCGTTATGTGAAGTTCCTCGATACGGCGCGGAGCGACAACTATTCGACGTTCCTTCAGGACGATCCGTTTGATCCGACGACGGTTTTAGGGACCGCTGAGGTGTATACCAACGACATTGTTCAGACTCGCAACGACATGATTTTGGGCCAGCTTGGGTTTCGATACTTCCGGAACATCCGTCGCTGGACGTTGTCGAACGAATTCAAGGTTTTCGCGGGTCATACTTTCCAATCGCAGGAGACGACTCGGTATGTCACGACCACAACGTATCCTGAGGACGTGGCTATCGGAGACGAGCCGATTTTCGATGGCGATCACACTGGGACGTCTTATTTCTCTCGCAGGAACAACGAAACGCCGGTTGGTTTCGATCTTCGGGCCGAGGGTGCATTCAGTGCGACCAAGCATCTTGATCTGCGGGTTGGATTCCAAATGATTTACTTTGGCCAAGGCATTTGGCGAGGTGCGACGTTGGACCAGGGCAACAACCATGAGACGAGTCAGCAAGTGGTGATGCCAGGGTTGACCTTCGGATTTGCGATCAACCGATAGCCAGCGAATGCCAACGGCATCGAACTGAAGTGGAAAAAGTCGAGCAAGCGAGTCCTCAAGAGGCTCGCTTGCGTCATTAAATGCATGCATTGGCTGTGACTTGGGATTGAGTCCATCGGGTGGAACTTGATACAAGGTTGGGTTGGGACTCGGAGTGTATCTGTGGTGATGTTGGAACACTTGCGGGCTCAACGGGTCCTGGAAGAAGGAAGATCAGGGATGTTGACCAAGTCAAAGAAGCGAGAAGAGCAGGCCTTTGAGATACCGCTTTTGCCGGCGATTGTGGTCGGGTCGGCGATCTGTTGTCTGTTTTACTTTGTGATTTTGCTTCCGCCGTTTCGTCATCCGTTGATGATACGCTATGCGTTTTGCCATTGGGTTGCCATCGCTTCGGGATGGTTATTCGCGACCGCAGCGGTTTATTTGGTACAGAAGCTCTGGGTGCTTGGGCGTCAGCAGCGGCTGGTCCATGCGCTTGAATTGGTGCTCGACGGGTGGGTGGATCATCGTGCCGAGTGGGATATTGAGCCGGCGATGGATGGGTATCGCCGCGCGACATCGCTGCAGGCGTTGTGGAAGCTTCAAAAGGACTATTTGGCGAGGTCCTGGTATGGAAAGCGGCTTGGGCAGCTATTGATGCGACAGGTTGAGCGACGATCGACGGTCCGATTGGACGAAGATCTTGAGAGTTTTGCGGAACGCGACGCTGAGGCGTTGCATTCGAGTTATGCGATGGTTCGCATTCATTGTTGGGCGATGCCGATGTTGGGTTTTTTGGGGACAGTGATTGGTATTTCCGACACGCTCGGTCAGATGGATGCCCAGGCGCTTGCGAGCGGTTCTAAAGAGGCGATGAATGGATTGACCAGTGGTTTGTATGTCGCCTTTGACACCACAGCCGTGGGCTTGGTGTTGACGATGATCGCGATGTTTATGCAGTTTTTCGTGCAGCGTGCTGAGCAGGACTTTTTGGGGAGGATGGACCAAGGTGCCGCATCGGCGATGCATCGATGTCTATCGGATAGAGAGCATAGCGATACGCGCGACGTAGAGGCGTCGTTGAAGCTAGTTGCCAACCGTTTGATCGATTCGATGCAGGTCTTGGTCCAGCAGCAAGCGAGCTTGTGGCGAGAGTCGATTGGCCAAGCTCAATCGGAGTGGTCTTCGATGAGTGTCAGGGCGACGGAGAGTTCGCTCGGTACGATCCAAAGGGCATTGGCGGGGACTTTGGCCGAGCACCGCGATTCGATGCGCGAGTGCTTGAGTCAGTTGTCTGTTTTGCAAACCGAGGGAGCCCAGCAGATCGACGGGCGATTGCAGCAATGGCAGACGACCTTGTCCGAGCAATCCCGATTGGCACTTCGTCAGCAGCAGGAGGTCAGTCGGAATGCTGAGCTTTTGCAAAAGCTATTGGATTCGACGCAGTTGGTCCAAGCCATGCAGCAACCGATCCAAGCGACGCTTGAGCGGATGACCGAGTTTGATCGATTTCAGGAAGCGGCATTGAGTTTGACCGAGGCCGTGATGGTCTTGAGCACGCAGTTGGAGCGATCGGGACATATTTCGAGGCAGGCGGTCCGAAGGCGTCAGTCGGGACTCGAAGCCGACGGCATGAGCGATGCGGTGGTTTTGAAGCTTGATTCCCCAACGATAAGAAAAGCGGGATGAGCAAACGATCGCGGCGTGGAAACGATTATGCACCGTCGACCTTTCCATTCCTGGCGGTATTGCTTTGTGTGATCGGCGCGTTGGTTTTGCTGTTGGTGATCAATGTGACCAACTCGCGAGCCTCGGCTAGGAATCAGGTGCAAAGCGAGTTGACCGAAGCGATCGAGGAGGCTCAGGAGCGATCGGATTACTTGGTCTCGATCTCCGAGGAGCTTCAAGCTAGGCGGCAGCAGGTCGGCAAGCAGATCGAGTTGCGTCGGAGCGAACTGGCCCGTGCCGAGGACCATATCGAGCGGCTTGAGAAGGAACTTCTAGAGACCCAAGCTCGTTTGAAGAAGCTTGACGATATGGAAGCGTCCTCCGAGATCAAGGCGAATGATCCTTCGAGGATCGAAGAGCTTAAGGATCGGATCGAGGAGCAAAAGCTTAGGCTTGCCGAAGCGATCGCCAATCGCAAGGACCAGACACCTGCGTTTTCGATCATTCCTTATGAGGGGGCTAATCGCACGACGCGCAGACCTGTGTACCTAGAGTGCACGGCGCAAGGGGTGGTGATCCAACCTGAGGGAGTGCTGGTAAGCATCGAGGAACTGGGTCCACCGCATGGGCCAGGCAATCCGCTCGATGCGGCTTTGCGGGTTTTGAGGAACGCTTATCAGTCGCGCGATGCGATCTATGGAATCACGATCCCCCCCTACCCTCTTTTGTTGGTTCGGCCTGACGGGATAGCTAGTTATGCCTTAGCGCGTTCTGCGATGTCAGGCTGGGACGATCAATTTGGTTATGAGCTGATCGACGCTCAGATGGAGTTAGCGTTTCCTGACGGGATTCCCGAGTTGAAGACCGATTTGGTTCGGGCCTTGGATGTAGCGAAAGATCGCCAAAGAGCGCTTGTTGCGGCGTTGCCTGCAAGGTACTCTCGCAATCCGTTTGCCACCAAAACGGACCAGACCTGGGATTCGATCGATGCGGAGTTGTCTCGGGGCGAGAATCGCTCAGAGGCGATGGCCCGAGGATCGCAGGTAGGCAAGGATTCTGGAGTTGAGCAAGATCGACGTTGGGAGATGATCGAGCCGTTGCCTGCGGGTTCTCTTGTTCGTTCGGATCGCAATGGACCGTCGGGTGAGGTTTTTCCGGGGGGAAAGGAGCTTGGTTTTGGGGGCTCGGGTGCAGGACCGTCCGTTGCTTCCGATTGGTCGACGGGCCAAGCAGATCGTTCTCAGGGATATAGTTCCGAGGAAGACAGTTCCGGGGGAGAGGGAGCTCAGGGTGAGGGATCCCAGGGGGGAGGTTCGCAGGGTGGGGGTTCGCAGGTTGAGGGTAGTATGAGTCCTACGAGTGGTGGCGCGCGATCCTCGGCGAATCGATTTTCAGCTTCGTCGTCGGGGTCTTCGGGGGGGGCTGCAAGTCTTGAGCAGTCTCCGCAGGACGAGCAGATGGAGCAGGCGATGCAAGAGCAGGCGATCAAGCAGCAGGCGGGCGAGAGTTTACCTGGTGCTCGTGCATCGAGTGCATCGGCGAGTGCATCGGCGAGTGAGTCGAAGAAGAAGACTTCTGGTGCCGATAGCGATCTCAAGCCGATCAGTTTGACGGCGGGCAAGGACTGGGCGACGAGCCGAATGGACAACCGATCGACTCCTGTGTCGCGTCCTATCCGGATCATTGTGCTAGAGGACCGTTGGCTCATGTGCAGCGAGGGGCAGGAATGGAAGTACGACGCGGAGATTTCGCTTGAGCAAGGTCCGCAGGCGGCTTCGGCGGAGCTTCAGGAATCGATCCGAGACCGGGTCGAATCTTGGGGATTGTCTTTGCCGGGGGGGTATTGGGTACCTTCGTTGAGTGTGCAAGTAGCTGGCGATGCCGAGCAGAGTTTGTTGCGTATGCAGCGTTTGTTGGAAGGCAGTGGAGTGATCATCAAGGTTCAACCGCTGACGACACCTAAGAATCGCAAGTAGTGGGGTGAATGATCGATGGCAAGACGCGATGAAGAACAGTTTGCCGTAGGTGAAGACGCGTTCATGGACACGATCGCTAATCTCGTGGGGATCATGATCATCTTGGTGGTGATCGTCAGTGCTAAGGGTTACACGGCGGCCCAGACGCTTGCGCGCGAGGAGGTTCGCGAGAAGATCGAGGATTTGGCAGTCCCGTCGGTACAGGCGGAGAATCTAGAGCGGGATCTTGCTGCGCAGATCGAGCAGCTCCATCGTTACGAGGTTGAGACGGCGTATCGGAATGCGGAGCGAATGACGTTGGTGGATCGCAAGACGCACCTTGAGCAAGAGATACACAAGCGGCTCGAGGAGCTTGACGGTGAAACCCAGAGGGGATTCGAGCAGGACGCCCAGGTAGCAGAGCTTGAAAAGCAGCTCGGGGAGCTTGAGCGACAGCAAGGTGAGTTGCCTGAGGTAAAAAAGACGGTCATCGCCTTGCAGCATTTACCGACTCCGATGGCCAAGACGGTATTTGGCAAGGAGTTGCATGTGATGATTCGCGATGGGCGATTGAGTGTGATCCCGTGGGATACTCTTATCGAGCAGCTCAAAATCAATGCCAGATCTAGTGCATCGCGGAATTCGCAGCGGGACAAATTCGAGGATGTGCTTGGACCTATCGATGGATTTCTGATGCGTTACCGATTGATTTCCAAGAGTGGGCTTATGAGTGATGGTCGGGTAGCGGCCATGGGCAAGATGGTCGAGCTCGAGCGATTCGAGCTTGAGCCAACGGCCGAGGTGATCCGTGAATCGGTCGAGGAGAGTTTGGGACCTAGGGGGCGATTGCGATCGGAGCTCGACGCGGTTCGATCGAATCACACGACGGTGACGGTTTGGGTTTATCCTGAGAGTTTCGGGCAGTTTCGCAAGCTCAAGGAGTTGCTTTACCGCGAGGGTTGTTTATGTGCAGCTAGGCCTTTGCCCGAGGGGATGCGAATAGGGGCTTCGCCTCATGGATCTAGCAGTACGGCGCAGTGATTTTTGGCTTTGATGGCTAGTCGTCGATAGTTAGTTGTGTGCAGGTCTTTAAGATGCGGGTTGTTCGGGGGAAACTGAGAGGGACTTTTCGATTTTTTCGAGTTCCTGTTGATCGACTTGGGTCAGGGGGATTTTGCGAAGGGTTTTCGGGTCGATGGTAGAGAGGATTTCCTTGGCAAGTTCAACGGCATTGGATTGGACGTAGGCTTGGTAGAGGTGGAATCGAACCGAAGGCGAATCGTTTTTGGTGCGCAGGGTTTTGAGGATGGCGATTGCTTCGTTGGGTTTGTTGGATCGGATCAGGACGTAAGCTTTGGAGTCGAGGAGCGATGGGTTGGGTCCGATCAGGGCGATTGCACGGTCGATGCATTGCATGGCTTCTTGGGATCCGTTGGGAGCATCGGCAAGGAGCATGGCAAGGTTGTTTAGGGCAACGGCATCGTTGGGGCGATCTTGGACGATTCTTCGGAACGTCTCGATGGCTTGGGATTCATTTCCTCGCCAGACCCAAAGATCCGCGAGGGACTGGAGGAGTTTTCGGTCCTCTTGTTGTTCGACGCTGTAACTGACCAGTTGGGCTTGAGCTTGGGTCATGAGTTGCTCATCGGTATCTCCTTTTCGGACCAGGAGAGACAGCAGGATTGCCGATTCACTGGAGCCTTCGGATTTCAGTTGATCCATGAGAAAACGCACGGCGTTGTTTCGAGTTGCGGTGTCATCGGTCAAGAGGATCGAGCGGACGTAGTTGGTCCCTGCCCGTTTGTCGAGTTTATAGGCTTCGAGGAGGAGTTTCTGGCTTTGTTCGTTGGCATCGAGGATTTGGAGAGCTTGTCCGGCTTGGACGAGGAAGCCTGCGAGTTTCGTGGGATTATTGGACGATGACTCGAGTTGTCGTTTGTCGGCGATCCAGGCTTGGATGATGTTCAGAGCCCCTTGGGCATTGCCTTCGAGTTTGGTGATTCGGGCTTTGAGCAGGAAGGTGGGAAAGGCATCGGGGGCGATGGTTTCTAGTTTTTGGGATTCCTCGACGGCGTCGAAGAAGCGTTTTTGGCCGATGAGGTAATTGGCGTAGGTGTAGATGTTTTCGGGCTTTGGGGATGCTCCCGAGGCGACGAGTTTGAGGAGTCGTCCTGCGGCTTCGGTGGCTTGGGCCGCTTCGATTTCTCTGCCGGGGGTAGCTTCTAAAAACCTTGAACTTCTCAGGTAGAGCGAAGCGAGTTGGAAGTAGTCTTCGTCGGTTCGGACGCCTGGGAGTTCGACGATACGCTCTAGGAGGACTTGGGCTTTTTGGAGGCTTGCAAGGTCGTTTTTTTGGCTCAGCAAGATGACTTGGAGTCGCAGATCTTCGGGGGTATTGGATTGAGCGTTGGGTGAGAGCAGCGACGCGACTTTTTCCCAGTCTTCGTCGAAGCTTCGATTGGCCAGGAGTGTAGCGAGTCGACGTCGGGTCGAGGCATCCTGGGGGTGCCTTTCGATGGTTTCTGTGAGGCAAGCGATGGCTTCTTCGAGTCGGTTTTCTTTGATCAAGACCTGAGCGATTCGATTTTGGAGTTCCAGGTCGTTTGCACCTAACGAGATCGCTTTTCGGTATGCGTCGATCGCATTTTCGATTTGGCCGAGGGCTTCGTAGATTTGGCCTAGAGCGACCGATTGGACGGCGGGGTCGAGTTTTTGGTTTTGTTGGATTTGATGCAGGACGTCCAGTTGTCCTTGTTGGTTGTTGGAGGATTGATAGAAGTTAAAGCGAGCGGTGGCGACTCGGAGGTCTTCTGGTTTTGCGAATTGTGCGGCTTTGTCGAGCATCGATTCGGCTTTGGCTAGCTGCTCGGTGCGGAGTTGCGGTTCGAGATTTTTGGATTGGAGTTCGAGGATTTGGCCGAGCCAGATCCATGCCATGGGATCGGTGGGTCGGATTTCGGTACCGCGTTGAGCGATAGCGAGTTGGTCTTGGGGATTTTCTCTCTCGATTTCCAGTGTGACTGCGTTGATCGATTGGGATGCGAAGGCGCGGTTTCCGAGGCGTTCGATGGCAACTCGAGCGTCGGTAAGTAGTCCCTGTTGGTACAGCAGGTTGACTAACCGTTCGTAGGTATCGAGATCGTTGTTGCCGTATTGGATAGCGTAGTTGTAGGCGCGAATGGCTCGGGATTTATTTCCTTGTCCTTCGGCGATACGTCCTGCAAGCAGATGGGTTTCGGGCCATTCGGGCCGTTTGCGATCGAGAAAGCCGGCTAAGTCCAGGAGTTCTATGGAATTGATATCTTCTTGGTTGTTGGCTTCGGCCAGAAGGCGTCTTGCCTTGATGTATCGCCATTCGGTTCCTTCGGGGCCTTCGAATTCCTTGAGCAACTCCTCGAGG
Source organism: Pirellula sp. (assembly GCA_021300015.1). Classification (GTDB taxonomy): domain Bacteria; phylum Planctomycetota; class Planctomycetia; order Pirellulales; family Pirellulaceae; genus JBKCUI01. The sequence goes on along the minus strand of JAJTFB010000051.1, from coordinate 6,570 downwards.
GATTTGAGTTCCCCCATGCGTTGCTTGAGTCGTTCCGCGCGAAGTTGAGGGTCACGTTGTTCGGTTTCGCTCAGAGCTAACGGGCTTTTGAGGTAGTTCCATGCGAGTTTTCGGGCGATAAACCAACCGTCTTGTTTAAGTTTTTTGATGGAATCGATGGCCTGATCGACTGGGGCATTGTTCAATTCCAAGCGAGCCAAGGCGTTTTGTAATTGGGTGTTTTCGGGTTGCGATGCGATTTGGCTTTCGAGCCATTTCTTGGCTTTTGTCTCGTCGCCCAGGGTGGCCAGAATCTCTGCTTTTTCTAGGTCATCGAACGTTTTGTCGCCTGTGATTTCCAGGGTGTCCTTGAGTTTTTTGAGGTAGTCGGATTGGTTCCAAGCTTTCCAGCGGCGGATCGCCGCTCGCACGGACTGGGCGGAAAAGTTTTCTTTTTCGAGAATGTTCCATAGACGATCGGCGGCGTTTTGGACTGCGCTCGAGCGGGTCGTGTCGGTCGATCGCATCACGTCGGAATCGGCTTGGAGGACTTCGAGATACCAAGTTTTCTCTAAGGCTTGAGGGTCGAGCGCCAATTGCCTTTTGATTTCGGAGAGACCTTTATCAAAGCTGAACCAATAGTTCAGGTCTTGACCGGAGGATCTTTGCAATTCGAGTGCCACTTCGCAGATCTTGATCCAGTCGATCGCTTCTTTGGGTTCGACGAGCAGGAATTGCTTGTAGGATTCGCTGTAGCGCCCTGCGGAGAACCATGCATTGGCGGCTTTTCGTCGGTATTCTTTGACGTTGGGGGCAAGCAGGATCGCTTGTTCGAACGACGAGGCGCTTCGATCGTACTGGGCGATTTGGCGGTAGCATTCGCCCAGAGCCGCGTAAATGGCTGCTTGGTTCTGTGTATCCATTTCCTTGCCGGTGGAGATCACGGTGGTCAAGGAGGCAATGGCGGCGGGAAAATCGCCGTTTGCCAGTTGGTATCGGGACCAGTGTTCGCGACCTTGGCGGGTAAAAGCGAATTGCTCGGATCGATTCAGGGAGGCGAGTTCTTGGTTGATCGTCAGATCCATTTCTTGGAGTGCTTCGAGAGCATCGGGAAGTCTTTTTAAGCCGATCAGAGCATCGACGATCCGAAAGTCCAGGAGGCTGACTCGATCGGAGCAGACCCGTTTGGCGTTTTTCCATGTTTCGATCGATTTCTCGATTTGGCCTTGGAGCGCGAAGATATCCCCGATGTCTAAGTAGACCAGGGTTTCGTTGGGGGTGATGGACTTGATGGACTCGAGGATTTCCCTAGAGCGGGTCAGATACTGTTCCCTTTGAGGTTTGTTGGAAAGCCCAGTGATGCGTTTGGCGCGTTCGAGATAAAGGCTTGCGGCCACCAGGAGGGCTTTGGGATTGTCGGCCCCTAGTTGAACAGCTTTTTCGAGGTCGTCTTGAGAGATTCCGAGTTTGGTGTCGCGCGAGGACATTTCGTATCGCAGGAGCCAGGAAAAGGGATCTTCCGGACGGTTTGTTACCAGTCGTTCGACGATGGCTTGGGCTCTGGTTTTGAGGGAGTCTTTCGAGTCGCCAGCCAGGAACGAGCCGTTGAGTTTCGCAGGATCTCCCAAGCACAGATCGACGAGGATACCGGCGACTTCGAAATCTTCGGGGGCTTCGATGTGGGTTTTGACCAGCAGGTCGACTGGCGGCAATTGGACCAGGGATGCAAACCAGTTTGGAAGTTGTCCGGTGTTGCCTGAGGCGAAGTCGTAGCCCCGTCCATCGAGCCAGAGTCTGACTTTGGCGATGGTGTAGTATCTTTGAAGTTCGAGGTCGATGTCGGGTCCGACGAGTCGGGTGATTTGATCGATCGCGTCTTCGTAGTTGCCTAGTTCCGAAAAGCGTTTGGCGAGTCGTCGTCGGATGACGGGGATTTCGGCTTCGAGGGAAGCGTCGCCTTGGCAGATGGCCAAAGCGGCCATATTGAGCCGGATCGAATTTTGAATGGACTGAGAGTTTTCAGCGATTTGATCTGCGCAGAGCGCCAAATCGATTTTGATCCTTTGGTCGTCGGGTTTGAACTTTGCCAGGGTGTTCAGAGCGACGTAGGCCTCTGAGAAGTCTTGATCGCTCAGGAGTTGTTTGGCTTTGAGGGCAAGTTTCTCGACCGAGGCGGTTTGTTGTCTGGAGTGTAGAAACAGGACGGCAAGTCCTGCGAGGGCGACAAAAACAAAAGACCCGATCAATAATGGGTAATTGAATCGGGTCTTGTTGCGTTCAAACATAAGGAACTTTTCGGAGACCTACTTGTTGCAGTTTCTGCGTCTTCGGTTTGCTGTAAAACCCGCTAAGCCGACCACCGCGGCCCAAGTGACCATGGAAGCCGGTTCGGGAAGGATATAAGTCAACCCAGAGGCTGTCGTAAAATTCTGGTTCGAACCCAGACTGTCGATGCGCACCCCGAAGGTTAGAGAATAGGTAGAATCGCCATCTATAGGCATCGATGGTTCCGAACCATTTTCGAAAATTTGATAAACGGTATTCGCCTCAATTTCTGGCTGGAAAACAAAAACGAAGTCCGTAGCCGTTGACTCGGGCACGTATCCATTTGTGTAAAACTCCTTAGATGCGTCGTGACTAAACGACCCGACAAAAGTAACACCTGGATCTGCTTGGGTTGTAAGCCCACCGCCAAACATCTGAATCGTAGTTGGATTGGAATTTCCGTTGGATCCCTTATAGGTCGCGAGAACTTCCAAGCGACTGTTATCGCTTGTACGTTTCGTTACTCCAAACTCGATGTTGACTACTTGTTCTGGCAAACCTGTGCCAAGGTTCGTCGTCAACGTGCTGAATGCTTGCAAGAACTCAGTGAACTCCCAGCGACCAGTAAGAAAGTCAATGCCATTGAGTGTTTCGATGTCAACTGAAATAAAATCTATGTCTTCATCATCATCGTAGGCCGTGTCCTGATCCTGTATCCGGATAGCATTCACAATGTCCGGAGTTCCGACCCTCGTCTCTCTGATGTACAGCAACAACTCCGCGTTGGCTTGTTGCGGACATACAAACGCTAAGAACGAACCTAGGAAAACTAGTAATTGAATCGTGGCGAAAATCCTTGCCCCAACCGATTTGCATCCGTGCAAACCTGGGCCCAATTCTGGGCCCAGGTAGGCACTCATCAATTGCATTTGAGTCTCCCGGGTTAGTGTGAAATCTGAAACTTCATTTGAACGCATATTCTACCTACCGTAAGCCCTTGCGGAACAACTTACGATTGGATTCTTTGGATTTTGAGGGATCTGAATCGTCCTGATCCACCGATTGCCCACCGAGCAGATCCGCTGCCGACAGGGTGTCCATCGAGTCCTCTGTCGCACCTGCGTAGGCTTGTACCTCCAGGCTATCGCGTTTGTTAGGACCGGCCCCATTCGAGTGGATCGGACTTGCTAGAATCAGTCCGTGGTCAAAATCGTCTTGCCGTTGGAGCCGATTGCCTGAGATTGGAGCGACTGGCATAGGTGTTGCCTCGGACGTCGAGGATGGGAGAACCCAGGAGACGTAAGGAGCCAAGTCGGTGGTTTCGGACAGATCTAAAATCTTACCACCGGCGCTCATTTGCGTCGTTCGGGAACTTGTACCATGCTTGATTCTGACCGATTTGACCAGCGAAACGTCGGTCGTTGCACCCAAGGAGAGGTTCTTCGTTCCGCTCCAAGATACAGAGCGTAGGCCGGAGAAACCCGTCCCTGGCGATGCGTTCGAAGCGGTACTGCCTACCGCCGTCGGATCCGCCACGCCGGTGAAGGCTTGGTTGTCCAACCCAACGGTTTCGGAGAAGAAGACCTGTCCGTTGTTGGTTCCACCGATCGGACTGACCAAGGCGTAGTTGCCTGCATTGAACGAGAAGCCCATATCGGAGGCCCGGATCTCGATATTGGCTGGTTTGGTGCTAGATACCGTCGTGGTAATCGCGATGTCGGCAAAGCTACCTGTTTGAACCGGCTTGCTCCGCGCGTCGACTTGCACTCGGGTGAAGTTCGGTAGGATACTTGCGGTTGCTGCCTTGGACCAGACGATCTGACCGACGGTCATGTTGGTATCGGCATGGGTTGGGGTGACAAACACGCCGTTCCCCAGGTCGATTTGCTGGTTATCGATCACCGTGATGTTATCGACGATGACGACGTCAAACCCAAGACGATCGGTTTCATAACCATCGTTGATCTGAACGACGAACCGCGAGGATCGAATGTAAGTGACGGTCACCCTGGTCGGAGCCGACACATTCCCCTCATCGTCATCGACCAAGTAATTGACCGGGGTCGGGTCGGCTGTGACGCCCGCCAACGGGATAAACTGAATGCTGCCGCCTTGCACGCTCCAGGTTCCCTGACCCGCAACAACGAGCGTTTTTCCACCGTCGGTTGCAAGGTTGCTTGCAAACCTTAATGTCGACGCAACCGGGGTATCCCCGAGGGTGTCGTTGGCCAAAACCGGAATGACAACGGTTGCTCCAGACACAGCCGGTATATTCCCATCGCCGACTGTGATCACAGGGAAGTCGATCGAAACAGTACCGGTCTCCTTCGAGAAATTCGTTCGGTCCGTCGGACGGATCGCGTAGCTTATCGGGCTTGGATCGGCTCGATAGCTTGAAAGCAACGAATAGGTGATATTCCCGTTGACCACTCGCCAAGTTCCTTGGCCTGCAACGACCAACTGCGATTCGACCGCCAGGGTGCTCGGATCCAGGTCGATCACCTCGCTGATCGTAACTCCGGAAATACTTTGGTCATTGGTTCGCACAGGAACTGTCACCGTCGAGAGGACCTGTGAGTCGACCGAGTCATCGACAGCCCATAGGCGGTCGTCTTCGAGTTGCCCGACGCTGGTCTCTGGACCAGAGACACCCCAGTTTCCGGTGTAGAGTTCCCCCAGGCCATCATCGACGATCTCCCCGGTAGCACTCGCAGAGCGACCGGTTTGGGTCGTTGCCGTCAAGCGGAATCTTTCGGGGCCTTCGTACCAGGTCGAAGGATCAGGATCCGTCGCTGGATTGTCCATTTCGCTGGTGATTGTCACGCGAACGAAAACCTCTCCTGTCGGTCCACCCGCTGGTACCGTCGGACGATTGCCGACCGAGCCGTCCCAAGTGTATTCCGTCCAGGCTCCGTTTAAGGTGCGATACTCCACCATGGTGAAGTCTTGGTAATCAGCGGGGTCTCCGCTCAGCGGTGCTTCTAGGGATAGGTTCAGCACCGCGTTGGCCGGAGCGACCACATTGAACATGTGGTAGGTCGAGCCCTCGTTGACCGGAGCAAAGGAGGTGACGCTTAGCGATCGGTCGTCATCGAGGTTCGATGTGCTCTCTGAGGGAGCGCCGTCGGTGATGTTCGGCCCAAACTTTTTGCCGGTGCCATCGTCGACGATCGTGCTCGTGTCGATGTCGGTTACGGCGACATTGGTCACGGAGGTGGCTCTGAGCGTGAAGGTCTCGCTTCCTTCGAAAACGCTATCTTGCTCGCTTGCAATCGTTACTCGCACATAAACCGTGCCTGTGCCAGCACCCAAGAACGGCGGAACGACAGGGACGCTGCCCGAACCGTTGTATTGGGTCCAGTCCGATGGGCTGGTGGTGTTTGCTGTGAGCGAATATTCGATTCGAGGTGCAACCAGTGTTGCAGACCCGTCTGCGACTGCTAAACGCAACTCATCACCGGATGCAGCCACGACGGTGAAGAATGCGTAATCGGATGCTTCGTTCACCGTGTTGATCGCTGTGACGTTGATGCTCAAGTCGTTGTCTGGGGTATAACTCGACTCGGGAGTCGCGTCATCCTTGTAGGCAACACCAAAGCCGTCGTCCAAAATCGTTGAGTTGTCATCGCTGCTCGAACCGGTCATCGATGCGGTCAGCTTGAAAGACTCAGGGCCTTCGTAGATCGCATCGTTGAGCGTCGGAACGCTGACGTAGAACTTCGCCAACGCATTGGTGTTTACCTTGCCACCGCTGACGGGCAACATCACGCGCGTCGATCCATCGAAGTAGTAGACGTTGACTTTCGTGGCGTCCCAGGTCGATGTGGCGTTGAAGTCGGCAAGATAGTCCCCTGACTCGGAGGTTACGTTGCTTAGCGACAATGTCACTTCCGCAGTGGTGGCTGCATCGAAGCTGACAGTGAAGACGGCTGCGGATCCCTCGGAGACATCCGAAAGTCCCTTGACCAACAACCCGCCCTTGATCTCATGATTCAAGGTGCTGGTGTTCGACGAGTAGTTCGATGTTCCATCGAGAACACCTGAGAGGTTTACCGACCCACCGGTAGTTGGAGTGACGTTTTCGATCAAACGAACCGTTATTTGCGGTGCTTGGCCAACGTAATCGGTCACAGGCATGAAGCGTAGAAGGTCGCTGGTTTGCAACGTCAAGGCAGCGTTCGAGGCGATCGTCCCGAGCGGCAGCCAGTCGTTCCCACTAGCCGCCTTGTACTGCCAACTTCCAGCCGAAGGGGTGGCCGTTAGGCCGATGATCGCGATTCCGGTGAGAGAATTCGGGTTTGGAGCGTCGTTCGGATCGCTGTATAG
>JAJTFB010000151.1 GCA_021300015.1 Pirellula sp. | reverse complement strand
ACTTGGTACCTTTCGGGTCGGCATCCTGAACGATGGTCATCGTCACGACATTCCCTTCGGTCGAAAGTGGCTTTCCATCCGCATCGACCGTCGTGACGACCACCTGCTTGTCTTGGCCCGAGCGCTTTGTCGCCTGCGCAAGCGCTTTGGCAACGCTCGCTAAAATCTCATCTCGCTTCTGTGGCGGCAAATCCTTGAGCTGCTCACGCAGTTGCTCAAGCATCTTCTCGGTACTGCTGCTTTCATCATTGAGCACAATCAAAGTTCGCTTCAACTCGGTTTTGGACTCCTCTTGATTTTGACCCAAAGCCGTATGGGGCAAAATGGTTGCAAGGCTCATCGAAACAGCCGAGACCAATCCGCCTAGCAGCAAACTACGGAATCGGCCTCGGGCCGCCCGGAAACAATCAGGGCTAACGGAAATCATAGAACCAACTGGTAGGGTACTCATCAAAACTCCTTCGCAAAAACTGGGGTCAAAACAAGACGATGTAAATTCAAAAACAACAAAGGTGACGCATTAGAGACCGTAAGGTCTCAGCGATACATTGTGGATCGGAACCATGATCCTGCGGCCGTCTTCCAAGGCGCCCGAATACATGGTGGGTTTGGCTTCGAGTTCGTAGCCCCTGCGTTTGAGTTGCTGATTGAGTTTCGCAATCTCAAGTGCATTGTTAGCAAGGATCAATTGCGGATCGATTTCCCGAGCATCTACCAAGGGGATCTCGATCGCGCGATCGCTCGCGTTTTCGACACGCACCCGCCAAGGGGATACATAGTCGAACGAAGCACCGCTAGCTCGATTGGGATCGCTTGGAAATGCACTCGGCATATCCGACTTCGTAAGGCTCGAAGCCTGTGAGGTAGAAGCAGCCTCCGGAGCGATCGCCTTGAACCAAAAACCGCTTCCAAGTCCACTTCCCAGTCCAACGGTGAAGATCGCGCAAACCGCAAGCAGTCGATAACCAAGACTCGATTTTTTCGAGCGAGTCGATGGTAGAGCGTCCGATTCGAGGCTGGCCCGAACGATGTGTTTAGGTGCGATTGGCGGCTCTCTGAGAATCTGCTTAGAGAGTTCCTGATCTTCAAGGAGCAGCAAAGCCAATTCCTGCCATTGCGAGGAGTCAGGCCCAAGGGCCCTGAGCAGTTCGCAGCGAAGCTCATGGGAAAGCTCACCGTCGACAATGCGTTGGAGGTCAAGAGGATTCATAAAGCACCGTGATGTAAAAACAATGACTAAAAGCTATCCATCGCCGAGACCTCGGTCCGCGAGCACGGATCGGAGGGCTCGACGGGCTTTGAGAAGCCTGTATTCAATCGTTTTGACAGAGACCCCCAAGTGCGATGCGAGCTGCTCGTAGCCCCATCCTTCGGTGTATTTAAGCAATAGCAACTGGCGGTCCTGTGGATGTAGTTTTTCGAGTCCCTTTCGAACCGAATCTTGCGTCTCGGTCATCAAAACCCAGGAGCTGGGGGACATTGAATCCTCGGCTCGGCCGGATGCATCCTGTTGGCTCGCCGAGAGCAGAAGCTTTCGGCGACGTCCGGAAGCCCGGTGGTGGTTGACGATCTTTCGCAGCGCGATGCGATAGAGCCAAGGAGCGATCTTATCCTGAGATTCTGGACGGTTCGGTTGGCTGATAGCCGCCAGAGCGACCTCCTGGAGCACGTCGGCTGCGGCATGGGGATCGGCCAATCGAGCGCGAACGATGGTCAAAAGCCAACGTTGGTGCTGATCGAACAGCGAGCCCCAGTCCCAAATTTCGGTCGTGTCGCTAGGTGGCATGTGTGGGTCAAGAGGATCGAGTCATCGGTGCCATCGCAACGGCCGAGGATAGTCGCCCCAAGGGGGTAGATCCCCTGAAAGATCCGACCAAAAAACTCGATTTTACCACGAAACCAACCCCCACGTCCGATCCGTCCGATCCGTCCGATCCGTGCCTGGCACCAATTTTGTTGCCGAGCCGCGATCACATACTCGCTCTTGTCACCGAAAACCAAAGAACCGGGGGATGCAAACAACCACGGAACAAACCGAACACACGGAAAAACAGCCCTTCTTTTTCCGTGAGTTCGGTGTGTTCCGTGGTAGCCCCTAAGACGATCCGATCCAGCGACCTTTCATTGCCATCCAGAAGCCTGCCGAGGCTGTTTTGGCTCAGCGTAAGTAGCGTAAACGTTGGTTAGGTTTAGCTTAGTAAATGAACGGCAATGAAGTAGCCAACCTCGCACGGGCTCAGAGGCCCATGCTACGGCTAGAGGGAGACTCCGGACCGTGCGTTTGGGTTGATTCTACATCACCGCCCGGAGCATCAGCAGCCTGAGAAATGCTCAAGAGTCTTGGCAGTTCATGCTTCCCCACGCATCGCAATCGTGTCCTTGGCTCGTTACAATGCTCAGGGTATTCTTTCACCAATAACCCTCCTGAAGACTCTCCCACCCAAAGTGCACCGATGTACCGACATTATCTACTTGCCACATGCATTGCCACATGCAGCGCGTTGCTCGCAATAGGACTTGGGACTGCCCAAGCGCAAGAAGCCAAGCGTGAAGCGATGGTCCCTGATCAAGGTGCCAAATTCACTCCCATCCAAATCGATACCACCGGCGACGGTTGGGTCGAACTCGGAAAAGACGATTTCCAACGCGCCAACTGCGACGAAGAAACTTGGACCTGGGACGGTCCACTGGTCCACTGCACCGGCAAACCTGTCGGTGTCCTGCGATCCAAAAAGAAGTACCGAAACCTCGAATTCGTCGGCTGGTGGCGACACCTGTCCTATGCAGGAAACTCGGGCTTCTTCCTCTGGACTCCAGACAACGCCCTCGAAGGCCTCGTGCCGAACCGACTCCCCGATGCGGGGATCGAAGTCCAAGTCCTCGACACCGGCTATACCGAGCAGTACGAAAAAAGCTCGGGCAAGAAAGCCACCTGGTTTACCACCCATGGCGATATCTTCCCCGTGGGCCGCTCGAAACTCACCCCCTTCCCTCCCCTTTCGCCAGACGGATCTCGAAGCTACCCCAAAGGAAACTTCTCCAAGCCATCCCCCGAATGGAACTTCTACTACGTCCGCGCGATCAACGGTGAAGTCCGCCTGTGGGTCAACGGCCACGAAGTCTCCGGCGGCAAAGACGCCAATCCAGCCGAAGGCTACCTGTGCCTGGAATCCGAAGGAGCCCCTGTGGAATTTCGCAATATACGCATCCGAGAGCTGCCGTGAGCCAAATCCCTCCACCCGGAGATCCTCAGGTCGACGAGCTGGCCCTCTACGACTTTGAGCTACCCAGAGAGCTCATCGCCCAAGAACCACCCTTGCACCGAACCGATGCAAGGATGATGGTCATCGATCGTTCCGAAGGGAGCATCCAACACGCCTCGATCCGAGACCTGCCCAGCTACATGCGAGCAGGCGATGCGATCGTCGTGAACGATTCGCGCGTCATCCCGGCACGACTCGTCGGCTTCCGCGAAAAAACAAAAGGCCGATGGGAAGGCTTATTCCTCCGCGAAGAAAACGGGCTCGGCCAACTCCTATCGAAGACCCGCGGAACGCTCCAACCCGGCGAACGGATCCTCCTGAGAGATCCCGAAGGTCGCGAATCCCAAGGCCTTCGCGTCGTCTCGACCACCGACGATGGGAACGTCCTGTTTGTTCCCGATCCGAAACTCCCCTGGCTCGAACTGCTCGAACAAAGCGGTCGGATCCCCCTGCCCCCCTACATCCGCGACGGGCAGATGACCGAACAAGACCGCGAGCGGTACCAAACCGTCTATGCCCGTAGCCCCGGTTCGGTCGCGGCACCCACGGCCGGTCTCCACCTGACCGAGGACCTGCTTCAGAAGATCCGACAAGCGGGAGTGGCGCTCGTTTCGGTTACCCTGCACGTGGGCCTTGGAACCTTTCGCCCAGTGAGCGCCAAACGGCTCGACGATCACAAGATGCACAGCGAGTATGCGCAGATCGCAGCCAACGTGGTCCGACGTCTCCAAGCGTCCAAGTCCGAAGGGGGCCGAATCCTAGCCGTCGGCACAACCTCGGTCCGAACGCTCGAATCGGCTGCCCTTCAAGGAGGCGGCTCGTTGGTCGAATGGGCCGGTCAAACCGATCTGTTCATCCGCCCAGGCTTTCGATTCCAAGCCGTCGATCGGTTGCTGACGAACTTCCATCTGCCGCGCAGCACCCTGTTGGTCTTGGTCAGCTCCCTTGCGGGCCGTGAATTGATGCTCGAAGCCTACCGAAAGGCGGTCGAGGAGCGTTATCGATTCTTCAGCTACGGCGATTGCATGCTGATCCTATGACCCCCAAAAAGCCCTCGAAATCCAAATCGCTATCCCCTTGGATCGGACTCGATATCGGAGGTGCAAACCTTAAACTCGCCCACAGCGATGCCGAGTCCAAGTGGTCCAAGAGCCTCCCATTTGCGATGTGGAAACAGTCGGAGTCCCTGGCTGCGAGCCTCGCCCAAGCCATCGACGACTCCCCGGAATTCCATGGCATCGCCGTGACGATGACCGGCGAACTGGCCGACTGCTTTTCGACCCGTGCCCACGGGGTTGCTTGCATCCTCGAGCAAGTCACACGCGTCTTCCCAGCCCCATTGGTCTACGTCTATTGCGTCGATGGGAATTGGCGAAGTCCCAGCCAGGCGGCTCGCGACCCATGGATCGCGGCGGCCTCGAACTGGCATGCGCTTGCCAATTGGTCGCGGCGGCTCTTGCCCAAACCCCGCGTCAAGGACCAGGAGGCACAAGGGGTGCTTGTCGACATCGGCTCGACGACGATCGATGTCATCCGGCTAGCTGCCGATGGCGTGCGGACCGACTCGAAGACCGATTCGGATCGCCTCAAGCGACGCGAATTGATCTACACAGGGATCGAGCGTTCGAACCTATGTGGACTGGTGCGCAGCGTCCCGCTTCACGGAAAACGCTGTCCGTTGATGAACGAGCAATTCGCCACGACGCGCGACGCATACTTGTGGTTAGGGTTTCTCGACGAATGCCCAGAGGACAAGGACACGGCCGATTCGCAACCCGCGACGCGAGAACATGCGCGATTTCGATTGGCTCGAATTGTAGGCGAGGATGGCTCGACACTGGCCGATTCGGACATCGACACGATCTGCCAGTGTGTCATGGATCAGCAAGTCAAACTCTTGCGCAAATCGCTCGAGAAGGTCCTTGGAAAAGTCCCGGGACACCAACGCGTCTCGCACATCATAAGCTCAGGTCACGGGGGCTTTTTGCTCCGAGAAACCCTCGAGGATGGGTCGTTGGCCCAACGGTTTGGACTTCAGGAGCAAATCTGGCTCGACGATAGGCTTGGCCAGGAGCATTCTCGCTCG
>JAJTFB010000050.1 GCA_021300015.1 Pirellula sp. | reverse complement strand
CTCTTTGCCGTCTCAACGGCTTTCATCGGATCGGCCGTCCGATTCTACAAAGACGCTAACTTCAGCGACTCTCAACCCTCGCAATGGCCAAGCAAATACTTAAATCCCGAAGAGTTTTCCACCTATGCTCCTTGGGTGTTTTTAGCCGGGGCACTCTTTCAGGCGATTGCTTTTAACCATCGCTCGTTTCTAACACTCTTTCGGAAACTCGTGGATTTTAAGAACAATCGCCTCAACCGAGAACAACCGCTGCGGTGGATTTTTTCTGGAATGCTCAGCGGTGGAACGTTGGCGATTCTGCTTTACTCGCTGGCCGTTTACTTCCCATTGCTTTCAGACGAAGAAAGCCAGAAAACTCGAGATACATTTAGCAAAAGTAAGCCATCTGCTCAGAAGGTCGATTCCCCGTTAGATCCGAAAACCGAGTCTAATAGCTCCTCTCTTGCGAAAATTACGGACTCGCAGGACCCTGGCGACGACTGGTGGATATCCCTTTTGGTCGGTTGCCTGATCCCTTTGGCACTTTTTTCCTTCAGCCTTGCACAGTCGTTCCAAATTGGGATTCTTGGGAGCCTGGAGAATCGCGAGGTGCGCGAGAAGTGGTCGTTCCTTCAAGCCTATTGCTCGGTCGCTGGCCTAGGTTGGCTAGTAGCCTTCGTCTTGGGTGTCGTCGTTCCCGATTGGATCTACGGACAACTCAGGAGCGAGAAATACTATTTGACCTCCAGCTTAGGTGCGGTGTGGGGAACAACGTCAGGGATCGCTATCTGGCTTGCTCAAAGCCTTTGGACAGGCACAAAAAGAAAACCAATCTTGGACGCTATCGTCAAACTAGGCCCTTACGTCGCGCTGGCACTTGGATTCGTCGTCGTGGGACTAGTTGCGAAGTTCATTGTCCACGACCTCCTCGGTTCTTGGATCTCTCTGTTTAACGGCCACCTTGTTATCTTTTTTTTCCTCGGTAGCTTGCTGATTTCCCTGATTGCAAGCCGGTACGTCGACGTGAATATCTTCTCACTGCAAGAGATGTACGAAAACCGTCTCGTGAGTGCCTTCCTAGGCGCAAGCCAACGCGAGCGCACCCATATCGATCCGGTCACGCATATCGATCCGAATGATGATCTGAAACTCTGTGATGTCGGATTCGATTCGCACGGAAATCTCCGTGGACCTATCCACCTGATTAACACCGCGATCAATTTATGCGGAACCGATCAGAGAGAATACGATGAACGAAAAGCCGATAGTTTTGTCCTAAGCCCGCTGTTCTGCGGATCGACTCAAACCGGCTTTCGTCGAACCGACGATGGTTATGCGGGGGAACTGACCCTGGGCCGAGCCTTCTCAACCTCCGGCGCGGCCGTGAGCCCAAACATGGGCTACTACTCAACGGCCCCTGTGACGGCCCTTCTGACCTTCTGCAACCTACGCCTCGGTGGCTGGTTCCCAAACCCAAGATCCAGGCACTTTAAGGAATCGAATCCGAAGTTTGGGTGGATCCAAATTGTCCGAGAAATCATGGGCTTTACAGATGCCAAAGAGGATTTCGTCTACCTGTCCGACGGGGGGCATTTCGACAACCTCGGGGCTTACGAATTGGTGCGACGCCGCACCAAAAAAATCTACATCTGCGACGCAGGGGCAGACCCCAAAAGCACCTGCCACGAACTGGCAATGCTGATCCGAAATGCTCGCATTGACTTCAGTGTTGCCATCGACATCGATGTCTCTAAACTCGCGCGCAATCAAGAGACAGGCATGTCCGAAAAGCAGATCGCGTTTGGAAAAATCTTTTATCCTGCGAATGGAGTTCAAAGCCAAGAGACTGGAGAGATCATTTACTTGAAACTCAACCTGACCAAAGAAGACTCCACGGACTTGTTAAGCTATCAAATTCGAAATCCCGATTTTCCTCACCAATCCACCGTGAACCAGTTCTACTCCGAATCCCAATTCGAAAGCTACCGATACCTCGGTTACTCCGTCGCCCAACGGGGTTTTTCGATGCGACCCGTGGGATAGACTTCCAGTCTGTCCTGCCGTTTCCGTCGGCTGGGCAGAGAGCACTTGATGTGGCGTATCTCAGGACAGGCTGGAAGCCAATCCCACGGGCTTCCTCCAGCTCCACAGAGCCCTATCGGTGCTCAGCGAATTTGATTGTCCCGCGATCTATCTCCCGCCTGCCCAATCAACCAGTAACCCCACTGGGATTTGCTAGCATTAAAACAAAGTCGGCTCTTTTGAAAAACTCACGCAATCTACTCCTACATTCGACTTGACGAAGTGCCCCGACTTGGGACAAGTTGATAGGGTGCTCAACGCACCGCACTCGCCGCGTCGAATCGGCCAAGCCACGGATAGGCTAGCCCTCGACTCGCGACTAATCCAGCAACTCCTCGAACTCGACTCGCTCAGGCACGGAGGCCTTTCCAAGTGGACTTCTCTTCCTACCCATCGATCAGCCTAAAGTCCCTTTTTCCAAACGCGAAAATCCTCGGAGCCGACGACATCCTCTGCTCGGCTTGCGATCAACATCCCGATGCAGCACTCCAAAATTGGGTCTTCGCCGCAGGCCTAAACCCATGGGCCGCTCCGGAGAAAGAAATCCTCCAAGCCCAAGCCAACGGCGCTATCGGAATCCTCACCGAACAGTACATGCCGACCTCGCTGCCTCAGTGCATCGTCCCGAACGTCCAAGACGCACTGGCTAAACTCGCCATGGAACTTGCAGGTGCCCCCTGCAAAAAAATCCTTACCATCGGCGTTGTAGGGACCCACGGAAAAACCTCCGCCTGCCTCCTGATCGCCTCGATGCTCAAAAAAATAGGCAAGTCCGTCGCCTACCACACAAGCCTCGGTGGTTCGACCGGTTTGCAAACCGGCTTGATGGCCGAAGCCTCCGCCGATGCGCTGTGCCTGAGCGAATGGCTTAAACAAAGCGTCAACGAAAAAGCTCCTGCGGCTATCCTCGAAATCACCAACGAAATGCTTCAGTCCCATGCCGCTGCGGGAATCGAATTCGACGTCCTGGTCTTTACCAACCTACGCCGTACCCAACGCTGCGATGCCCTCCAAGCACGTGGAATCGAAAACGCAATGGGCCAATTGCTCGGCCAACTCAAAGAACATGGCGTCGTGGTTTGCAATGCAGACGATGCTCGATTGAATCGATGGGCGATGCGAAGCTGCCCCGAAGCGATCCGATACGGAATCGATGCCGATGCCGATGTCCAAGGCCGTCGCTTGCAGTCCCTTGCCGGTGAACAAACCATGATCCTCTCGGCCGGAAACTCCATCGCTCCACTGACGAGCACCATCGTCGGCGACCACAACGCAAGGCACATGCTCTGCGCAATCGCCGTCGGCTATTCGCTCGGCCTGGAACTCTACGAGACCGTCTGCGGTGTCGAACGACTCCAACGCATCCCCGGACGAATGCAACGCGTCCCGGTCGAATCGGACTTGGCCGTCTACGTCGATGCTGCCGACCAACCCGATCGACTCGCAGTGGCTCTTCACTCTATCTCCAAGGACGGTACACCCGTGATCTGCGTTGCCGAAGTCCCCGACGCGGCTACCCCAGAACAACTCGCCGCCTACGGCAAAGTCCTAGAACGCTCGGCCTCGTTCGTGATCCTCACCCAAAGCCGCCGAAGTCTACGCTTCGGACAAAAAGCCATCTGGCAAGTCCTCGATGGCTGCGAACGACCAGCAGCTATCCAAATCGTCCCAAACCGTCGCGCCGCGATCGAACTTGCTATTCGATCAAGCCGTCAAGGTGATGCAGTCCTCCTTGCTGGCTGGGGTGCCGACCACTGGACCAGTCACAGCAACAAAGAAAGCCGATGCGATCTCGATGTGGCAACCGATCTGCTCCGCGAATATGTCAACGAAGAACCTAGCCACGCAATCGCAAGCACCAACCCATCCCTTCCAACCCCTACCCTGCGCATCTACCGAGGCAAAGCAGGCTGAGGCATTAGCAGCATCGCAGGGGGGCTTATTTAAATCGCCCAACCGCTGATTGACCCTTTCATCCGCCTAGACGCAAGCCGCGGGCGATAGCCATAAGCTACGCACCGATTCAATTCGGCTGCACGGCCGGAATCACCAAACCTGCTCGGGCCCAGACACAGCATCGCAGGGGGCTTATTTAAATCGCCCAACCGCTTGCGCTGGTTGGCTCACGGCTTTCGAAGAACCAGACCCTTAGCCCCTAAAGCATCTTCTCGATCAGCTTGGCAATCGACTCCGCATTCCGCTCCTTGCGCAAATGCTCCAACTGATCGGCCGGTACCCCCATGCGCTCGAGATTCGTAAACATCGAATCCCAGGCCTTCTCAAGCTTTTTGCCTTCGGCCAAATACAACTCGGTGAGCAACTCTTGGGCTCGTTGTAAGGAGACCGCGTCGCGGTTCTTGTAGAAGTTCTTGATCACCGATTGCTGATAACGGGAGAAATTTTCCATGGGCATATGTCGTGTCTCCTCCGAATGAGTTAATACGGTCGGGTTTGCTCGTTTGGTCTTGATCGATTTGTTTTTGCTCGAATGGCCTCAGGCACCGAATAACCTAGGGCGGTTAAATGCAGTCGGGCTCGAACGAGCCCTATTTGGCGATCTCCTCGATGATCTTCTCCAAACCTGGAAGTTCGACCCCATGGGTCGCCTCCTTGATCGCCTCGACATGCAGTGCCTTGGCCTGCACGACCGCGTGATTGATCGCATCGAGGGTCAGCCTCTGCACAAGCGACTTGTGCTCAGGAGCCAAAAGCGTACTGGAAATGTCGACCTCATGGACCAACCCCAGACCGCTGACCTCGACTCGGACTTGATGATCTCCCTCACAGGCCCGACCGCAAATCCGCTTCGATTCCATCTGCTGCTTGAGCCTGGACATCCGATCGGGCAATTGACCGATCGATTTGACTAGGTTGGCGATGTTGCCTAAGTTCTTAAACATACGGCGATGTGCCCCTTATCGGATTTGCAATTGCAACCAACCATCGTCGATCCCAACGGCACACAACTGCAAGTCTTTGAACTGCTCTGGAAGCCGATCGGACCATCGAATCGGCGTATCGAACAACTCCTGACGAAACAATTGCTCAAATTTGTTTTTGAGGAATGTCCGGAGTACAACGCCTCGGGTCCCCTGTTGCACTTTACCGGTAAATTCGACATTAAGCTCACCTTCTCGCACCAACTGAACCGTCCCGTCGGACTGGACGAGCCTGTAAGCAGCCTCGACCGTTGCGGTGTTGGGCAAGGCCTGGTCCTCGCGCTCGAGTCTAGAAGTGCTCACTCGGAACTTGATCAAGTTGTCATCGAAGACCGTCTCGACTGGCCGGAAACTGTTGAGCGTAATGGCCCATGGACCATCTTCCTCCTTGCGAGGAATGCCCTTGGCCATCTCGCCGAACTGCGCCACATAGCCGTCGATCTCCTCGCTTCGGAGGATTCGTCCGGCCAAGACCGGATCGAGCAAATTGCCAACCACCGTCTCGTGGATCTGTAGGGTCAAACCGCATTCGTCGGCAGGGAAAGGGCAGGGGGCATCGGAGGCCAACTGGGTCCCAGACTGGACTTTCCAGTGCAACCCAAGCTGGTCTGGATTGCTCCAGGACCCCCGCTGCGGCTTGGGAACCCCAAGTCGCCCTAAAAGGGGCGATTCCATGGCTTGACGAAGCTTGCTGTTGGCTTCCGCAAGCTGTTCGGTAAGCTGCTGGTGAAACTCCGTGCGAATTCGATGCTCCATGCGAGCCTCTCCGATCGCATCGGCCTGTGGCTTTTTCTTCGAAGCCTGTTTGGCCGCAATTTTCCTGACAATCTTTAACTTGTGCTCGATGCTCTGGATCGAGGTGGACAATTGAGCATCCACGCCGGTGTCCCCTAGGGACATCAAACCCGCTTCTCCGAGCATCAACGTTTCGCAAGCCTCCACGTCGGCCCTACCGGTCGTATTGAGAACGACTCCCCGATTGTAGCCCTTGTTCTGACTGGCAAAGTCCGCATTCATAAGCAACTTGATCGTCGCTTGGTTCGGATTCTCAATCAGGACCGGGGATACCCGACCGCACAGCACACTCTGTCCTAGAATCGTCGTGCCTAAAATCAGCTCATTGACCGGGTTGGATTGATCGACCGGCCTGGAAAAGGACTTGCGCATGAAATCGTCCGATACGATCGCGCGAATATTCGGCTGTGAGAACTTGCTCAAAACACTCGATACAAGCGCCGGGGATTGGTTGGCTTGCTTCATGTAAGTGACTACCTGCCCAAGATCATGCATCGCCTTAGGGTCGCGCCGCATATCGGGCAATTGCATGCGCTCGGAAAGCTTGCCCAAGCGGTTCTTGAGAATCTGCATCGTCGTGTCCGGATCACGCGAGACCCGCGACTGCTGGACATACTGCGAGAGGGCGTCCCTAACACCCACGAACGGGGAGTACTCCAACCCGGAGTAATTCTGCCGAAAACGCTTCTCCAAATCGTTCAGTGTCTCTGGATTCGGCTCGGCTTGTGCCAACTCCTTGCGAAGCGTGTCCCAACGCAAAAAGGTCTTCCACGCAGGACCTTGCGTCGGCGATGAATCCAAATAACGCTCAAAACGCTCGACCTGAGCCTCAAGATTCGATCGGCTGGGCGCAAGATCCGGTAGCTTGGCTGGATCCAATTCGCCATAAGATTGATTCACCAGGTTCCAAAGCGCAGGATCCTGAGGAACTCCAAGGATCGGTGCGGATGGCGGTGCGCTAGACTCCTGGCCGAGTGCCACATCGGTTGGACCCAGGACGGCTTGGGTCACTAAGGCTATCGCTGTGAGCTTACCCCATCCCCTGAAACTCAGTCCACCGAAGCACTGGTCCCTTGAACCCAACCTCCAGAATCTTTGACCCATTGTGTTCTCCATTCCGCATCCATCCGAGTGTTTCCCTGTTTGCCGTCGCTCGAGCGACAGCGGCCCCATCATCGGCCCGAGTATCGCCACCCAGTGTAGTGGATCGCAAAAATCGCTCATAGCACCCAAGACGCCCAGGCCCCCTAAGTTGCCTGGAAAACCTCCCCATTTCAACACAACTCGGGACAACTTGAGCAACTTTCCTCAGTGCTCGTAACGATCCGACTTGCAGTAGCCCCTCGGAAAATGCTATTTCCCCATCCTATCCATCGATTCGAAATCGGCTCGATACCGACTTGTTTTTCATTTCCAGGGACATCGTCATTCCATGGTCGCTCGATTTTCAACCTGCGCCTTGGCTTATTTTTTCGTCGCAACTTCCATGCTGGCGATCGGACCTCAGGCTACCGTGGCCCAGCCGAATCCAACAGCGACCAACTCCGCCCTGAATTTCTATGGCGATGGATTCGTGCTGCTTCAACACGGAGCGGTTTTGCAAGGGTTCGTCAAACCCCAAGCCGACTCCGTCACGGTCGTCATGGACAAAGGCAAACAAGTCACCCTAGCCAAAAAACAGATCCTGGTTATCGGGCCTTCAATGGACTCGCTCTACAAATACCAAACCCGAGCGATTCGCAAATGGGGAACCGGTGAACATTGGCATCTTGCCCAATGGTGCATCCAAAACGGAATGCTCGATCAAGCCATCGAGCATTACCTCGAACTCGAGAAACAAGCAGCCGACAATCCCAAATTCAAACAACTCGACCTGCAACTCAAGCAAGCCCTGATGGCCGACGAGAACGTCCGCCAAGCGATGGCGATCCAAGGGATCCAACCGCCAGAACCGGTTGTGCAAGCAAGTGCGGTCCTCCCGCGAGCCCCCGCATCGAGCGAACCATCGTTTCCCGTTCATACCGTCCCAGGATATCTCCGAAGGAACTTCCAAACCGAGATCACACCGATCGTAGTCTCAAGGTGTGGGCAAAGCGGTTGCCATGGGATCCTCTCAAAAAACAACTTCCAAATTTTCCAACCCGTCGGCGAACAGGCCGCTTCGATCAACGAACGAAACCTCGAGAAATTCCTTCGGTTCGTCGATGCATCGCAACCCGACCAATCCGACCTGCTGAACTACGCCGCTCGCCCCCACGGGGCCCAGCGCAACGCGAGCTTCAACCTCCAACGCGAAGAAGACCGACACCACCTCGAAAAACTCGCCAAGTGGATCCGCTCGCTCGAAGGTCTCACGCACCAGGGCACAAGCCCGTCGAACCCCAACCCTGTCGTGCAGGCTGCCTCGTACGCAAAACCCGAATCCACCTCGGAAGTCCAACAAGCCGTCGCGCCGAGCCCGAAATTGTCCAAGCCTCCCAAGAGCGGATCGGGCTCCGTCGCAATCGATGCGGGCGAACTGATGGAGATCCAAGAAGAAATCCGCAAACTCGAAAAGACAGCTAGCAAACAAACCAAAGCCACCGACCCGTTCGATGCAAAAATCTTCAACTCGAAGTATCGCAACGAGGATCCGGCAAACGCACAAAAGCCAAATTCGCTACCAGCATCATCAGGCCAAAAGTAATCATGCCCATGAACAGCGCGATCCCGGCATGGACAAAAAATGCGATCGCCAAAATCCACGGACGCGTCAGCCGGGGCCAGACCAAGGCCGCATAGGCGATCTCCCAAAACAACGTTCCGTGCGTCAATATCGAGCCCAAGGTCGCATAGCGACCGATCCAAGTCCAATCGAGCGACTGGTACTCATAGGATGCCGCAGCGTACCACATCGCCGTTCCGTCCCACCACATCCAGCCCCGAGCTTTTCCTAGCCCTCCAAAAAAATAAATCACGCACAGATGCAACTGGATCAGACGCGTAGCAAACGTGTTTTGCCAATGCAGGACCGGACCCTGGACGATCCCAAATCGCTGATCGAGACTCCACGCATCCCCGCAGCGCGACACCGATAAATACATCGCCAACATCAAAACGATCTGGTCGAGCCCAAAAAGAAAAGGGGCCAGTCGATGGGCGGTCATCAAGGTCAAAAACCAAGCCGCAGGGACCGTCCATCGGGTCCATAACCCAAGCGCCATGGCCAGCCCGGCTCCGAGGGCGAGAACTTCATGCAAACACGCCAGCCAGAGCGACTCGCGTCCGTCTAAGTAAGTCCACTTCCACACGTTGCGATGCAGCATCGAAAGCGACTCGTAATCCAAAAGCGCCCGAGGACCAAAAAAACTCTCGAGCCTTAGCAACCACACCAGATGAATGTAAGCGATCATCGCACCGGTCGCGATTCGGATCCAAGCCAACACCTCGGCTCCCGAGGGGCGAAAGAAAAACGTCTCAAGCGACCCCCAAAACTCCTTGATCGAATCGACAAAAAAACGGCCGATCCCAAACCCTCTCATGGCAAAGGGACTCCCTGAATAGGGATTCCCAGGACCGGGCCTGGCTGGGTCGATGGCGACTCGGGACCCTCGGGCAAGACGATCAAGTCGCGAGAATCCCCCAAACGCTTGGCCCCTGAGAGAACCTCCAGCGGACCGGGCAAGGGACGTTCCAGACGCACAAGCTCAGGCAACGACTCGATTCGATCATCGCCGCGAGTATTCCATTGCGATTGAATCGACTTGGAAATCGATCGCTGCAGCGTTTGATAAAAACGCCGATCCTCCTCCCAACGCGCGACGAACAACTTGTCGGTCATGTCCTGCGGGTCCAATGCCGTCGGGGCAAAGGAGTTGTTGTAGAACTCCGAAAGCATGAAATATCGATGGTACAAAAGCCTCGGCCATTGCTCCTTGCGATCGGGAAACACCACCGATTGGTCACGAATACCGACCAAGTGGCTCGGACCTGGGTTCGGGGCAAAGAAAAAGTATCCGTGGTCCAAGTACATCCAATCGACGTAAGGACCTAAACCTCGGCGCAAGGCCAGAAATTCCGGGCCCGCTTGAACGTCGCTGCGGGAATAGAAAAACAAAGGCTCAGCCACAACGGCCAAAAGATGGAAAATCGCAAACCCCAGGAGCCATTTGCGGTAGGCCGCTTTGCACTGACCTCGGGATTCATGCTCCACTCGAGCCGCCGGTTCGGACTTTTCGATTCGTGGCGGCATCACGCACTCGGGCCAGTACGGCCATTGCTGCCAGTACGGCCTTTGGACTGTCCAAAAGTCAAAACCAAAAACGTTCCCAAACTCAATGCACCCAGGATCGAAGAGCCGATAAGCCATGGCTTACGCCTCTCGAAATACTCATTGATCACAAAATAGTCTGGGGGTTGATGGACCGGCAATCCCGATTCGACCAAGTACTTCCAGTGATCCCAGACCCGCGCCGGCGGATCCCGCAGCGCATCCTCTCGAAACGCAGCGAAAAACTCTTCCTCGGTATGCCCAAACTCGATCGGCGAAAACCATCGCTCCTTGGCCAATACCCCCGCAGTCGTCAACGACAATGCAGCGATCGCCAAAAGCAACGCCGGCAAAAAACGCTGGGCAAAGCCCACCTTGGGGACCGCCCCTGCGACCACATCCTCCAAGACTGGCAAGGTCCGCAGGACCTTGGTCCCAGGGACCTCCATCAACTTGGAACATTGCTCGCATCGGACCGAACTTCCCGCCTGGGCTATCCCAACGGGAATCGTGGCTGTGCAGTCGCATCGAAAAGCGTATTGAGGCATCGCAGTGAAAAGCCCTGAAAAGCTTGGCTGAGGTTGGAGATAAAGCACGCAGGGATCAGGCTCGAAATTCTCCGAGAACCAATCCCTCAAGAGGCATTCGCAGAAACATAACCGATAACTAGGTATCCGGGAAAGAACCTAAGGGCATGCTACGACGACTAGCCCCCAAAAGGTTCAGCGAGCCGCTGGCAAAGACCTTAGGAGACCTTGGGACCCAAGCTGTCCAAAGGTCTGTGTCAAAAGGCCCAGATCCCGTCGAATCGCCAATTGGACTTCCCAAACTTCTTGAGCCTATCCGGAAAAGTCTCACAAAAAACTCCTCGACTATTCCGAAGATGCTGCGCTTAGGGGTCCTGCCAAGCCGTTTGGGCAAGAATGTTCTTAGAGTCTACTAGACCGAGCCTCTCGGGTGGTTAAAATTATGGTGCCAAAGTCAACCCCTCCCAGGGAATGCTTCCTAGGTTTTCAGTTCGCTGAACCCGAAGAGCTTCATCGGGGAACCGTGTTGACCGGATCTTCCGAGGTTATTTGTCGCTTGACCCCATTTAAGCTCCCAGATTTTGCTAAGTCGTTCGAGTCGATCAGAGTTCCAGCCGATATCCATATCCCCAGGCTGACTTCCAACTTCAGAACACGACCATGGAATGACGAAGCACAACCGGGTAAGGGGTGTTTGTACGAGGTGCCAAGCACAGCATCGTTCGATGCGAGTTTTGCACTTGAGGTACAGGCCAAGCAGCAATACGAACCATCGCGGAGATTCCGGGCGTCAAGGAAGGTTTTTCTAAGGTCGTGTTCCGAACCGTTGAGATTCCTGCGGAAATTTTCGGTAGTTGAGAAAACTCGAACTACTATGAGCGTTTTCGCGGAAATCGTTTTCAGCGTATCGGATCATCCTCAGCAAGAGGGCCAAGGCTGGCTCGATCCACTCTCTCCATTCGTAAAAATTTACCAATTCATTCGGGAGTCCAGTTCGTTCGATCTTCGGTGCTACACTTGCCTTGCCTTGTCCAGACCGATCGGTTCCTCCGAGAACCAGTCCGGTCGATCATCGCTCGGTAGTCTGTGGCTCGTCGCTGACACGAACCACTCTCTAACCCAGCATTCATTTTGTGGTTTGAGGAATTATGACCTTGTTCGACGGCCTGTTGGATTTCGATGATGATCTGCCTCGCAGCGCTGATGACTTGGACGGATTGCACAAACTATCGCTTGAAGAAGAAGGCGATGATTTGACCGATGCGGTGGTCGATGTTGTGGTCCCCGAGGACCAAGTCCAACTCGAGAGCGAAGACGATTTGCTCTCGGGCATGGACGATGTCGAGACCTGGTCGGATGATCCTGTCAGGATGTATTTGACTCAGATGGGCGAAATCCCATTGCTCACTCGCCAAGAGGAGATCCGTTTGGCCAAGAAAATCGAAGTCACCCGACGACGATTTCGCACCAAACTCCTCGAATGCGATTACGTCATCCAATACGCCTACAAGATCCTACGCCGAGTCCATACCGGGGAACTACCCTTCGATCGCACGGTCCAAGTCTCTGTGACCGATCGGCTCGAAAAGGAACAGATTCTAGGTCGACTACCTAGCAATCTGAAAACACTGGACGTTCTGCTCAAACGCAACCGCCGAGACTACCGAGACGCCCTGAGCCGCTCCTTGCCAACCAAGAAGCGGACCGAAGCTTGGGTCCACCTTGGCCGACGACGACGAAAAGCCGTAAGGCTCATCGAAGAACTCGGCCTGCGGACCCAACGCATCGAAGCGATGATCGGTGTGCTCGAACGATTGTCGGCTCGCGTCGACGAAATCCGACACGACTTGGCGACCCTCAAGTCCCACCAAGTCGCACCGTCGCAAATCGCACAACTCCGCCGAGAATACCGCCAAATTCTTGTTGCTACCCAAGAAACCCCCTCCTCATTGCGCAACCGCGTCATGATGGTCAAAAAGGTTTTCACCGAGTACCAACACGCAAAGAAGCAACTCAGCGAAGGAAACCTGCGATTGGTCGTCTCGATCGCCAAAAAGTATCGCAACCGCGGCCTGAGCTTCCTGGACCTGATCCAAGAAGGAAACGCGGGTCTGATGCGGGCGGTCGATAAATTCGAATACCGTCGCGGCTTCAAGTTCTGTACCTACGCAACCTGGTGGATCCGCCAAGCCATCACAAGGGCTGTCGCGGACCAAAGCCGGACGATTCGGATCCCTGTCCACATGGTCGAAACCATGTCCAGAGTCCGAAACGTCTCCCGCCAGTTGCTCCAAGAACTCGGCCGCGAACCGACCCTCGAAGAAACCGCACGCAGAGCCGAAACGACCGTCGAGGAAGCTCGACGCGTCCTGGCCATGAGCCGATACCCCATTTCGCTCGACCGTCCAGTCGGTAACAGCGAAGACAGCCAGTTCGGAGATCTTCTACCCGACGGCGCGGCCGAAAGCCCCGCCATCGGTGCTGCCCAAGAAATGCTTAGAAATCGCATCAACTCGGTGCTCAAAACGCTCAGCTACCGAGAACGCGAAATCATCAAACTCCGCTACGGTCTCGGTGATGGATACAGCTACACCCTCGAAGAAGTCGGACACATCTTCAAAGTGACTCGCGAACGTATCCGTCAAATCGAAGCCAAAGCAGTTCGAAAGCTTCAGCAGCCAAGCCGATCCCAAGAACTCGTTGGATTCCTCGATTAGCTATCAATAGTCACCCTCACGACGTACAGCTTGATCCGCAAAACCCTGCCCAGGACCCCTTCTGGGCAGGGTTTTCTTTTTTAGGTAAACCTTTTGCTAGCTCAATGGCAATCCGGAATTTCTTCCGTAATCGTCAAAGTTTACCAAGCCCACCGCCGATAACCTTGGTAAGCAAGTTCAACACCTGCTTGTTAGGGGGGCCTAACACCAAAGGATCAACTCGTCGAATTTTCGGCGCTCGATCGCCGTACCTCGGCAAATCGTTGACACACGTTGGATGGGAACCCCCGGCTTATGAAACGAACCTTTCACAAGTGGTTTATCGGAATGCAAATCGGTAGCGTTATGCTCGCCGGCTGCCATCCGACCCAGCCTCACTATCTGCGTGATCGCGCTCACTTTGCCGAGTATCTCCAGCACGCTCAGCAAATCGAAATTCCTGACCTGGAAATCGACCCGGCTCCCGAAGCGACCGACGCCCTCGAACCGCTGACACTCGATAACCAAAAATACGAATTCCTTGACCTGACCCTCGAAGAATGCGTCTCGTACGCTCTGGTCAACAGCAAGCTCATTCGCACCATCCCTGGCACGCAACGCCAAAACGTCGACATCGCCGCAAATATCCTTTCGACTCCGAGCCAACAGCAAAGCTCGGTCTACGATCCTGCCATCGCCGCGACGACCACAAGCCCTCAGCAGATCGCCGTCGACCAAAATGGAAACCGCGTCCTGCCGCGAGGTGCGGCTCGCGCCAACCAAACCGGTGGGGTCGAAGACGCACTGAGCGAATTCGACGCGCAATTCTCCGCGTTCTTCTCCTACAACAACACCGACCGCGCACGCAATGTCGGTGAGAACAACCCCTTCAACCCCACTCCCTTCCGAGGCCGTGATAGCACCGGACAAATGGCGCTGTCAAAACGCATGGCCACCGGTGGGGTCGTCTCCGCACGCTCGCAATCGATCTACAGCTACAACAACATCGAAACCTCCGGACCTGGTCGCGCCGTGCCGAGCGACTATACCCAAATTCTCGAATTCCAAGTCCAGCATCCGCTCCTTCGCGGTCGCGGAACCTCGGTCAATCGAATCCCCGTTGTACTGGCTCGCATCAACGAGGACCTATCCCTCGTCGACTTCGAAGAACGCGTTCGAAATCTCGTGCGAGATGTCGAATTCGCCTACTGGGACCTCTACCAATCCTATTGGAACGTCGAAAACGCTCGGATCGCTCGTGACAGCGCCGCCAAAGCCTACCACATCGCTTACGAGAAACTCCAAAAGGGAGCCGCCGGGACTACCGAAGCCCAAGCCAAGTACACCTACCACGACTTCCAAGCCCAACTCGATGCAGCCCTGGCCGGCGGTGCTGCACTCGGGGGTGACCCAGGCCTCTTCGGTCGCGAACAAACCCTCCGAATCCTCATGGGATGGGCCAGCTCCGATGGGCGACTCGTGCGACCCTCGGATAAGCCTGCCATCGGAATGGCCCAGTTCGATTTCGACGGTTCGATCAACGAGATGCTCAGCCGAAGCGTCGATCTGCGTCGCCAGCGTTGGATCATCAAGCAACGGGAACTCGAACTCCTCTCGGCCAAAAATCAAATGCTCGCCAACGTCGACCTGTCCTTCATCTACCGATACGTAGGCGTAGGATCCTCTCTGCTCGATCAAGGTGGCAATGGGCCGTTCCCACCCGAACCCCGGACCACGCCCTCCCCGAGTGCTTGGGAAGAACTCCTCGGTGGTGACTTCCAAGAAGCCGCCGTCCGATTGGACTTCCTACCGAATCCCATCGGTGCCCGACGAGCCAGCAACGACGTGCGAAACAAACAATTGACACTCGCTCGTGACCACGCTCTGCTCGAAGAAAAAGAAATCGCCGCGACGCACCGCATCAGCCAAGTCCTCCGCGAACTCAACAGCAACTACATCCAGATGACCGAACAGCTCGCAGCCCTCTCGGCAGCCGATCGCTGGGTCAAACTCTACCAAGAAAAATTCAACGCTGGAGAATCCGGTTCCGAGCAAATCATGGACTTGCTCCTGAGAGCTCAACAAAGCCGAGCCAACGCAGGTCGAAACTACGCTCGTGCTCTGGCCGAATACAACAAGTCCATCGTCGAAGTCCACATGCTCAAAGGCTCGCTGCTCGAATACAACAACATCAGCCTCGAAGAAGGTCTCTGGCCCGAGAAAGCCTACTGGGACTCCTCCGAACGGACCCGCGAACGCTCTGCGGCTCGCACACTGGCAACGGGTGCAAGCCGCCCGAGTCTCTCGAGTCGCGGTGAACTCCCGCAAAACCTGGGCACAGCCAACCAAGCCGCCACGGCTGGCTCCACAACAACCACCACCAAGGCTCCCTCCGAGGTCAACCCGACCAAAGAGCCAGCCAACCGAGCACCTCTCGAACCCAGCGAAGCGATCCCGCTGAAAAAAGCCAGCGGCAGAAAGCTGCAAGCACCCCCCGCCCCTAAATTCGACTGGGGAGCCTGATCCAAACACCGATTCATGAAGCGTACAGCGAAGGCTGTGAACGAGAGGCAGGGGGAGTACTCGGGGGATGAGCGGTTCTTAGGAACCGCCCATCCCTTGAGTCGTTTCTAGCGAAGTTTTCTTCCGATCGACCACACTCTGACATCGCGGATTCCACCCCATCGAACTGCTAGCCGTCTCGGGTCCCCTGCGCTATTTTGAACCAAAAAACGAGTTTTTTGCACTCCCCCGATATAATCCGAAAATCGACGGCAACGTCTGGTTTCCAAACTCGCTCGGAAGCCTTTGCCGTCGCTATCTATTCCAGGGAGGATGTTTCGATGGATCAGGAAAATCAGGATATCACACTTGCGGTGCTGGATTCCGCAAACGCTTGGATTGCCGAATCGCTCGATGAGAACACCGTCTTGACGATCATCGCATTGATCTCAGAAGACCCGACGAACTGGCAAGAGGCCTTGAGCGTTTGGCCGCGGTACCGCTCCTCGGCCGTTTGCGAAACGACCAGCGAATTGCCCTTCGAGGAAATCGAACCCGAATCGGTCCTCGGGTCGATCCAAGCAGCAGCAGCGTGGGTCTTCATCGACTTCACTCGCAAACGGCTCTCGACCGGCGGGCAGTTCGAAGCGATCGATCGCGATGCGGAGTTTCGTCTAGAGCAAGCCGACGATAGCGATTTCACGGGCAATCTGACGATCCATCTGCCACCTTGGTGGGATTTGGTAAGCGACGCCGCGCCGGTGAGCCTGTTGGAAGCTCGTCCAAGTCCGATCGCAAGACCCATCGTCGATCGGGAGATCCTCTATGGCGATGCGTTCTTGACCTTTGTCGCCAAAAGAGCCTTGGAGGTCTTCCATAGCGACGACTGGACCCAATGCGTCGAAGGCTCCACACAGCGGGATCGCTACGCATTGACCGTCGCATCCCACAAAGACTGGCTCATGACACCTCGCGAGGATCTCGGTGGCAAAATCCCTCGGCAAATGCTCCACGGTGCGATCCAGTGGGCCAACGAGGTCACCGAAGGCCAACAGAGTCGGTACGAACACGGCGGGCCGATGATCGCCGCGCCCGACGATTGGCAAGGATACTCCAGCGCACCGATGGGCAGTCAGGAGATGTGCATTTACTTTGATTTCTGCCGAGAGATCATCGGTGCGGGTTGGGAATGGCTCGAGACCAAGCAGGGCAAGGATGCCGCAAATCGAGGCGAGTCGGCACTGACCGACTTGGTCGCATTCCTCAGCGCCATCAAAGAGAACTGGCTCAGCAGTCCGCTCGAGGGCGGACCATCGCCAAACTTCGTGATCGAATGCGATCGCCGGAGGGTACCGATAGGAGACGGAGTTCAGATCGAGGGCATCGATGCTGTAGCGTCCACCAGTCACCAAGGGGACTGCGATTGTCCGATCTGTGCCTTGATGGCCGACGGAATGTTTGGAACGAGCTTCAGCAGCATCGACGGCCATCATCTGGAGCTCGACGATGAATTCGCATTCTCGATGCACGAGTTGCAGGAGGACTGGGAGGACGAGCAAGGAAGTTACCAAGCCTACGAAGCGACTTTCAAGGCGCAGGAGAGCGATCGCAAGGTGGCGGCTCAGGATGCGGGCATCACCCCTACGTGGACCACGATCCGCGACCCGCGACCGATACCTGGCGATCCGTTAGGACACTTGAAGATGGCGTTCATGGTCGCGGAGATCGTCTCGGTCCTCCAGGACCATGGCAATCGGCAAAACGAGATCAAGGATCTCAACAAAGCGTTTGCTGTATACCGTCGGGCCAAACCGTCCGAGGCCAAGAAAGCCAAAAAGAAGTTCAAGCGGATCCTAGAGAGACTCGGCCAGAGCCACCCCGCGTTGGTTTCAAGATCAGCCGATCTACGGAGTTACCTCGACGAATCGCACCGCCGGCCTCTTCCCCTGTAAAGCATCACGGAAGAGCATCACCGTAAAGCATCACCGTAAAGCATCACGGTAAAGCATCACGGTAAAGCATCACGGAAGAGCATCACGGAAGAGTCTTCCTGTGTAGAGCTATTGTCCCCAATGGCTCTACACGACGCTTTAGCGGCGGCGTCTTACGGCTGTTTGGTTTTAGCCCGGAGGGCGACACTTCTCTGCCGGTGTGCGTAAGCCACCGGACCCTGGCATCAACACAAACTTTCTATCTTCTTCAAATGCGCCAGCAGCCATTTCAGCTAATTCGCGTTTAGCTAACTAACCGACTTAGCAAACCAAAGCCCAGCCCCATCAAGCTACCAAACACCCCATAGTGCTCAATCCCTGGGATCTTTCGCAGGATCCACAACGGGTACCCACACGGCCCCGGAGGACCATGTTACGGCCGTGATACCGTAGCATTTTCCTGGCCATAATCGCTGGGGATTCGTGCCGCTAGCGGTAAACGCCATGTGCTTTTCCGAGCAATTCATTGGGAATTAGCGCCCAATTCTCGGAATTAATCGGGCCTTTTACCTATGTGGGCTTAGACTGAGTGGGTTGCCTAATGTGCGTGCATCACTTCATGCTTGTTCAATCGAGGATTCGCAGATGGAAATTTTTATTGGATGCGTTGCAGGTTTTGTCGCGTGGTTTGTCATTCAATACTTCGTTGCAGGCTTCTATATCATCGATCAAAACCAACGCGCTTTGATCACCACCTTTGGGAGAGCAGATCGGCTGGGAGAAGCGACGACCTTGGATTTACCGCTAGCCGAAGCTTTGGTCCCCGATGAACAAGAGCGTTATTGTTATCCGCAGGTACGCGTCGTACAGCCCGGTTTCTACTGGAAATGGCCTTGGCAACAAGTGCATCGCGTTTCGATCGCGACGGCAACCATGAATATGGCATACGATCCCGATGAGCCACAAGCCAACAAGGGTGGCACCATCTTGGAGGCAGTCACCAAAGATCAACTGAATATCGGTCTCGATGGCCAGATTCGTTATGGGGTCTCGGAAGCCAATCTTTATGCGTACCTGTTTGGTGTTAAAAACCCGATAGCGCATGTGATGGGTTATTTTGTGTCCGTGTTACGCGAAAGAATCGCGAACTTCGAAGCCCCTCCGATTCCCCAGGTGATGGTCGCAGGAGAAACTCAGACGGACACCACCGTGAACTTTGGTGTCTCGATCAACGACTTACGAAAGAACTTGCGAGACCTCAACGAACACATGGATCGCGAGTGCCGTTCTTCTGCAGCCAGGTATGGAATGGTACTCGACGCATCGCTCATCACCGGAATCGATCCACCCCCTGAGGTTGAATCGGCCTTGGCTGCCATCAACACAGCACACAACCAAGTATCATCCGATATCAGTTTAGCGCAAGCCGCCGCAGATCAAAAAATCGTTCAGTCCAAGCGTGCTGTCGAGATTGAAACGTTGAAAGCTCAAGCAGAAATCGAGCCGTTAGAGAGAATGGCGACGCAGCTTGAGTCATTAAAGCAGAATGGATCCGGCGTACTCAAAGCTTATGTTAGAAACGTCAGGATGTCGCTATTCGGTCGCTCGGAACAAGCTTTTGTGGAGGTGGACTCATGATTGGATTTGCAGCATTCGCCATAACCTTTGTACTGTCGTTCCTCATCGTACCTATCGCCTTGCTGATCGGACGCTTGCTCGGGGTGTACACCATCGTCCAGGAACGCCGATGCCATGTCTATGTGCTTTTCGGAAAGGTGGTCGAGGTGATCGACGAGCCTGGACTTCATTTCCTATGGCCTCTCATGGAATGGAAGGCACTCGTTGTGAACTGGCTTGGGAAATGCTATGTCCTGGACATGCGATTGGATCAAGTCTACCTGCGCAGTGCTCCGGTCAATTCCGAAGAAGGCGCGCCGATGGGGATTGGGATTTGGTACGAAATGTTCATAAGCGATCCAGTGTCCTACCTTTTCAAAAACATGGATCCTCGCGGCTCTTTGTCAGCCAATGTTGCGAATTCCACCGTCCGTTGCCTCAGCAATTTGCCGTTGGCGCTCATGATGGTCAACCGTCACGGCATGAGTTCGACCGTACGAGAAGAAGTATCGCCTCGATCGGATGAGTGGGGTTACCGATTAGGTTCGGTATATATTCGCAAAGTTCATTTTCGTGATGCAGAGATGATTCGGCAGATTGAAAGCAAGGTTGTAAATCGGTTGCGGCAAGTGACAAGTGCCATCAAGCAGGACGGTGCCAATCAAGTCAGCATTATTACCAGCACCGCCGATCGCAAAGCTGCCATCGAATTTGCAAAAGCCGCCGCAAT
Organism: Pirellula sp.; assembly: GCA_021300015.1. Lineage (GTDB taxonomy): Bacteria > Planctomycetota > Planctomycetia > Pirellulales > Pirellulaceae > JBKCUI01. Next base: position 2,728 of record JAJTFB010000050.1, on the reverse strand, counting down.
TCGGCCCGAGCTTGTTGGAGATGCATTGAAGAAGATCTGTGCAGACAAAGAAACGGCTGATGCGCTGTTTACGATCCTAGAGACTCAGAAGCTATTGGATTGCAAAACCAAATTGACCTTGCTCCCTCAGAAAAGCGGTATGTTGACCGATCTGTTAGCGGCCCGAGAGCATGCGTCCTAACTTGAGCTTTGATTTTCCAGAAAAGGTTGCTTAGCACCAGGAGCTTCCTGCCTCGCTCTTGGCCTTGTCGAACTTCGCGCCTTTGCGGTGAGTTTGGGGCGCTTTCCGCAAAGAATCAGGGGACAGTCTCCGCGTTTATTCCAGCGACGGATTGATGATTGTCGGGTGATGATTGTTGATTTTTGAAGTGGTAATTTTAAAGCCTCAAGTCTGCTAGCGGCTGTTCGGTTTTAGCCCCGAGGGCGACACTTCTCTGCCGGTGTGCATCGGCCAATCGAGGGTGCTGCCTCAAGCCTCCAATCAAGGGCGGTCTAGCAAATCAAAGACGCCTGACCTTTGATTTTCCAGAATAGATTGCTCCGCACCAGGAGCTTCTTACCTTGCTCTTATACTTGGCGAACTTCGCGCCTTTGCGGTGAGTTTAGGCAGATTATGGATAGCCCGAGTCCTTCCAGGCCGCGATAAATAAAAAACACTTGGCTCCATTTCGCCCTAGGGCTTTGGCTCTGGGGAAGCGTTCACGAGTGTTCCTACGCGTTTGGCACCGAAAGTCGGGGCAATCCCGTGGTCCGAGTAATGGGATCCACATCAGTCGCTGGTTGCTTGCCTCTGAAAATCCGCTTACCATATCGGAACTTCCCCGATACATTTCAAACCCACCACGAACAAAACCGATTCGATGGAACACTTATCCAACCCGTCATCAAATCGTCCTACCATTGAGGTGCTACCTAAGGGATTTACTGATCGAGGTCGCCGCAGTATTGCTATGATCAACGGTGGGGGTTGGATTTTAGTTGTATTCGGTATTTCAATCCTTGTACTCACTTTACTCGCCGCTTTTGGCGCGCTTATTGGTTTTTTGGGAAACGCATCGAAAAATCAAGTGACTTTGAATGAATGGTTGATGTTTTTAGGGTTTATCGTACTTTCGCTTCCGTTTGTTATAGGACCGATTTGGTATTTTCGGTTTGTACTTTCAAGACCTGACTTGGACTACAGCGATCCGATAGAGTTGCTTCGGTCCGAAGGCATATGGAATCGTCCAGACCGTTTGACGGTATTGCGCGACAGTTTCCTAGGTACCGAATCGGCGATTATTCTGGATCATCGAAACAGCCTTATTCATTTTTTCAATTGCCATGTGGACAAGGGGTTCATCCCACGGGTTATGCGAGTTTACACGTGCCAGATCGATTCCTTGGAATATCACGAGAAAACCGTCGACACCGAGTATGAGACGATCATCCATGGTATTTTGACATCTTCGGATGGAAGTACCACACTGGGGCTTAACGAACCGGGAGTGCTCGAGTTTCTCAAGTTGGTCAATGTCCCTTCTTAGAACCTCGGATCCACTTCAACAATCCATTGTCGATCATGACTTGCGGCTTGATTACGGTACCTCTGGGGTGTTGATGGGCTTTGTTCGCAACCAGAGTATTTTGTCGGTTAGTAGCGAGATTTGGTTTTTATTGACGCTTTTTCTGGCCTCCAAGTGGCAACGTTACCACCCCATTGACTTGATGACAATAAGCCATCCGACCCTGACCCGTCGCCACCTACTGGGGGATTGCGGATGGGCTCAGGGCAACGCGAAAGCCGCCGCTGGAGTCGCGAATCGACGGGTGGAGCCCGTACCGGGGCGCTCTCCGACAATCGAATGCAAAGTCGCACCAACTGCCGCCTCGGCCCACGCGGTTCGAGCCATCTTTTGGTCCAGTCGGATCGCTGATGGTACCCTTGGGGTATTTACCGTGCCAGTCGTTGCACCACTCCCAGACGTTCCCGTACATGTCGTGTAGGCCCCAGGCGTTTGCCTTCTTCTGACCGACGGGGTGCGACCTTTCGTTGCTGTTTTCACGAAACCAAGCATAGTCACCTAATGACTGCGCCTCAAAAAAACTATAGACCGCCCTAGTGCCAGCGCCGCAAGCGTATTCCCATTCCGCTTCGGTCGGTAAGCGATACACGCGACCTGCTTTCTTCTCCTCGGGCAACTCCGAGAGCGTCTTGCAAAATTCCACAGCATCCGCCCACGAGACCTGCTCGACCGGATAAAGCGAACGGTCTTCCTCGCTGGTGACTTGCTTCTGGAAGTAGCTCGGGTTGGTCCCTATCACCTTCTCATATTGTCCTTGGGTGACTTCCGTCACACCGAGGTAGTAGTCTTTACTGATGGTTACTTCATGTTGCAACTCGCCCCGTGCGAGGACTTCCATGTACTCAGACAAACCCATCCTAAACGAACCCTTGGGAATGAGCACCAGTTTCATCCCGACGCTGTTGGTGATCTCTTTGGGGGATTGAGCGAGTACCCGACAAGCCAATTGGATCATTCCCAAAATCACCAACGATGACAAAAACATCGATAGCGGACGTTTCATGTGCTGATGGCTCCTCATTCGGTGGTTCGGTCGAACTTCCTGAGACTCCATGAAATTATAGCATGCAAGGCACACCACGATCCCCATTGGCTAACAACCCTGCGGCAGTCCCCGCGTTCTTTTCATCAGCGGTCCCGGTTGGTGGCAGGGCCGGTGAGTC
>JAJTFB010000049.1 GCA_021300015.1 Pirellula sp. | reverse complement strand
CGGATCGAAAAGCAAAGGTTGGAAGGGCTCGTTTCCCAAGCCTCGGTCGCAGGCAAGTCCGTTCCGCGCGACCCAATGCCGGTAGATCCCACCTGCCATCGCCGCTCCGGATTCCAAGGCTCGCTCGATCCCATGGGGACGAATCGTCCGGTGGCAGTCCCCCTGCTGCGTTTCCTCAGGTCCCGTGACCCAATCGCCCCCCGTGACCCAATCGCCCCCCGTGACCCAATCGCCACAGGCTCCCAACTGCAAATCCGCGTCCCACAGATAAGGGCACGAATCTGCTGCTCGACCACCCGCCGATGCGGCTTGGCCATAGCGCCACCGGTGTGCATGAACCTGCACAATTTGAGGAATCGCAACGTCTCCGAGGTTTGAAATCGCCGCGATCAACTCCGACTTGACCCATTCGGGGTCGCTCTCAAGATGCTCGCGTGTCCACTGGCTCGTCGCCTGGATGCACCAAGCCTCCGGACCTGCGAGAACTTGAGATTTGCCTTGCAATTCCGCCGAGGAGCCCGCCGGTTTACTCGACTCGCGGCTGATCCACAAGAGACTCGCGTGATCCTCCAAGTGGATCGCATCAAAAGGGATCTCCCAACGGCCCGCAAACTCGACCATCACGGTCCAGGTCGGTTCCATCACTCGGGAACTAGCAACCTCTTTCCAACGGCAGTCACGGTGAACCAAGGCTGAGATTTGGGGGGATGGAATCGCTAGGACCACGCAGTCAAACGGTCCCGCTTGGAAACTTTCAACACTCGATTCGCCTTGGACATTTCCCCGAAGTGTCCATCCTTGTTCCCTGCGCTCGATCCCATCGATCGTCTTGCGATAACCGACCGCAAGCCCCTGCGCTAGATGCTTGCCGATCCGATTCATTCCCCCCATGCCGACCCACCACGGGGCTCTTTCCAACGCACACGCGTCGAGCGAACCTTCCGCTATAGAATCTGCGGCTATCGTGCCGGCCTGAGAGCCGCTTTTCCAAATACCCAGCCTCGGCTCCCAGCGGGCGATGACGGAATCTTGCTCCCAGGAGCCCAAAAGATTCTCCCATCGTCGCGAGGAGATCTGAAAACAAGGCGCTCCGTGGTCGATCGTCCCGGCAGAGTCCAATCGACGGGTGGATCCCCTGCCTCCGGGGCCACGCGACTTCTCGAAAAGCTCGACCTCGAATCCGACGTCGGCAAGCGATCGGGCGCACAGCAGACCGGCGATTCCCGCTCCGACAACCGCCACCCTGCATGTGTCTTTGGCGATCGGGCGGCGTACGATCCGCTCGTAGCGGCCAAAGTCCAACCGATTCAAGTGACCGGAGGTGGGTCGCGCTCGGACCGTGCCGAGGACCGGTTGCTCAGGATAAAAAGGTCTGTCGAATTGACCTAGGCACCAGAGGATTCCCCCGTAAGAAGCAGGATCGCGACCATCGAGCGCATAGCGATGGTTCAAATCGATGATCCATTTGAGGGCCTCTTCGGGCGACCGGGTCCAGGATAAGATCGCTTTGCCCCAGGTCATCCGCAGATTGTTATGGAGTTCACCGTGGCGAATCAAACTCTCTTGGCAAGCGTTCCAGAGCGTATCCTCGGTCTTTCCGCGAGCGAGTGTTTCCCAGGAATACAATCTCTCTCGTCGATCGTTCTGATGCTTGCGCAACGTCTCGATGGCCCAAGTTGGAATCGTCTCGATCGAATGGTAGTCGCTTCGATAAAAACAATAGCCATAAGCGAGTTCTCGCCAGATGAGGATTTCATCGAGGTACTTCTCAGCCTTGCGCTCGTTAGCTTCGCGGGCCAATCGCATCGGAGACACCATGCCATAATGCAAATACGCCGACATGCGACTTGAGTACTCGGCACATGGGTCATTCCTCTTCGCTGCGTACTTGGAAATCCGATTCTTCAAAAAATCGTTCCAACGCTTGTACCCGGCCCGACTCCCACCGCAAGTGTCGGCAACCGGAGGAACCATGGGGTCGATGTCGCACTGCGCTACGATCTGATAAGGTTCGGTCGTCGAGCAATCCAAGGCCTCAAAGGGCAACTGGCCATCGTAGCGCTGCGGAACACTCTCGAGTGTTGGCCAGCGTCTCGAGAGTCGCTCTTTGTAGAGCTTGGCCGTCGCATCGCGGAACGCAAACGCCCGATCATGACTGCGGCCGACGAGTTGCATCGGCACCACGCAAGCCGTATCGACGGCAAGGATCGTCAAACCTTCCAGGTGCGATAATCGCTCGAGCCATCGATCGGTGGGCTCACCTGGGAAATCGTCGGTGATCAACAAATCGGTTTGCTGGGCCAATCGCAAAAGCCCAAGTGCATTTTCTGATCGCCTCTGGAGTTCGAACGCGTAGCGGATGCCTCGCTGAGTGTACTCCTCCTGAAGATCCTTGGTCCCCTGGATCTGGAACACATGATGCCGATCCGAGGCATAACGGTACTGCGAGGAAAGGCCGTGATAGACCACCAAAGGTCGTTTGAGGGTACGAGCAAGCGTGCATGCGACATCGAGGGCTGGGTTCTCCTCGACCCGTTGGGCATGGTGCGTCCAGTAGACGACCGGCCCTCGATCCGATGCGAGCGAATTGGATAACCTAGAGCGACCGGACGCAGGCCTAGGGATTCCCCGGGTGCGTTCCTGCAAGTGCAAAGGTAGCGACGAAATCAATTCTTGAGTGGGAGTCATTCCGGTCTATAAAGCCATCGACCGCAACTCGAGCAAGGGATCGGATGGCCCTGACGCAGTTGGTCGACGACACGAGGAGGAAGGCTGGTGTTGCAACCGCCGCAGGAGCGATCATCGAGCGGTGCGAAAGCGTCCTCGGCGCTGGTTTTGACAAGAGGATGGTAGATCGTTGCAAAGTCGTCTGGCAACTGAGCTTCGGCGTGCTTGAGCTCACCCTCGACCCGCACGAGTTCACCACGGAGCACGACGATTCGATCCTGAATCTTGACTTGCGCCTTGGTCGTGTCCTCTTCGATCGTTTTGAGTTCGCCTTCCAAACCCACCAGTTGGCCTTGCAAATTGTCGAGATTTTCGAGGATTTCGAAGATTTCATCCGACAGGACGCTGTTGGCTTGGGTGTCGGCCGCAAGCTGGTCTTTGACCGCTTGGTATTCCCGATTGTTCGAGGTCCCGTTGAGTTTGCCTTGCCACTCGTAAAGCTTGGCCTCGTATTGACGCTGCTGGAGTTGCTTGCGGTCTGCATCCATCCGGTTTTTCTTGATCGTCTCTTTGCAAGCCGTCACCGCATCGCGGGCTTGCTGCGCTCGATTCTGAGCCGCCTTGATCTGCTTGGGGGCCCTTTCGATCTGCCCCCGGATATCGGCTACCTGGAGCAAAACCTCGTGAAGTCGACGGACAATCGCATCGGTTACTGGCATAGCGGTCAAACTCGAAAGGGTGCGGGCCTTGGACGGGCATTTGGATAGTTCGTAAGGGCAATGTACCTACAAGCCACCCGAAAAACCAGGGATATTGCCGATGCTCCCGACAGGTTTTTTGCTATGATATTTTGAACGTTTCATGATTCGAATCCGAACTTTCGAATCCGGTCAACGAAGGGAGTCCAAGGAATGTTGGTTTGCGATTTGTTGGAGCAACAAAGGTTCGTCCGGTCGAAAGATCCTCGTCGGATCGCCTGTTGGATTGCCCGTAAGATTGCCCGTAAGATTGCCCGTAAGATTGGCAGTAGGGCTGACCTTAGGACTCTGCCGCTAGTGCTGTTGGCTTGCCTGTTGGCTTGCCTGTGCGGTGCGATTTGCTCTCCGGAGGCTCTCGCGCAGAGGGCCATCCCCCGCACCACTTGGGACGAGAAAACCAGCCAAGACCCTCGGCCCGATCTGCCCGGGCTTTCAGGCACTTCCGGGCCATCAGACACTCCCGGGCAAACCAACTCTGCGACCCCCAGCGATCTACCCGGCGATGCCGAACTGGCCAAACGGACCCAGAACGCAAGGGAAGTCCCCGGCGGAGTCCCTGCGGACCTCCAAGCCCTCTTCGATGCGGCCCAGCAAGCCCGAGCCGTCATCGAACTCAACAGCATCATCGAACGCTGCAAGAACATCGCTGGCGACTCGACCCGAATCGTCTCGGAACGCAACTACTCCAAAAAACTCCTCAGTTGGGCTGCCAACCGTCGCGGTGAACTCCGATCCGATATGGCCGGTGAAATGGTCGCCAATCGGCAATTGGCCGAAGCCGAAAACCTCGACCGCGCGGCCCTCGATGATTTCCGTTTGGCGATCCAAAACGATCCGGGCCGCTGGCGCGCTCACCATAACCTCGGAGTCATCCTGGCCATCGCCGGAGACTTCTCCAATGCCATCCAAGCGTTCAGCAAAACCATCGAACTGAACCCCAAGTTTGTAGAAGCCTTCCACAACCGGGGCGAAATCCACTTCCGAAAAGGGAATCACGACGCGGCCATCGACGACTACAACCAAGCCATCGCGCTGGACAAACAAGTCGCCGATCTGTTCAGCGGACGAGGAAACGCTCGCTTTGCACTCGGACAAATCGAAGCCGCCTTGGCCGACTACCAATCGGCCATGAGCCTTGCTCCCGACTCCCCAAAAATCGCCACCGAATTTGCCGATACTTGCCAATCGCTCGGCCGTTGGAAAGAAGCCGCCGAAGCCTACCAAAAAGCGATCAAAGCCGACCCGAACTACGTGCGAGCCCTCCAAAATGCCGCTTGGATGATGGCCACGTGCCCCGAGGACTTCTACCGAGATCCCGACGCGGCCGCAAAGACCGCCCAAAAGGCAATCGATGCGAGCAACGGAAACCTAACAGGCCACCTGCTCGATGTGCTTGCCATGTCCCAAGCGGCCCAAGGCGAATTCTCAAAAGCGATCAACACCATCAACCAAGCCATCCAAATCACCGACGACGGGCCCCTTCGAAGCGAACTTGCCGAACACCGCGCCCTGTTCCAAAAGAAAAAATCCTATCGCCAACCTCCACCCTCGAACTGATTCCAACCCACCAACTACCAACCCATCATGAACTCATCCCCTCGTACCCTGCGATCACTCACGCTGAGAACTGTCTTGGCACTGTCCATCGGTCTGGTGGCTTGCTCTGCGAGTGCGATCGCCCAAGAAGGCAACCCTCAAGGCCGATGGTCCGGCCGATGGCAAAGCGAATCGACCGGCCATAGCGGCCCGATGAACGTCTCGATACGACCGACTTCGAACGGGAACTACCAAGCGCGCTTCACGGGGCGATTTGCCCTGGTGATCCCCTTTGCCTACCGAGCCGAACTAGTCCCGCAAACGACCTCCCAAGGCCAAACGGTTCTGACCTCTTCGAAGAAATTAGGACCCATCCTCGGTAGCTATCAAATGAATACCCAAATTATCGGTGACTCCCTTTCAGGTGGCTTCCAAGCCGCCGGCGATCGCGGAACGATCACCATGCGCCGTGTTCGCTAGGTCCTTGTTATTCAGTTTTGTGAACATTGACATTGAGCATGAGCCAAGCGATGCGCAAGAGCCACCGAGTCGAGTTTCCAGGCCGACGCGGGCATCTGGCCGGAATCCTTGAAATTCCCAACCGTGAGATTCCCAACAGCGAGATGCCCGATAAAGAGCCTCGCGGCTGGATTCTTTTTTCGCACTGCTTTACGTGCAACAAGGACCTCAAGGCGATCGTTCGCATCGCGCGGGGGCTTGCCGATTGCGGATGGGGTGTGCTGCGATACGACTTCAGCGGACTGGGAGCAAGCCAAGGAACTTTTTCCGAAACCAACTTCACGACCAACTGCGAAGACCTCCAATCGGCAGCAGAGTTCTTGTCCAAAGAATACCAGGCCCCTCGATTCCTCCTCGGACACAGCTTCGGCGGCGCAGCGAGCTTCGCCATGGCCGAAAAAATCACAAGCGTCGCCGGGGTGATCGCTTTGGCCGCACCGAGCGACACGTATCATCTTGCGGACCTTTTGGTACGTATGGATCCCGATATCGCAAGCCTTGGACAAGGGACTGTCAGCATCGGCGGCCAGAAACTTCAAATCCGGCGTCAGATGGTCGAGGATTTCCGAAGCCATGACCTTGGTGCCACCGTCGCAAGGCTGCGGAAACCCCTCCTGGTTTTCCATTCTCCAGAGGATGAGACCGTCGGTTTTTACCATGCGATTCGAAATGCCGGGTATGATCGAGACCCTAAGACAAATACCCACGAGGGGTACCAAGGGGATTCGGGACGAACGCTCGTCGCTTTGCCCGGTAGCAACCACCTTTTGACCAACAACGAGAAAGACATCCCGATGATCGTCTCGATCGCTCATGCCTGGTGCACCCGGCTCAACGGCGGAAACTCATGAAATCTCAATCCACCATTCGCGTCCTTCCCTCCGTGTGCGCTTTGGATTGCCCCGATGCCTGCGCCCTGAACATCCAAGTCGACGCTGGCAAGGTTGTCGGGTTGACCGGAGATCCTAAGCATCCGATCACCCGGGGGTTTGCGTGCGTCAAGACCGCTCGGTATCCGGAGCGACAAGAGCAATCCGACCGGCTTTTGCATCCCATGCGCCGAACGGGTCGCAAAGGGGAAGGCAAATTCGAACAGGTCACTTGGGAAACTGCCTTGGATGAAATCTCAGAGCGGCTCAAGACGATTCTCAAGACCTACGGTGGACAATCGGTATTGCCCTACCATTACGCCGGAACGATGGGCGTCATCCAAGGGGACACTCCGAGCACTTTTTTCCGCGCACTCGGGGCCTTGGAACTCGACCAGACGATCTGCGCGACGACCGGTGGAAGCGCCTGGGAGGCAAACTATGGGCCTAACAAGATCGGGACCGACCCGGAGGATCTTGTTCATAGCCGATACATCGTCCTCTGGGGGATCAATGTCCTGCGCAGCAATTCGCATTTAGCACCGATCCTCAAAGAGGCGAGCAAACGCGGTGCAAAAATCCTCCACATCGATCCTTATCGAAATGAAACGTCCAGGTTCGCCGACGAGCACTGGCAAATCCGAGTTGGGACCGACGCTGCATTGGCCCTGGCCATCGGTCGCGAGATCTTGGCCCAAGGCTGGGAGGACCGCAGTTACCTGGAGTCCTTTGCGACGGGGATCGAGGAGTACCGAAAAGCCTGCGAGCCCTGGACGCTTGAACGAGCCGCGCGATTTTGTGACGTACCGCTCGAGTCGCTTCGAGCCATGGTCGCTCAGTATGCGACGAGCCGATCGAGCTTTATCAAAATCGGCTACGGGATGACGCGGAACGAAGGGGGAGGGAATGCTTGCCGTGCCGTCACCCTCTTGCCTGCGTTGATCGGCGCCTGGAAGCATCTTGGGGGCGGTTCGGTGATATCGACCAGCGGTGCCTTTCAGCTCAACCGTCACCAGATCACCGGCTTGGCCCGTCGCAAGCCCGATGCGCGGCATGTCAACATGAACTGCTTGGCCAGCGAGCTTCTCGGGGAACCCCAAGGGATCCATGCCTTGTTCGTCTACAACAGCAATCCTGCGGCCGTAGCTCCGGATTCTGCGAGAGTTCGCCAAGGTTTATCCCGAGCCTCCCTCTTGACGGTGGTGTTGGAACATTTCCAGACCGACACGGCCGATTATGCCGACTACCTGCTCCCGGCCACGACGTTTCTGGAACACCCGGATGTCTACACTTCGTACGGCCACTATTACCTTCAGTACGCCGATGCGGTGGTCGGGCCCAGGGGGCAATCCAAGCCGAATCGGTGGGTTTTCCAAGAGCTTGCGCGACGGCTAGGCATCGATGTTCCCGAGTTGCATTGGGGGACCGACACGTTGATCGATCGGATGCTCGATTCGCCGAACCCATGGCTTGAGGGGATCGACCGGGAGAAGCTCCAAAAGGAGCGTTCCGTGAAGTTGACTTTGCCCGAGCCCTTTCGTCCTTACGCACAAGGGAGTCATCATCCCGACAAGAAAATTCGCTTCGTGCCGCCCCCTGAGCAGATTGAATTTCAGGAGGAGTTGAATCAGGAATATCCATTGCGACTGATCTCTCCACCTGGCGCGGTGGTGGTCAATACGACGATGGGAAACGTTCCGAGCATCATCAAGCTCGCGGGCTCAGAGCCGACGCTATTGATCCACCCTGAGGACGCAGCGGATTGCCAAATAGCCGATGGGCAGGCGATCCAAGTGACCAGCCGTTACGGATCGATCCAGCGAAAAGCGGTGGTCACCGAGGATGCCAAGCGTGGGGTGGTCATTTCGGTGGGGCAATGGTGGCCGAAGCTTTCGCCCGACAAAAAGAGCCTCAACGACCTTACCAGCGAGCGTTTGACCGACCTTGGCGGCGGCAGCACCTTTGGGAACGTCGCCGTACGGGTTACAGCGGCCAACGCCTTTACCCCAGTGCAGAGCCCAGTGTAGAGCAATTGTCCCCAATTGCTCGGCTTTGTCGTTTCCTTAGTGTAGAGCAATTGTCCCCAATTGCTCGGCTTTGCTGTTTGCTCAGTGTAGAGCAATTGTCCCCAATTGCTCCTTCACGACGGGTCTTTCAACCGTTTCAACGCCGCGCAACCAGCCGAAAAACAAACGCATCATCGAATTCGACCTCTTGGAGCGAATGCCGCATTTGAAGCTGTCGGTTGAAGACCCAACCGATTTCGGTCGCGGCGATGTTCCCCCCTGGGGTCAGTTGCTCATGTCCAAAGAGAAGCTGGTAATCGCGATAGGTCATCACATCATCGATCTCTTGGGGCATTTCGATATCCCAAGTCCCACCGCCGAGCGAGCCGCTCATATACACTCGGCTCGAATCGTTCCAAGCGTATTGGATTCGAGGTCGGGGGTAGACAAGATCAAAACGCCAGCGTTCTCCGAGTGGATGATGCCAAGAGAATCCCATGACCGGCAGGATTTTAAAATCGTCCCGATTCACGTAGTCCACACCGAGTATCCAGTCGAGGGTCTCGCTCCTGTGCAGCGAACCGACGGCGTGCCCAAGCGGGCGAACTCCTTCACGAGCGCTGTCTTCGAAGTCGCTGTAGACGCCGATGCTTGAGGCCAGATCGTAACTGAGTTTATCGCCGAAGGTGTGTCGGGATTGGTAGCCGAGTACAAAGTCCCACAGCCTAGGTGGCAGCGGTACGGAATTGGGACCCGAGAGCAAATGCAGTCCCATCGCCGTCGTAAACCCCGAGGATTGCGTCGAGGCGAGGTAAGGCATGCTTGTGAAATCCAGCCACCCGAACTGCTCACCGTCTCCGGGCATGTATCCGGTGGTCGTTTCGCTCGAACGGTACACGCGGTACTTGGCGTCCGGCTTTGGGAAGTGCATTGGATCGGACTCGACCGGAGCACCATCGATAAGACGCAGTTTGCTCGTGGGGATCGAATCGGGAATTTCGAAGTTCAACTCCCCGAGGTCTCCCGCCAAAGTATTTGGGAAAGGTTCGGCGGGTGAATCGACCGCAACGGCGGGTGAATCGACCGTAAGGTACGGAGAGAAATCCTGCGAGAGGGAGCAGCGGGTGTCGGCCCAGAACCCTGCGATGCAAGCGATCGCAATGGTCAGCGTTTGAGCCGCAAGTTTCAGGATCGATCTACCATTCGTTGCGTCGAGCGGTTTTGGAGTTTCGGAGGTTTCGGAACTTTTGGTCGTGTGCATGAACCCCAAACTCAGTGGACGTGGTAGGCTCCCATTCGAATACTCTTGGGGTACATCGGCCAAGAGGCATTCAACGTTCAATGGAATTTTCAGAGAGTGTAAAGCTTGGGGGTCTGCAAAATCTAGGCGGATTTTTGACGTTTCCGGCGCCCGATTCCACGAAGAATCAGGCCACTACCATAGATCGCCACGCTCGCTTTCGATGAAAAGCGCTCTCAGGATGCACGGTACAGCTTGCACGGTACAGCTTGCAGGGTACAAGCTTGTAGGTAAGGTCGCCGGTCGCGAGACATGGTACCATGACGCTCTAATTGCATTGTTGGTTGTGAATGTAGTCGCTTGGCGGATGAGCATAAGGTTTTGAAATCGATGAGTCTCAAGATCGAAGGCATCATTGAGGGTGCGGAGAAAATACGGGAGAAAATCGCCGTAGAGCTCTCGGGGCACACGGGGCTTGCCGGCGCTGTCGAGGAGATCCAGCGGGCGGCTCGGGCGGCCCAAAAGATCTCGCAAAGCAGTCGACGGTTGCTCTCGCTCGGCCGTCTGCCGGCCGCATTCCTCGGGCTCGCACTGCTGTTCTTTTTGGTTTGGGCCTATTGGAATTTTTTTTACACCCCCCGAGTCACCATCGCCTTTCCTCGCGGGGACTACACCGAGGAGAACCGGCAGCATTTTCGAAAAAGCGGAATCGTTTTTGATCCTGTCGAATCGTCGACCGACGCGATCGAGCATGTGTCCAACGGCAAAGCCGATCTGGCATTGATCCAAGCGGGCATTCCGATCCACAAAACCTTGAATATCCTCCAGACCCCACTCTCGGAGGTCGTGCTCTGGATGACGCGTAAGGGCCACGAGCCAACCGAGCCGATTTCGGTGGTTTTGACCAATGCCGAAAACGAGGGAAGCCACTCGGTAGCCAAGGATTTTTTTCGGAAGTGGCATTTGGACCAACCGGTTGATTTTCGCTACGCTTGGGGCAAGCTAGGGACACTCGTCGAGGGATCCGAAGTCGCCGAGTCGATTCCACCGGAGGTCGACGCGGTCTTTGTGGTCGTCAACGTGACCGACGAAGCCAATGTCGCGAAGGTGAAGTTCGTGCTTTCGCAGGGGTTCGAGTTCGCCTCGCCGTATATCGGAGCCCATCGAACGCATCTGCGGTATCCCGAGGAGTTTCGGATGCCGGCCGGTTACATCGTCCAGGAACCTCGCATCCCGGACCGAGAGATCCTGACTTACTCGGTCCCAAATGTCCTTGTGGCAAGGCCTGGCATCAACAGTTCGACCCTGGCAGGTCTCGCGAAGCTTTTCGAAAGCGACACACTTAAACTGCAATCCAAGCAATTTGAGTTCAATGCGACCGAAGCGAGCGAAGCGTTTCAGGGGGTCGATGCCTTTCTCGGGATCCTGATCAACATCTTCTTAGGATTTCTGGCCTTGTTGGGTTTGGAAATGTGGGTGTATCGCAAACGGTTCCACGAATTGAATTCGTCGGTCAGTCTCTTGAGCATGCTTCAGAGCAACAAGGACATCCTGGGAGTGACTGACCCGACGTTGCTTTCAGAAAACCTTCAGTATTTGTCCCATGTCAGTGACTTGCTGAGCATGATCAGCGCCATCAACGGCTACTACACCCAAGAAAACTCCTCGTTGCTCTTCAACAAGCAATCGGAGGTCATCCATGAGCGCTGCGACAATCTCAAGCTCAACATCCAGTTGAAGATCTTGCATGCAGGCATCCGGCTAGAGCCTCTTGGCAGCACCCCAGAAACGCCGCCGAGCGATGTCGGTGAATATAAAGATCCTGCGAACCCAGGCTAAGCGGCCCGATGCGATAGCTGCCGGACTCGGACTTTTTTAAACCACGGAACACACAGAACACACGGAAGGGAATCCTTGCACGGTTATGCCTTGTTTCCGTGTATTCAGGTTGTTCCGTGGTTCCCTGGTTTTCGGGGACAAGAACCAATCCGTGGTCGCCGGACTGGGACGTTTTTTAAACCACGGAACACACGGAACACACGGAAGGGAATCCTTGCACGGTTACGCCTTGTTTCCGTGGATTCGGGTTGGTCTGTGGTTCCCTGGTTTTCGGGGACAAGAACCAATAGTGGTCGCCGGACTCGGACTTTTTTTAAACCACGGAACACACAGAACACACGGAAGGGAATCCTTGCACGGTCATGCCTTGTTTCCGTGAATTCAAGTTATCCCGGGGTACCCTGGTTTTCGGGGATAGGAACCAATCCGTGGTCGCTGGACTGGGACGTTTTTTAAACCACGGAATACACGGAACACACGGAAGGGAATCCTTGCACGGTCATGCCTTGTTTCCGTGTATTCAGGTTGTTCCGTGGTTCCCTGGTTTTTGGGAACAAGAACCAATCTGTGGTCGCCGGACTCGGATTTTTTAACCACGGAATACACAGAACACACGGAAGGGAATCCTTGCACGGTCATGCCTTGTTTCCGTGTATTCGGGTTGGTCTGTGGTTCCCTGGTTTTCGGGGACAAGAACCAATCCGTGGTCGCTGGACTGGGACGTTTTTTAAACCACGGAACACACAGAACACACGGAAGGGAATCCTCGCACGGTTATGCCTCGTTTCCGTGTATTCAGGTTGTTCTGTGGTTCCCTGGTTTTCGGGAACAAGAACCAATCTGTGGTCGCCGGACTCGGATTTTTTAACCACGGAATACACGGAACACACGGAAGGGAATCCTTGCACGGTTACGCCTTGTTTCCGTGTATTCGGGTTGTTCCGTGGTTCCCTGGTTTTCGGGGAGAAGCGTCGATCCCATGCCAATACAATCGCGTCGCAACCCGCTTGGAAATGGCGACGGGGAAGTCCAAAGTTTACAAGCCATTGGGCTCGGAGGATGCAATCGATTGCCGTAAGCGTCGAAGCACTCGACTGCGGCACTGCCGAACGTTGGCAGGCGTCATCTCCAACAACTTTGCGACCTCTTCGGTCGATTGTTGATCGACAACACACATCCAAAAAGCTTGCCATGTCTTGGGCTCCACCTCGCGCTGCACGATCGCCATCGCCCGCCCTACAGCATTTTCCGACTTTGCCGAAGCATCGCTTCGCGGTTCTCCTTCGAACGGAAGCTCGGCCAGTCGCATCGTAAAGCTCGATCCACCCACCACCGCGGGCGCGTGCCCTTCTCGCCGGCGATAGTCAGCAATTCTGCGTCGCACGATCTGGTGCAGCCAAGCCCGAAAGGCACCGTGCCCGGGCTGGGAACGAAAGCGCGCCAAGCCCCGGGCAACCGACATCCACGTATCCTGGATCACATCCGAGGTGGCGGGCTGATCGAGCCCTTGACCGCGGCACCAAAGCGATATCCTAGGTTCATACAATGTCACCAACTTTTGCCACGCCTCCGGTTCCGAACCGATCGCCGCCGCCAAAAGAGAACCGCGGGTTGGTAAGGAATCGGTCGATTGGGACTGCGAATTCATAAGGAAACAACCTATCGGTTTGTCGTGTCACACTCCCAACGACTCTCTGATGTTCCCGGGTATGTTATCGAAAAAGCCGGGCAGAAAAAAGCATACTGTGCGAAAATGCACGCAAGGTTCCTTAAAATGCACTCCATGGCAGACACCGTAAACCGCAGTTCCATTCCTCGTTGCGAATGCCCTTCCCACGACGTCCTGGTCGAGTACCTCTTGGGTGTGGCCGACGAATTCGTCAGCGCCAGCATCGATACGCATCTCTCGACATGCGATCCTTGCAATCAGCGATTGACGGAACTAGAGTCCACGCATGGCTCTCTGCTGCACAAGTCTCTGCAAGACCCGAGCCTCCATGACGCGTCCGACCCAGCGCCTGCGGAAGCCCAGCAAGCCATCGATGCGGCTTGGCGGGCAGTCCAGCAGCGTCTTTGCGAGGATCTTTCAACCGGCGCATCCCCGGTTTCCGTGGGCCAATATCGCATCCTGGAACGCATCGGATGCGGCGGTATGGGGAGTGTCTATCGCGCTGAACATACCCAACTGAAAAAGATCGTCGCCCTCAAACTTATCCCGACCGAGTGGTCGCACCCCCAAACGCTGCAACGCTTCGAACGCGAGATTCGTGCCGCTGGGCAACTGCAACATCCCGGCATCGTCACCGCCACCGATGCAGGCACGCACTCCGGTATGCAATATCTGGCAATGGAATTTGTGGATGGACTGGATTTGGGCAAGCTTTCGCGCAGCATCAGTCCGATCCCTACGGCGGATGCCTGCGAGATCGCTCGGCAGTTGTCTTTGGCTCTCGCCCACGCGCATCCCTTAGGCATCATCCATCGCGATATCAAGCCCTCGAACGTCATGCTCGATCGCATGGGACACGTCAAGTTGTTCGACTTTGGACTCGTCCACTTCCATCGATGGGACGGCCCTGTCGGTGAACTCACCACCGTTGGACAGTTCCTCGGCACCCTGGACTACATGGCGCCCGAACAAGCCGAACGAAGCGACGTCGTCGATGCGCGAAGCGACCTGTACTCGCTGGGTGCGACCTTGTTCAAACTGCTCACGGGCCAAACACCACTGGCGATGACTCCGCACCAATCGCCAATTGAGAAACTTAAACGACTCAGCCAGCATCAACCGATCAAACTTCAAACGCTCCGGCCCGATCTACCTGCGGAGTTGTGCGACCTGGTCAATCGATTGCTGGCCACGCAACCCGACGCGCGATTGCCAAGCGCGCTGCATGTCGCAGAAGCCCTGCAACCCTTCTGCGAATCGTCCGACCTTGCAGGGCTCGCAACCCGCGGACTGCAAAGCGAGGAGGGCCAAATTTTCGACGCAAGTGTTGAGGCCACAGCGATTAGTCTTGCCCATCCCCTAGCGAAATCTGCCTCCAGCCGTTCTGCACCTGAATCATCAGCACGTCGCCAATCATCCGCACGTCGCCGACCGCCTGTATGGGCTTGGATCGCGCTGGCAGCATTGCCTCTCTTCGGATTCTTCGGATGGCGAATACTGCTCGAGAGCGATCAAGGCAACCTCGTCATCGAATCTGAATCCGACACGACGAAAATCGAGATCAAGCGACGTGCGGGGGGGGCGACTCAAGAGATGATCGTCGAGCCAGGTGCGAAATTGACCCGTTTGCATGCGGGCGACTACGACATCACGATTCACGAAGGCTCCGACCAAGTCTCGATCGAACCGAAACAAGTACAGCTACGGCGCGGTGAAACCGTCATCGCTCGCATCGTTCGATCTCAAAAGCAAGAGTCTGGATCCACGCAATCGGGAACTATGGGAGGGGCCGGTGCGGCCGTCCCCGAGGAGCTTCAGCGATCTAGCTTTGCCGGGGTGAGCCTACCGGCGTCGGTTGAGACGATCCTCTTCAAGGGTAAGTCCCTTTCTGAATGGTTGCTTGTCTTAGAACGAGAACGCGACCCTGATGAATGGAAAAAAGCTTTCGAAGCTCTCCACAATGCCGATCCCCAACTCGTTAACTCCCTAGCGCAGGCCATACGCGAGATAGGGCTCCAGCATCACTTCTTCAGACCATTATCGAGTGGCTGGTTCCTTCCGGTCTTCTCGCACGAAGAGTTCGACCGTTTGGTATTGGAATCCATACAAGGCGAGTCATTGCAAGCATGCTTGGAGATCCTTAGCGCTGTCGCGGAGATTCCCAAGTTAAAAATGTGCAATGGTGACGTGTATCAAGCGAGTCGACTTTCGCAGTCGTGGTCATTCGTTGAGGAAAAACTTGCGAAGTCGGCCCCTTCGTCAGAACTGTTGAATGCGATATTCAACTTCCCGGTATTCCACTCGATCGCCAAAATCAAGGAGACTGATTTTTTAAAAACGCACCCTTGGGTTGCCTTTCTGACCCATCGCATTCAGATCGACAGACTAAGGAATAAAGAGTTCACCTCCGCGATCGCAACCCTCCTAAACGACCCAAAGTTGGACTTGGATCGGTTCTTGCTTTTAGCAAACTACACGCCATTTTCCGGTTCGGCCGACGATGATCTCGACGCCTGCCGCGAACAAGTCCGAGAACGGCTCGCCAACGAACTGCGTCGATGGGCCAGTTCGGGCAAAGTACTTGGGGGATTAGGCATGGGGCCGCCGATGGTCACAATGAATTTCGATGGAATCGGCTTTGGACGCGGCAATTCCACCAAAGGCATCGGTGGTGGCGCGGGAGGCGGCGGCATGGGAGACGGTCGCATGGCAGTTGGTGGTATGGGTGGTGGCATGGCAGGTGGTGGTATGGGCGGTGGCATGGGAGGTGAGTACGGGGGCATGAATCCGAACGAACGGTCCGAACTCGGAGTGCAACTGCTGGCCTTGTGCTCGAAGATCCCTCGCGAACTAAGACCGGTCGAAGCGCTCGAACAACTTGCAACCTCGATGCGTCCGATCGCCGCGAATGCATCGGAGTCCAAGTCGTTGGGAGGCATTTCTTGGGGTAATGTCTATACTTTTGACAATGAATTCTTGGGCGTGCTGACAGCCCAGGGAATGCGGAAGCTTACCGAGCCCGAAGTTGCAAGTGGGCTGCTTCGCTGGCTTGACCAATTGCGATTGGGAGACATGGTAGCCCACGGTGAGGTGGTTAACCGATTCTGGAATGCCTTGAAGCGCCCAGCGACTGCGAATCCTTTGGATTGGATTGTCGAAAGCGGTCGAGATCAATCCAAGATCGATCAGTTAATGAAATTCCTACCCGAATCGTACGCCGATCTCGAGTTATACGTCAGCCACGTCGTTCTGGAAACCGATCGGAGCGTCCATCATGGGTCTTTTGTCGTTGGTCCTAGCATGGGGGTTAGCCGAGATCGGTTCGAAATCATTCTCAAACTCGAAGCTGCCGGCTGGCGCGTTGCAACGTTCAAGGTCGGCAAAAACCTCATCGATTTCTAGGAATCGTTGAACGGCTCTTTCGAAGAAGGCTGATCAGATAGAAGGGCGTTGAATTAAAAGCGGAACGGCGCAAGCCGTCCGGTGAAAAATCTTGCGATATCGAGGACACTCCATCACTCACCGGAGTGCTTGCGCACTTCCGCTCACACGAATTCAACGCTATTGGGCTTTACGCCGGCGGGGCCAAGACTCTTTAGCTACGACGTTTTACTTCCCTGCTCGTTCCACCTTGAGCCATTCGATCTCCAATTTGAACGGCCCGGCCTTTTTGTCACCCAACATGAAGCCAATCGAGTTGATTTCTGCGGGCTTGACCGCCCCTGCGTTCGTGACGATGCGACCAAACGAAGTCGCCTCAAACGTATCGAGCGGGATTTTCACCTCAATCCACTGGTCTTTCTTGGTTGGCATTGCGGCCCGGTAAGAGTAAGCAACCCGTTGCCTGTTAGGGTAAAGATTCAGCATATACTCGCGACCGTCGCCACGGACTTTGGCGACCAATGCATCACCCTCCTCGATACCGAGATTCTTAGGCTTGGTTCGCACCGATGCGAAACCGCCATTGTTGGCTAAAGACAGTGTCCCGAAGAACTCCATCGTCTTTGCATCGGTGATCTTGAACCTGCCATCCGATACCCCACCCATCACGCCGTCATTGACCGCCTGCCACTCTTTGGCAGCATCGGCTCCTGGAAAGCCGAATAGGGTCCGTTGCGTCTCTTCTGCCATGAGCGTTGCCACCATCCAACAAGCCAAAGAGCCAACCAAGTACACCAATTTCATTTTCGATCATTCCTTCGAGAAATTGCCAACGCAAACAGAGTGTCACAGTCATGTTCCAAAACGCCGCCGGTGATCGTGCATTTCCACCCAGGGCTGCGACGAACCACTTCTTCTGCAAGAATGTCGATCTGTCGCCATCCCATTTTTTGAAGTGAGCGAATGGATGTACCAAAGACAACCATTTGAATTCCTGTCCAAAGGATCGCCCCTTGGCACATCGGACAAGGTTCGGCAGTTGTGTAAAGTGCGAGTTGGTCGCTGCTGATTCTGGGGCTATACAGGACCAACTGATTGATCGCATCGATCTCCCCGTGAAATGTTGGATTGATCGAAGACTTGTTCCAGCCCTCGGCCAAAATCTTGCCACTATCCCGATGCACAATCAATGCCCCAAAAGGGAAATCGGGAACATTCGCCGCCAGTTCGATGGCCCGTCGCATGTAGTGTTCGTGATCGTTCATGCGGTGCATTGTATCCTTTGCGTCACCGATCGTCCGGTTGGAACAAGCTAAGGAGCCAATCCGCCGTCGGCTTTACGCCGAATGGCGTTGAATTAAAAGCGGAACGGCGCAAGCCGTCCGGTGAAAAACATCGCGATATCGAGAACATTCCATCACTCACCGGAGTGCTTGCGCACTTCCGCTCACACTAATCCAACGCCATTCGGGACAAGCCCTGGCGTTGCACCTGGTGCCTGGCACTGATTGGGGCACTCTATCGGAGCTTCTCTACGACAATCTGCATTGCCGAGTCAGTGTCTCGTCGTGCCGTCAGGCTCAACGAACGCTGCCATAGATTGTCGCCACCCAACTCAGGTCGGTCGGAACTGCCGATAGGTCCGATCGCCAATCACCATTCTCTGTCCACAGTCATGCTTGATCTGGATGGTTGGCTTCATGAGCAGCAGACTTTTTTCTGGAGTGCTTGGATGAACGAAACAACGAAGCACAGGACCACCGACCTCATGATAAAGCCAAGACCGTCGAACGGGTATCAACTCCATAGCACGAAAAAGAGCGTCAGAGGGCGGTTTTACCGGAAACCCGTGTGTTTTGGCGTAACTCCAACAAAAAAGTCACTTTGCAAAGTTTGCAAAGTGACTTTAAGTGGAGGATAACGGACTTGAACCGATGACCTCTTGCATGCCATGCAAGCGCTCTCCCAACTGAGCTAATCCCCCGAAATTTTGGGCCTCTGGCAGATCCTTCCGGACCTTCAAGAGCAACGGTCCAGGTCTTGCCCGTCCCGCTGAAGCCAAAAATTATCGAATCGGCTTTGGATTGTCAAGGCAACCTCGGGGGGCCCGGGGCGTTTCGATCTTGATGCCGACGCTTCGGACTTGCTATTTACTGCGGGCAGTTCGGCTTAGGAATCGACTTAGCACCCCGCGCCGAACCACCCAATGGCAGTCGCTGAGATTGCCCGCGATTCTCCTCGAAGGGTCAAGACCTTGGTCAAGAAGATGCTCAAGAAAACGTTGAATTGGAACGTCCATCCGCTTGCCTGCCACCCCACGTACTTTTCGGTGTACTTTACGGGGCACTTTGCGGGGCACCTCACCGCATCCAGGGTCCTGGGCTCGGGGCTGGCCCTTGGGCTGCTGGTTTCGACAGCGAGTATCGGTTGGTGCCAAGGGCCCGGCAGCGGGCCATCCGGGGGCATGCCGGCCTTCAACGAGCCCTCTTTTCGCGAACGGCTCTACGAGGCAGGCGGGATCGCCGACCGAGAAGTCCACAACGGAAAGTCGATTCTCGCCGTAGGGATTGAGGGCAACCAAACCGTCTCGGATAGCTTTATCCTTTCGCAGATGCAATCGCGTGAGGACCGCCCGTTCGACAAAGAAACCTTCAACCGAGACATGGGTGCTTTGTACCGGACGAATTTGTTTCGAAAAATCGACTCCTACATCGACGAGACCCCCGAGGGGATTCGACTGCGCCTGATCGTATCGGAGCGTCCGATCATCCGATCGGTGGAGTTTCTCGGCAACGAGCGTATGAACGAAGGCCCCTTGAAAAAGCATGCGATGCTGAGCAAAGGGGACGCCTTGGACCCCATCTCGGTCAATTCGGCCAAAGGTCGCTTGGTCGAGCTTTACAAGGACAAGGGGATGAACCAGGTCGACATCCAGGTAGCCAAGGGGCTCAGGACCGGGGATCGCGACGTCCATTTTCTGATCAACGAGGGGCCTGTTGAACGGGTCAATTCCATCCAGTTTTTCGGCAACAACGAGTTCAGCAGCGAGCTTCTCAAGGCCCGAATCAAAAGCCGCGATGCTCGAAGCGGGCTGACCAAATACGTCGGCAATATCTGCTCGGATCTGAAGCTTGACGAGGATCGCGACACGCTCCTGGGCTACTACCGCGCCTTGGGGTACTTCGACGCCAAAGTCGATTATCAAAAGAGCTACAACTCCGAGGGGGATTTCGTCGACGTGGCGTTTGTGATTTATGAAGGCGACCGCTACGGCGTGGCCTCCGTTTCGATCGCCGGGACCGAACGCTACAACGCCGAGGAACTCTTGCCGAGCATGAAGCTCAAAGCCCAAGAGCCATTTGTTTTGACCAAGAAGCTTCAAGACGAACGGTTTCTTTTGGACGTCTATGGGGCTCAAGGCCACATCTACTGCGAGGTCGAGGGGGAGGTGGTCTATCAGCCGGACAAACGGATGGTCGATATCGTCTACAAAGTCAAGGAAGGGGATGTCTATCGCGCCAGCGACATCCGCGTGCATATCGACGGAGATTTTACCCGTCGTCATGTGGTCCTGCAGCC
Source organism: Pirellula sp. (assembly GCA_021300015.1). Lineage (GTDB taxonomy): Bacteria > Planctomycetota > Planctomycetia > Pirellulales > Pirellulaceae > JBKCUI01. Next base: position 2,773 of record JAJTFB010000049.1, on the reverse strand, counting down.
TTTGCGAAATCTCAGGCCCGGAGAGATCATCGACAAACGGGAGTTGGATGCCGGTCGCAGACGACTGGTGTATTCGACGATCTTCAATACCGATCCGACGCGAGGCGAAGTCCCTCGCATCGAGGTCAGCCCAGTCGAGTCCGACCGTTCTCCAACGCCGTAGATGCCCTGGACCATCCGAAGGATCCACACGAGCCAACGCATGATGCAAACGTACACAATCAAAGATCGCTCAAGACTCGCCGCGCGGATGGTCGCGGGTGTTTGCATCTGCTTGATGCAAACGGCGATGGCCATTGCCCAGTTCGGGGGATCGCCCTTGCCACCCCCTACGGGCAACCCTGGTGCTTATCCGCCGAACTATCCGCCTGCGGCTCCGCCTGGTTATCCGCCTGCGGCTCCGCCGGGTTATCCGCCTGCGGCTCCGCCGGGTTATCCCCAGCCAGGCATGCAGGCCCCTGCCCAGTCGCCGATGATTCCCGGACCGATGAACCAACCGATGCCCCCGCTGAATCAGCCTTGGGCCATCGACCCGAGTTTGGGGGCCACCGGAGCCCCACCCTTTGGATACGATCCGACGGTCCGAAACGCTCCGATCGACGTGTACGTATCGGAAGGCCAGACGGGACGTGTGTCGTTCGGTGGGTCGGTCAACAGCGACTTGGGGGTCGCCGGGCAGCTTGTGATCGAAGAGCGAAACTTCGACCTGTTTCGTCTCCCTGGCCGTCCGAGTGACATGTTCAATGGCGCTTTTCGCGGCGCTGGCCAAAACTTCAGGCTCGAACTGATGCCTGGCAACCAGGTCCAGCGTTATACGATGAACTGGACCGAACCGAATCTGTTCGGATACTCCCCCTTTAGTCTTTCGGTCGGTGGGTTTTACTTCACCCGTTTCTACCGCGATTGGTCCGAGCAGCGGCTCGGGGGGCGAGTCGCCTTGGGCTATGACATCACCCCGGACTTGTCGGTATCGACCGAGTTGCGAGGTGAAGATGTCAAGATGTTCAATCCCCGAGTTCGTGGGGTCGAAGACTTGGAACGGACGCTCGGAAGCAACGACTTGTACACGGCTCGATTTCGACTGGCGCACAACACGCGCGACAGCCCATTTTTGCCGACCGAAGGGCATTTGCTCGAGCTGATCTACGACCAAGTCTTTGGAGAGTTCGATTTCCCTCGTGGGCAAATCAACTTCAGCAAGTACTTTTTGGTTCGCGAGCGAGCCGACGGTTCAGGACGGCACACCTTCACTTCGGCGATTCGCACCGGATTCGCAGGAGCGGACCAACCTATCTTCGAGAACTTTTTTGCCGGGGGTTTTTCGACCTTGCGAGGATTCCAGTTTCGTGGGGCTGGACCTGCAGAGGACGACGTGCGGGTCGGGGGTCGGTTTCAGTTCCTCGGCACCTTTGAGTACATGTTTCCGATCACTGCCGACGACATGCTGCGGATGGTGGCCTTTGTCGACTATGGAACGATCGAAAGGGATATCAATATCGATTGGAAAAACTTCCGCGTCGCGCCTGGTCTAGGGTTTCGCATCGCAGTACCGGCCTTGGGACCGGCTCCCTTGGCATTCGATTTCTCGGTGCCAGTCGCTTATGCCGATACCGACGAACGTCAAGTCTTCCAGTTCTCTGCCGGGATCACCCGATAAAGGGTCCTCTGCAAAGGGGCATCTGATCAATGGTCGTCTTCGATGTGGACTTGCCCTGCTATTACGGACCGCTGGATTTGCTTTTGTATTTGATCCGGCGCGAGGAGCTCGACATCGAGTCGATTCCCCTTGCGAGGATCGCCAAGCAGTACTGCGAGTTCGTCGAGGTTTTGGCGGAACTGGACCTTGAGGAGGTCAGCGAGTTTATCGATGTGATGAGCCAATTGATGGAGACCAAGGCCATGCAGGTCTTGCCTCAGAGCGCCTCGGAGAGTGCCGAAGAGCAACTCGCAGATCCCAACGGGTCCTCGGGCCACCTGATCGAGCGTTTGGTTCAGTACAAACGCTTCCGGGACTTGGCCAGCGTGCTCGACGAGCAGAGCCGTCAATGGCAGCTTCGTTATGGGCGGCTCCAGACGCACGAGCCGCGACGCCGGACACCGGATTCGGAATTGTCGATCGCCCGGATCGAGGTCTGGGACTTGGTCAGCGCTTTTGGCCGGATTCTCAAGGCTAGGTACAAGTCACCCACGCAGGAGATCACCTACGACAACACACCGATCCAGGTCTACATGCAGCGGATCCACCAGCAGCTTGTGGCGGGCGAGTCTCTGGAATTGCAGGACTTTTTCGAGCCGGGTATGCATAAAAGTGCTTTGATCGCTACCTTTCTAGCCACGTTGGAGCTCACAAGGTATCATGGAGTCCAAGCCGTCCAGATGGGCACCGACGGAGCATTGGTGCTCTGCCGGGGTGAGGAGTTTTCCGAATCGATTTTGTTCCCGACCGATCCCGATCTTGATCGACCGCAAAGCACACCTTGAACCAATCTGACGCGAACCGTTCTCCGCAGGATTGCATCGAAAGTCCGATCGAATGGCTCGACGTCGATCCCGAGGCGTTGGCTTGGATCCAGAGCATCGAGACGGCGGACGATCCGACAGCCCAAGCTCAAGGGGAGCTCGAACGCGAGCTCCTAGGGACCCAGGAGGATGCAGCGGCCCTTGAGGTGCTTCGTCGCTACTACCACCGCGAGCGTCTCAGGCACACCCTGGCCAACCATCGCCAGGAGCTTCCAGGTCCGGCCTATCGGGCTTGTCTGAGCGATACGGCAAG
>JAJTFB010000150.1 GCA_021300015.1 Pirellula sp. | reverse complement strand
AAAACTCCTTTCCTACTCCAAGATCACAGCTATCGCTGGCGCGGTTTCCGCCCTGATTTCCCAAGGCTCAGCTGATGCTGGTATTGTGTACTTCGATGTCAATCCCGATCTGCAGGTCAGCAACAGCATAACTGTTTTTGGTGAGATCGATTTGAATGCTGGCACCTATACTCTAGGATCCCAATTAGGTAGTGCTTTTGGCTTCTTACCTGTTTCCCCTTTTTTCTACATGGCGAGCGGAGGGGGTATTCAGTTTCTTGTTGAAAACGGTTATTCGGCCGTAGCGGTCAATCGTAATAGCGAGATATCCGAAGCATTGATTGGTGGTAATTTCGACTTTCTTACTACTAGCGGACCCAGTAGTACCGCTGGAAGCGAGACTTTAGGGCCCACTTTCATTCCATTGCGACTCGATGTCGGGGGTGGGGGGGTCAATTACGGTTGGGTGCAAATTTTTTCCAGCGAGGGCGGGTTGACTGTCACCGGTTTTGCCTTTGAGAAAGACCTCAACACCCCAATCCTGGCTGGCGATACCGGTGCTGCTGCAGTGCCCGAGCCAGGGAGCTTAGCGGTCGTCTCTGGACTGTTTGGATTGATGGTTGCTGCCAATCGCCGCGCTCGAAAACGCGATGAACCCTCGGCACCTGAGTCCTTGCTGAATCTGGCATCAGGGGCAAGCGGTGTGCAAAAACTTCGCGAGGAATCCGCCGCTTAAATGCCCAAACGTCGATTGCTCGTCGTCGGCTGGGATTCAGCCGACTGGAAGATTATCAAGCCGCTGATGCAAGGGGGCCAGATGCCGACGATGCAACGCATCGTCGCCCAAGGTGTTCATGGAGATCTGCGAACTCTTGAGCCATCCTTGTCTCCCATGCTCTGGACGACGATCGCAACCGGACGCCATGCTGCCGAGCACGGCGTGCATGGCTTTACAGAGGTGCGAGAGGGACGGATCGTTCCGGTTTCGGCCGCGACGCGACAATGCAAAGCCATTTGGAACATCCTCTCTGAAAGAGGCCTGAAAACCAATCTGGTCTCTTGGTTCGCTACCCAAGGCGAGCAGGACCCGAACGTCAAACTCGTATCGAATCTGTTTGCCCATGCCCCTAGCAAAGCGCCCGAAAAACCCAGCCAATGGCCTGAACCACCGGCTGGGACTTACTGGCCGGAAACGCTCGCTGATCCACTGAGTTCGCTGCGTCTAAGCCCATCAGAAATGAGCGGCGAAGTTCTACGAATGTTTGTGAGAGATCCCCAAGCGATCGATCAGGCCAAGGACCACAGGTTGCGTTTGCTCGCACAAAAGCTGGCGGAAACCTTCAGCGTGCAAGCCGCAGCAACTTGGTTGATGGAACATGACGAATGGGATTTGACGATGGTTTACTTTCGAGCCATCGACGAGATCAGTCATGTCTTTATGCCGTTCCATCCTCCTCGGATGCAAGGAGTCCCCGAGCAGGGCTTCGAGCACTACTACGATGTCGTCAACAGCATCTACCGACTGCACGATCTGATGCTCGCTCGGCTGGTCGATCTTGCAGGTCCCGAAGCTGGTGTCATGGTCCTATCAGACCATGGGTTCCACAGCGATCATCTTCGACCTCGATTTGTTCCGAACATCCCAGCTGGGATTGTCGCATGGCATCGCCCATTCGGGATCCTTGCTGCTTGTGGTCATGGTTTCCGCAAAAACGACAGTCCCATTTTTGGTGCAAGCTTACCCGATATCACACCTACTATTTTAGGTTGGTTCGGTTTGCCCCGAGCTCAAGACATGATGGGCAGGGTTTTATACGACTCGCTGGAATCCACCGAAATCCCTGAGGATTGCGATTCTTATGAGACCCCCGGAACCGAGCCGCATGGTTCTGCGTCCTGGCAACTCCAAGACGATGATCGCAAGGCGATGCTCGATCACTTTGTGGAATTGGGCTATATCGGCGAGCTTCCCTCAGACAACCAATCCGCCCTAGAACAAACGAGCAATGAGAACCGCTGGCAGTTGGCCTGCTCGCTACTGCACTCGGGCCGACACGAAGAAGCCCTACCACTGCTCGAAGAGGCCTATGACGCTTCACCTCTTCGGCCGGACATCGCTCAGAGGCTCACGCAGTGCCTGCTGCATTTCGGGCTTACTGAGCAGGCGACGAAGATCATCGACGCCTCGGTCTTAGGGTTCAAGAGTCTCGATGCAGTCGGATTGATCAGGGCGAGCATCGCCCAGCAGATGGAAGAGCCTCATCGAGCTTTAGAGTACCTTCAGGAGGTCCAGAATCGGTCCCCCAACTACGTGGGATTGCGCGAGCAACTTGCAATGACCTACCTTGATCTGCGCCGTTGGGATGATGCAGAGAAAGTGGTCCGGGAAATTTTAGAGCTCGACTCAGGATATGCCCGGGGGTGGGCGATCCTATCTCGGTGCCAGTTGCACCGGAACGAGAACGAAGCCTGCATCGAAAGCGCACTCGAAGCGATTGATTTGAATTTCTCAAGCCCGATGGCACACATCAATTTGGGGCTCGCCTTGTCTCGCACCCATCGTTATTTGCAAGCGGCAAATGCCTTTCGCAACGCCATACGACTTGCTCCACTTCACCCCCCTACGTATCGTTTTTTGTCGGCTGTTTACAAACTTATGGGGATGTACGAGGAATCGAACCAAATGTTAGATCAAGCTCGACGGATGCGGCAGCAGGCTAAGGAACAGCAAAGCGATCAGCGAGATCGTATTATGCGGGCCGCAATGGAACGCGAATCGCAGAGGCTCGAGCGTCCTGCCACGCAGATCTTGCAAGGTGACGAACCGCTCGATTTGACCATCGTCTCGGGGCTACCTCGCTCGGGAACCTCGGTAATGATGCAAATCTTGCGAGCCGGAGGTATCGAACCGATGACCGATGGCCAACGCCAGGCCGACGAGGACAATCCCGAGGGTTACTGGGAGTGGGAAGCGATCAAACGCGTCGAAAAAGAACCCGGTATTCTCAAGCAAGCCAACGGCAAGGTGATCAAGGTCATTTCTGCATTGCTCCCAGCGATGCCACGAATGCATCGGTACAGAATCATTTATATGACTAGGCCAATCGAGCAGGTCGTCGCTTCTCAATTTGCCATGCTCAAACGCAAGGGGATCGAGCCTAAGCAAAAAGCGAGCGAATTGGCGATTGCTCAAGAGAAACATAGTCAAGCCATTCGAGAGGCGTTTAAAAAACTCAAGCAAGTTGAACTGCTGGAAGTTGATTACACCAAGTTGGTTTCAGATCCGGAACCAATTCTAGAAACAATCGCTGATTTCCTCGGAAATAAATTCAAACTGGGTCCTGCCGTAAAGCAATCCATCAAACCCTCACTGCATCGCCAACGCTAATTGGCTTGGCTTTTTGACGAAACGGCCTGATCAACCTAAGCCCACGGATTTCGGCCCAGATCCCCCCCTACGAGGAGTTAGAAAATCCCGTCGCCAAAGGGGTTCTCAGGGGGCAAAATTTGGCCGGCTGTGCCTCCTTCAGTCTGATTGCTTGCTTCAGTCTGCTTGCCTGCTTCGTTCGGTGTACCCGCTTCGTTCGGCTTGTCGAGCATGTGCGGTCGTGGGATGATGCTCGGTGTCGAAACCGAATGGGGGATGTACTCAACGTACTCCTCGTCGTACCGGGAAACGTACCCGGGCTGCACGGCCCGCTCGAGCTCCAGTCGGTACTCGCGTATCACGGCATGCTGGATCAAGTCGCGGCAAGCTTGGTTGACCGGGTGTGCGATATCGGCATAAAGCTTATTGGATGCCCCTTCGATGTCCTGAAGGTCCTGGGCCCCTCGCAAACGCTTGCCGCACTGGTTGCAGTAATTGCTCCGCATGTGATTTTTCGAACCGCACCGACCACACCTCGCGGTCATCTTGCGACTGGGCATCGCAACAAAAGGCCCATTCGAGCCCTCGATGATCTTCAAATCCCGAACCACAAAAGCATGGTCCAAAGTGATCGAACAGAAAGCCCGAAGGCGATCCTCCGAGGAATCCATCAGTTTGATTCGAACCTCAGTTATTTCCATCGTGATGCTGCACTCAGTCCGTTGAATCGGGGTTCAGGTTCGCGAATGGGTCATGATCGATACTTGCTTGCCTAGTGCTGGGCTGGTCCACGCGGAAAACGGATAAGCTCGAAACTCTCCTTCCCTCTGCAACTCCAACGCCAAAGCTTCGGCCTGGGCTCGATCGGAGCACAAGGCAAACCGAGCCGATCCGCTGCCGCAAAGGCACTGACCGAGCAAATCGCACCGATCGATCCTTCGAGAAGTCCGTTCGATCCACGGCGTGGTTTGCGATGCTGCGGTCTCAAGACGATTATACAGCAGCCGAGCCAACTGTGCTGGCATGTACTGCGCATTCCTGCCGATCGCTCTTTGATGATCACTGCCCATCGGATCGCTTACCTTTGGAGACTCAAGAAACGTGATCAAGCGATCGGGAGTCTCTCGGACACTTCGCTCATCGAGACTTCCTTGCAAATGCGCAAAGACCTTGCCCGTCGGACAACCCGACGGCGGATGAACGACCAATCCATGGATCGGTATAAGGTTGGCGATGGGATGGACGATCTCTCCGCGCTGGGTGCAACGCGCCGTCCAGCTCGTGCCGTTGTGACCCTCGAGAAAGAAGTTGATGTCGCTTCCGAGTTGCATAGCGATCCGAGCAAGCCATGCGATATCGAACCGCTCTTGCCATAGCAATGAGCCCAACACCAAGGCTGCTGCCGCATCGGAACTGCCCCCCCCGAGTCCAGCTTGGCTGGGAATCCTTTTCCTCAATACCACATGCGCCCCGCATCGCTTGCCCCTGTCCGACCAGGAAACCGGGTCCGAATCCAAAGCGCGACGCAGCGCACCGAGCGCTTCGAGGACAAGATTCGTTCCAGAACCAGAATTGGAACTCGTATCAGAAGCCTGCGTGGGGATATCCCAAGTCGGATCGAGCCGAGCAAGCTCCCTTTGGCCCACCTGCTGAGCCTCCGATAAATCGAGCTCCATCGTAAGCTCGTCAGAGTCCCGGGGGTAGATTTCAAGGGTGTCGGTAAGGTCGATGGCCAGCATCACCGTATCCAAATCGTGATAGCCATCGGATCGCTTGCCAAGGATTTCAAGGAACAGATTGATTTTCGCAGGACTTATGCATCGGTAGCCCAGAGTGTTGGGGGCCAGGATGTTGGGGTCCAGGGCGTAGTTCGATGGTCCGGTCCAGGCCACGCGTTGGATTTTCATACGGCGCTAGGTTGGCTTTGGGAAGACGAAGGATCAGAGGGTCACTAATCGTCAAACGGTCGGATAGCAACTATCGGCAGCCAGCGCCGAGCGATAGCCGCCTCCGCAAAGCAAGTACAACGCAGTACTTGGGTCTGGATACCGCGTCTCGATGTCTCGTTCGAGGATCCCTTTGCTCAAGTGCACAGCGTTTGGCACATGACCGGCCGCAAACTCGCTCTCCTCGCGCACATCGATCAGTACGGCTTTTGGATCCGAAGCGAGCTTGTCCTTGAGCTCTACGACGGAGCATTCGGCGATGTTGGCTCGGGCTTCTTGAACGATCTTGAGAAATCCAGGCGAGTGTTGCTTAGACATTGGGGGGTTTGTTCCGGCTGTAGCGGTTAGGAGTCGTTAAAAAATCTTGAATTGCCTGCAGAGTCAGCACATTCTACGCCGATAGAAAGTTTGCGGACAAAGTGTAGTTTGATTTTTGGGAGCAAAACTCCTCGAAACATCACCGGCTCGGTTCGCGATCGCAGGTATGGAAATCTATAGGAATTGTAAATCAGACTCGCAAGGACAGCGATGGCCTACAGGACAGCAGCTACTTTCGGCTACACCGCCTTGATCGTCCAGCTCATGCTCGGATGCGCTCAAGGCATGGATGCCGAACGGACGCTTCTTGCAGGCCTAGCAGCGATGCTCATCGCATCGGTCCTCGGGTGGACCACCGGGAGCTTGTTTCCCACCTCACGTTAACGGCGATTCGGCAATCTGGGCAAGGCAGACAAACCCGATTTACGAATCTTTGATGAACTGATGTGGAATCGGCTCGATCAACTCGTTAGAGTCCCCGGGGTCGACTCGCCTAGCGGGTTATGGACATTTAAGCAAACACTACATGGAGGTTCGGATGGCATCGACCGCATTTCAAAATGCTGATATGACCGAGGTCTGGGTAAAGTTCAAAGCCGATCCGACCAACATCCCTCTTCGAAATCAACTCATCGAACGATACACACCGCTGGTTCGCTACAACGGCGAAAGACTTCGCTCGAAGCTTCCCGAAGGTGTCGAACTCGACGACCTAGTCAGCGCCGGGATTTTCGGCCTGATGGATGCGATCGATGCGTTCGATATGGAACGCGGGGTCAAATTCGAAACCTACTGCGTCCCACGTATCCGCGGCGCCATGCTCGACGAACTGCGCACGATGGACTGGGTCCCTCGACTCGTCCGCAGCAAAGCCAGCAAACTCAACGAAGCGACCAAACTTCTCGAGGCCAAGTACGGTCGCGCTCCGACAACCCACGAACTCTCCGAGTACATGGGGATCTCGATCGACGAACTCGAAAAGATGAAAGTCGACGCCTCGGCCGTTGGACTCGTCTCGTTGAACAAAAAATGGTACGAGACCGATAGCTACAAAGACGTCCGGGAAATCGATGTCCTCGAAGACAAACGCAGTGAAGACCCCACGCGCCGCACCGGCAAAAGCGACCTGATGCGTCTGGTCACCAAAGGTCTCAATCGCAACGAACGCTTGATCATTATTCTCTACTATTACGAAGAGATGACGATGAAGGAAATCGGCGCGACACTCGACTTGAGCGAAAGCCGAGTGAGCCAAATGCACACGAGCATCGTCCAACGTCTCCAAGAACAACTCGGGCAACGCCGAGTTGAGATCGGTTCCTAATCGCCCCACAGAGCGATCGAATCTAACGCTTCGATGGCGCGACACGAGGCGAAAAACCCTGCTCGACCAACCCTTGGTTGATCCGGACCAAGGCAGGCGGGTAGATCGAAAAAAACTTCACCAACTGAGTCGACGTAGTTCCCAACCGCTCGGCGGTCTTCGATAGGTCCAAACCGTCTGCCAAGACATCGCCGATGAGCTCCGCCAAAAGCGACGGGAAATGCTCGTTGGTTTCGGAAATCCGAATCCGACCCGAAAGGCAATACGTCCGCCACAACTCCGAGCCCCCCGGCGACGGGACTAGCCCCCCCGCTGACAGACCCGCTTGCGGAGCAGTCTCCCGGTATTCGACCGCCAAAGCGCATCGAAGCCGGTGCACAGCAACCTGCCTATTCCTCTGCTGGGATCGCTCCTCGCTGGCACTTGCCCGGATCCCACTGGCAAGATGCTCGATCGTCGCTGCCGTCTCTACCTTGTTGCGGTGCTGCCCGCCCGGGCCGCTGGCGCGGGAAAAACTCCATCGGCACTGCTGCTCTAGCTTTTCCAAAGGAAGACAACTCGGGTGCATGCGTCGATGTCCTGACCATAGTGCCACAGGTGTAAGCCCCAGGAGTGAGCCCCAGGAATCAGCTACTGGAATCAGCTACTGGGGAGCTTGGAGGCAAACACCCGAATTTTAGCCCCTTTCAGGCCAAACCCAAGCGTCCTTTGCGACATTGCTCAAGGAATTGACGTAGTCGATAGGCCGCTTTGAACCTATCTTGTTCAGACGCGGCGATCCCTGGCACGCCACTCCCCTAGCCTTGCTTCCTTTCGTACTCCTCGATTTTTCCATGACACGTACCATCGCAATCGGCGATATCCACGGCTGCCTCGGCGCCTTGGACGCCCTTCTTGCCGCCATCGGCCCGACCCAAGAGGACATTGTCGTGACCGTCGGAGACTACATCGACCGAGGACCAGACTCCAAAGGGGTCATTGAACGGCTCATGGAACTCAAATCCCAGACACAGCTTTTTCCACTCATGGGAAACCATGAAGAAATGATGCTCTCGGTCCTCGACCGACGACGCGAACCCTTCGGCTGGCTCAACCACGGGGGACACAAAACTATGGAAAGCTACGGCTTTGTCGGCGACCTGTCGGTGATCCCAACCTCCCACCGCGAATTCCTCGAATCGCTTCTCCCCTACTACGAATCCCCATCGCATATCATCGTCCATGCCAACTACGACTCTCAAATGAAGATGGAAAACCAATCGGTCGACCTCCTGAGATGGGTCAAAATCTCCCAACAGACCCCCAAACCCCATTTCTCCGGAAAGCACGTGGTCATGGGACATACCCATCACCCCGAAGGCCAAATCGTCCAACTCCCTCACCTGACCTGCATCGATACGTTCTGCTACGGCGGTAAATGGCTCACCGCTTTGGACCTCCAATCGCAACAAGTCTGGCAGTCGACCATCGAGGGAGAAGTTCGAGAATTTGCCCTCGAACCACCCACAAGCTAAACCAAAGAGGAGCTAGACCGAGGATTTCCCATCAACGACCCTACTTCGGTATAGCCTTCGCGATAGCAAAAAATTCGCATCACCAAAAACACATCCAAAAAACACCGTATTCACGAGATCGCACCAAGGAACGTTCGCCATGTCACCTCGCAAAGCCAAACCCAGCTCCGAGCCCCAAGCATCCCCCCGCAAGAAATCACCGACGAACAAGAAACCCACAGAGAACGAACCACCCGTTGCCGACTTGCAGAGGATCAATAAAGTCCTGGCCGCCGCCGGCTTGGGCTCGCGCCGACATGTCGATGAATTGATCGAACAAGGCCGCGTGGAAATCGACGGGAAAGTCGTCACTCAAGTCGGTATCAAAGTCGACATGAGCACCGCTTCGATCAGCGTCGATGGCGAACTGCTCAAACAATATCGACCCGTCTACTTCGCTGTCCACAAACCCGAAGGTGTCCTGTGCACCAATCGAGACCCCCAGGGTCGCTTGCGCGTCATCGACTTTGTCCCCAACCAATTTCGCTTGTTCCCAGTCGGTAGACTCGATGCGTTCAGCACCGGCCTGATCATCCTGACCAACGACGGCGAATTGGCCCAGCAACTGACCCACCCCAAACACGAGATCCCCAAACGTTATTCGGTTATCGTCGCAGGCCAAGTCGAACTCGAAGCGCTCAAGCGACTCGAACGAGGAATCTACCTCGCAGAAGGCAAAGCCCAAGTCGATCATGCCAAGCTTAAAAAAGTTCGCAAATCGAGCACCGAAATCGAAATCACCCTGAGCGAAGGCAAGAACCGGGAAATCCGACGCGTACTGGCTCGCCTCGGACACAAAGTCGTCTCCCTCAAACGAATCGCCATCGGGCCACTGAAACTCTCCGATCTGCCCGAAGGAGCCTACCGCCCCCTTTCAAACCACGAAGTCCAAGGCCTTTATCAAGCCGTCGAGGAAATCCGACGCGAACGCAAAGCCGCTCGAAAAGCTCGCAAGAAACTCGCCTCTGCTAGCCAAGAATCAGAATCGACCGAGCAGGATTCCCCGCGCTCCAGATCCCCCAAGGCGAATGCACACCAGGCCGACAAACCCCAGGGCAACCTCCCGGATCGCAAATCCACAAAAGCCCCCAAAGAACGATCCAGGGAGACACTCCCGAGCCTTGCTCAAAACCCATTTGCAACCGAAGAAGACTTCGATGACGACGATCGAATAGACGACCAAAGCCAACCGGACCTCGGCCAAACCGAACCTCTGATCCTCGTGCGCGATCTTGGACCAAGCCGCCCTTCGCGCAAAGACTCCGGTGAAGAGTTTTTCTTCATGCCACGTCGTCCCGCCGGAACCGTCATCGGCCAAGAACAAGCAACCGAGTCCGAGGGCTTCGAATTCGAACTCAACGATCCCGACGACGATCTATTCGAAGACGAGTCGTTCGATCCAGACGATTCCCAACGGCCGGCCCGAGGCCCCAAAGGTAAACGGCCAGCCGGCAAAGCCGCGAAACCACGCGCCGGTAGTCCCCGCGCAGGTAATCCACGCGCCGGCTCGCGTCGCTCCGATGGAGCAGGTCTAGCCGACTCCCAGGACACCCAAGACACACGCCAAGGTGGGCCACGCCAAGGTGGGCAGCGCCAAGGTGCTCCGAATCGCGGTCGTCCAAGCCGACCTCGCTCAGAAGCAGACCGAACCTCACGAGGCGGCCGAGACTCTACAGGGTCAAAATTCGCTGGGTCAAAATCTGGCGAAACGGATTTTAGGGAAACCCCACGGAGCGGGCCGAAACGAGCTGGGCCGAAA
>JAJTFB010000149.1 GCA_021300015.1 Pirellula sp. | reverse complement strand
CGAGGTTCCCGAGGTCCAGAGGATGTTGGCCGTCTGGTCGGTTCGGACCGCCTCTTGCCATCGCGACTGCTGCGAGGTCTTGGGCATCGAGGTGGCTTGTTCGAGAGCCGTCGCGATCTGGAGATGTTGGATGCCGAACACGGCGCGAGGCTCGAGCGATTCGATCGCTTGGGCCGTTTGCAGTTCTGTCCAGCGGGGGTCGATCGGGGCGTGGATTGCACCGATCGCAGCGCAGGCCAGATCGAGAATGGCCCAGCCGAGCGAGTTGGGCTCGGTGTTGACGACGCGGTCCTGAGGCTTTACGCCGTTGGATTCGAGCCAGCAGGCCAAACGATCGACGTCGAGTCGAAGTTCGCTCCATCGAATCGATCGTATCGAGCCGTTCTGTGGAACGATCCAAGCGACATGGTCCCCGGAATCGTTCGCCGTTTGGCATAGGGGCTCGTAGAGCGATCGGAACATCGTCGTTGCGGGATGCTTAGGTTCGTACGCAGTCGACAAAATACTCGCACTTGCCGTCTTGAACTTCTTCGACCAACCCGTGGATGTCGGTATCGAAGCCTGGGAACTTCTCGTTGAACATGCGGGCAAACCGCAGGTACTCAACGATCGATTTGTTGAAGCGTTCGCCGGGGATGAGCAAGGGGATACCGGGTGGGTAGGGGGTCAGCAGGACGGCCGTCGCGCGGCCTTCGAGTTGATCGATTGGAACACGGTCGATTTCGTCGTGGGCCATCATGGCAAAGGCGTCGGAGGGTTTCATCGCAGGCTGCATCGGCGAGAGGTACATCTCGGTCGTCACGCGAGCCACATCGTGGGCCTTGTAGGTGTCATGGATCCGTTGGCAGAGATTCTTGAGCCCAACCCGTTCGTACTGAGGGTATTGCTGAACGAACTCGGGGAGGATTTTCCACATCGGTTGGTTCTTGTCGTAATCGTCTTTGAACTGCTGCAGAGCGCTCACCAGCGTGTTCCATCGTCCTTTGGTGATTCCGATGGTGAACATGATGAAGAACGAGTAGAGGCCTGTTTTCTCGACGATCACACCGTGTTCGGAAAGATAGCGTGTGACGATCGAGGCGGGGATTCCTGTCTCGGCAAACTGGCCCGAGACATTGAGTCCCGGGGTCACGACGGTGGCTTTGATCGGGTCGAGCATGTTGAAGCCATCGGCGAGCTTGCCAAAGCCGTGCCAATCCTCGTCCCCCTTGAGGACCCAGTCTTCGCGTTCACCGATGCCCTCTTCGACCAATTGGTCTGGTCCCCAGACTTTGAACCACCAGTCGGCGCCCCATTCGTCGTCGACTTTCCGCATGGCGCGTCGGAAATCGATCGCTTCCATGATCGATTCCTCGACCAGAGCGGTTCCACCGGGAGGTTCCATCATGGCCGCTGCGACGTCGCACGAGGCGATGATCGCATACTGCGGTGAGGTCGAGGAGTGCATCAGGTAGGCTTCGTTGAACGTGTGGCGATCGAGCTTCTTGTTGAGCGGTTCGCGCACGAGGATTTGCGAAGCTTGGGAGATCCCCGCCAGGAGTTTGTGGGTCGAGTGGGTGGCGAAGATCATCGACTCTTCGGGTTGGGGGCGATTCGGGCCGATCGCGTGCATGTCTTTGTAGAAGTGATGGAATGCCGCATGGGGCAACCAGGCTTCGTCGAAATGGAGCGTGCCGATGCGGCCGTCGAGCATCGTGCGGAGTTGCTCGACGTTGTAGAGGATCCCGTCGTAGGTGCTTTGAGTGATGGTCAGAATTCGGGGCTTGCGATCCGGGTGCTTGGCTTGCGCCTCTTTGGCAAACGGATTGGCGTCGATTTTGCGTTGGATGCTCTCGAGCGAGAACTCTTCCTTGGAAATCGGACCGATGATCCCCAGGTTGTTTCGCGTTGGGGTCAAGAAGACCGGTACGGCTCCGGTCATGATGATCGAGTGGAGAATCGATTTGTGGCAATTGCGGTCGACCACGACGATGTCCCCGTTGGCGACCGTCGAGTGCCAGACGATTTTGTTCGAAGTCGAGGTTCCGTTGGTCACAAAGAAGCAGTGATCGCCGCCGAAGATCCGAGCCGCATTGCGTTCCGAGGCCGCCACCGGGCCAGTGTGGTCGAGGAGTTGGCCGAGTTCTTCGACCGAGTTGCACACGTCGGCTCGGAGCATGTTTTCGCCAAAGAACTGATGGAACATTTGCCCGACGGGGCTTTTGAGGAAGGCCACGCCCCCGGAGTGCCCAGGGCAGTGCCAGGAGTATGATCCGTCTTGGGCATAGTGGATCATCGCGCGGAAAAACGGAGGCGCGAGTCCTTCGACGTAAGCTTTGGCTTCGCGGAGGATGTGCCGAGCGACAAACTCGGGTGTGTCCTCAAACATATGGATAAAGCCGTGAAGCTCTCGCAGAATATCGTTGGGGATGTGGCGCGAGGTACGGGTCTCGCCGTAGAGGAAAATGGGGATATCTGCGTTTTTGAAGCGGATCTCCGAGATGAACTGACGCAGGTTGGCCAACGCCGCGTGCATCGATGTCTCGGTGGCAAATTCATCGTCATCGATCGAAAGGATGAAGGCCGAGGCGCGGCTCTGCTGCTGGGCGAATTGCGTAAGATCCCCGTAATTGGTCACCCCGGCGACCTCGACCCCCTCGCGTTCGATGGCTTCGGCCAAAGCTCGAATCCCCAGTCCAGAAGCGTTTCCGGAGCGAAAATCCTCATCGATGATGATTACTGGGAATTTAAATTTCATAAAGCTTCCATCGTAGAGCAAAGGGCGGGAATGCTAGCCAAGCTGCCCGGCACAGGCTTGGGTCAAGTGATTCCTAGACGTTATTTCTATTAGAAGGGTATCGTTGGCGGGTAAAATCGAAAAGCTCCATTTCGCCTAGCCCTGGAGTGAAAAATCGGGACAATTCCCACCGATAGTCTTCTGGTCTAACTCTCCATAGCCCTTTGTTTTTAGTTTTTTGAAGAATTCACCATGGAAACGTCTCTGGTCTTGCTCAAGCCCGACTGTGTTCAACGCCGTTTGATCGGCGAAATCATCGGGAGATTCGAACGAAAAGGTCTTAACGTCGTCGGGATGCGGATGCTCCAGGTCTCCCCTGCGCTTTCCCGCGAGCACTATGCCGAACACGTTTCGAAGCCGTTTTATCCCAATCTTGAGGAATTCATCACATCGGCACCGATCGTCGCCCTGGCGGTCGAGGGTCTCGAAGCGATCCGCGTCATTCGAGAAATGCTCGGAGCGACCAACGGCTTGAAGGCAGCTCCAGGGACGATCCGAGGCGACTATAGCTCGTCGCGTCAGATGAATCTTGTTCACGCTTCGGATTCCCCGGAATCGGCGGCCCGAGAGCTAGCATTGTACTTTCCCGGCGAGCAGATCTGCCGCTACAGCCCGACCCTCACCGGCAGCTTCCGCGCTGCGGACGAAGGCTGATCCGTTTCAAACCTCCAAACGCCCCCTTGGATTCTCATGCGACGACAAGACATTCGAAACATCGTTATCATTGCGCACGTCGACCACGGCAAAACCACCATGGTCGACTGCTTGCTCAAACAAAGCGGTCAGTACCGCGATTCGCAACTCCAAGGGGAGCGGATCCTCGATAGCAACGATCTGGAACGCGAACGCGGTATTACGATCCTCTCGAAGAACATCGCCCTGGATTACAAGGGGATCAAAATCAATTTGATCGATACCCCGGGTCACGCGGATTTCGGCGGGGAAGTCGAACGGGTCGTCCGTATGGCCGACGGTGCGCTGGTCCTGATCGATGCGGCCGAGGGGACCATGCCTCAGACGAGGTTCGTCCTTTCGAAGGCCCTCGAAAGCGGCGTCAAGCCGATCGTCGTGGTCAACAAAATCGACCGCCCCGATGCGCGCTGCGACGAAGTCGTCGAGGAAGCTCTCATGCTCCTTGTGGATCTCGGCGGCGAACACTTCATGGATCACTTCGATGTGATCTACGCCTCGGGACGATCCGGCTATGCCACCCTGGACTGGAAAGTCCCAGGCGACAGCATGATCCCTCTTCTGGACATGATGCTCGAAAAAATCCCAGGCCCAGACGTCGAGCCCGAAGCCCCTTTGCAATTGCTCGTCACCAACCTCGATTGGTCCGATTACGTCGGGCGTATCGCCATCGGTCGAATCCAATCGGGAACCATGCGCAAAGGCCAACAGATCGATATCGCGAAGGAAGAAAAAGTCGTCGGCTCCCAAGTCGCCAACCTTCAACTCTTCGACAAGCTCAGCCGAGTCGATACCGAAACGGCCACCGCTGGTGACGTCGTCGCAGTGACCGGAATCGAAAACATCGAAATCGGCGATACGATCTGCAACCGTGGACAAGTCAACCCGCTGCCACGACTGCGCGTCGACGAACCAACCCTCGAAATGGTCTTTGGAATTAACTCCTCTCCCTTGGCCGGCCGCGACGGCAAGTACGTCACGACCCGCCAACTTCGATCACGTCTCGATAAAGAACTCGAACGAAACGTCGCCCTTCGCGTCACCCCGATCGAAGGCTCCGATACGTTCGCCGTCCGAGGTCGAGGGGTCTTGCACCTCTCGGTCCTGATCGAAACGATGCGCCGCGAAGGCTACGAGATGAGCGTCTCGAAGCCACGCGTGGTCCTCAAGAAGATCGATGGACAACTCCATGAACCCTTCGAGGTCCTCAACGTCGAAGTCCCCACCGATCGGGTCGGACCCGTGATGGAAATGGTCGGAAATCGACGCGGTGTCCTCGAAACGATGACCCCACGCGGCGAATACACCCTCTTGCAGTTCTCGATCCCAGCCCGTGGCCTCATCGGCGTTCGGACCCGGATGCTCAATGCAACCCAAGGCACCGCAATCATCCACCACCGCTTCGCAGGGTATCAACCCATCGGACCGGATCTGCCCCGACGCGCCAACGGCGTGCTGGTCTCCATGGTCCCAGGCAAAGCGATCCCCTATTCGCTGTTTGCTCTCCAAGACCGTGCCGAACTGTTCGTCGCTCCAGGTGATGATATCTACGAAGGGATGATCGTCGGGGAAAACGCCCGCGATAACGATCTGGTCGTCAACCCAACCAAAGAGAAGAAACTCACCAACATCCGCTCGGCTGGAAACGACGAAAACATCATCCTCAAGCCACCTCGACAACTGTTTCTCGAAGCAGCCCTCGAATATGTCGAAGACGATGAGTTGGTCGAAGTAACCCCGAACGTCATCCGACTTCGCAAAATGTTCCTTCGCGAAAACGAGCGTCGTCGCAACCCCAAGCCCTCGACCGAAATGGTCGAAAGCTGATTTGCCAGTACGGCTTGCACTAGACCTGCAGATTCTCGGCCGCCAGTTGCGAAACCGCATACGCTGGCGCCGAGCGAGAATGCTCCTGGCCAAGCCTATCGTCGAGCCAGATTTGCTCCTGAAGTCC
>JAJTFB010000048.1 GCA_021300015.1 Pirellula sp. | reverse complement strand
TCCAGTACGACGCGCTTGGACGCCGAGTCGCGCGATCCGGGACGGGTGGCTCGGTGGTCTTTGTGCAGATGGACCAGCAGACGATCGCGGACTACCCAGTCGGCGGCGCTGCGAGCACGCCAAAGTATCGCTACGTATATGCAAGCTACATCGACGGAACTGTGGTGCGCAAACGGGCGGGGACTGGAGGAACTTGGAATTGGTAGATGTCAAGCGATTCACCTTATCAACAAAGCCAGGCTTTATTCAGCTTCTTGATAAACTCAGTACACCAGCACATATGGTCGTACTCATGACGGCGCTTGCAATTAGTGGGCTTTCGTTGGAACGGTTGCTATCAAGCGAGACAAACGTCGAGAAGTTTACCTGGCTTATAGGTTCACTTGTTTGTTGGGTGACTGTTTTCGCGATTCTATTACATAGGTGGAACAGAGCAGGGTCGGTAGAGCAGAAGATCCTTGCTTTGTTAACCATTTTTGTGATTGCTCCAAATCTTCTCGCTCTCTTCGTAATTGGTTTGTTATGCTTCTTGTGATTGCAAACGCTTCGCGTTCACCTAAAGACTAACGCTCCATCAGTCAACGACAGTTCGCCAGCGCGGTGAAGTCAGGCGTCAGGCGTCAGGAACTCAGCGAATATCCAGAGTGTGCGTCATCCGTTCGGAAGAAAGCTCGATGTTGTATAACCGGTATCAATCACTAGCCTCCATTTCCTCCCCTGGCTGTTTACCTTCGCGTCCTTTGCGCCTTTGCGGTGAGTCTCAGGTTTGCAGCGAGTCTCAGTCAGCACCGCGTCAAAAGAGGGTTATTTGACTCGGTCGCCGATTCGATGGGGACTTGAAGCTCCGTGCGTATCGATTGCCGCCACTTCACAGACGGGTCGAAAACCTCATCGTACGTCGCTGACCGTCGGCTTACGCACGACGGCAGCCCGATGGACCTGCTAGACGGCAGGCTGCTGTTGGGTTGCGCAGTGGAATGCACCTAGCCCAATGATAAAATCCGAGGCATCGATCGGAATGATCACTCGGTCCGGGTATTGTTCCTGAAGGACCCCCAAGGCGGCCGAATCGGTGCTGCGGTAGCCGAATTGCGGGACGATGACGATCCCATTCCCCAGGTAGTAATTGCAGTAGCTCTCGGGAACCCGTCGACCTTGGACCATCCTCGGTGGGGGAGTCCGAAGGGGAATGATCTCCAGTTCGCGATTTTTCGCATCGGTCGATTCTCGCAGAACCTGGTATTGCTTGGCCAAGTGCGGAGCGTTGGAGTCGTCGGAGGTCGACGATACCGCAGCCAGCACGACCGTCGGTCTGACGAATCGCACGAGCTGATCGATGTGGCTATCGGTGTCATCACCGGCCAATTCCCCGCCGTCGATCCAGAGCACCTTCTCAATGCCGAG
The DNA here is from genome assembly GCA_021300015.1 of Pirellula sp. GTDB lineage: Bacteria > Planctomycetota > Planctomycetia > Pirellulales > Pirellulaceae > JBKCUI01. The sequence goes on along the minus strand of JAJTFB010000048.1, from coordinate 21,678 downwards.
CATCCGCTTGAACTCTCTTTCGATTTGTTCGTGGCTCCGGTAGGGGTTTCTTGTACCGGTGACGACCGCACTGCTGGTCGATAGCAAGGTTCCTTCTCCATCGGTTTCCAACGCTCCGCCTTCGCAGACGAGATCGGAACCGAAGGATGCGATCGGTTCAGTATTGGACCGGGGGTCAAAATGCCATTTCCCCTTGGAATCAAGACCATCGCAGATTCGCTTCGATGCGTTGGCATCGTCATCGTGGGGGTGGTATTTATTTCCCCAAGCGTTGAAAATCCATCGGACAGCTCCGAGTTTTTTAGATTTTGGATTGACCAAGAAGGTAGGCCCGTAGTCGCGAATCCAAACGTCGTTGGTGGGGATGGGATGGACGTGGACATTTTCGACTCCAGCGAGCGTTTCGGCTGCGAGTTGAAACGTCTCGCTCGCACCCCCCAAAACGTGGACCGTTTCGACTTCGGCGAGTGTACGGATGATTTTTTCCGTGATCGGTAGAATCGATTGGAGTCTGCCTGGCCAAGTCGATTCGCGGTAGGGCCAAGCGATCCAGGTCGCTTCGTGCCGTTCCCACTCGGCGAGCCAGGTGTAACCGCATTCGACGGCGCTGGTATCTTTCATGAATCCACCCAACGCTTGGTGAGGTCTCCGTAGGCTTCGATGCGGCGATCTCGCAAGAAAGGCCAGTAGGTTCGTTGGGTATCGATGAAATCGAGATCGCATCGGACCATGACCAATTCCTCTTGGGAATGGCTAGCTCGGTGGAGCAGATTTCCCGCTGGATCGTAAGCAAAGGATGCTCCCCAGAATTCGATCGAATCCTCTTGGCCCACTCGGTTGGCTGCCGCGACATAGACGCCGTTGGCGATCGCATGGGACCGCATCATGGTTTCCCAAGCTTCGTGTTGGCTTTTTCCGACGCTGTCTTTGTCTGGGCCGAGCCAGCCGATGGCTGTCGGGTACAGGAGGATTTCCGCACCGCGAAGTGCGAACAAACGAGCCGCTTCGGGATACCATTGGTCCCAGCAAACGCCCACACCGATGGTTCCGAATTTAGTTTTCGCGACGGTAAAACCTGTATCACCAGGGGTGAAATAAAACTTCTCGTAGTAGTGCGGGTCGTCTGGAATGTGCATCTTGCGATAGAACCCGACTTGGCTGCCGTCGGTGTCGAAGACCAATGCGGTGTTGTGGTACAGGCCTTGGGCGCGGCGTTCGAAGACCGAGCCGGTAACGACGACCGAACATTCTTTGGCTACCCGGCTCATCGCTTCACTTGTCGGGCCCGGGATCGATTCGGCCCACGCGAAGCGTTCGTGTGCTTCGCTTTGGCAGGGGTACGGGGCGTTGAAGAGCTCTTGCAGGCAGACGATGTTCGCACCTGCCTTGGCGGCTTTTCGCACAAGGTCGATCGCTTTTGAAGTATTCTCAGAGATCGACCCGGGGGTGGTCATTTGGACCAAGGCCAAGTGGACGGTTCTCGAAACTTTCGACATGCAAGCTCCTTGATCGACGGGATGAAAATGGTTTTTAAGGGTGCTATGGGCTATTCGGAGGACTGTCCCGCATAGCGAAGCGCGCGGACGACAAGGTCTCGAACACTTTGAGTATCGACGCCAGAGACGATCTCTAGATCCCGCGAGACGGCCGCATGGGGGCGGCGATCGACGATGGTAGCCCCTCGGGTAACGTCCCCTTGTTCCTCAACGGCCACCGAATGCTGATCGCATTGGAACAGTTCGGGCTCGAGCAGATAGGCGACCCCGACGACCCCTTTAAGGACGATCGCCTCCATGCCTCGGAGTTGCCGGTAGGACCGGAACATGTGCGAAAGCATGGTGTGCAAAAGACCGCCGGCGCGGGTGTACTTCAGAGGTAAGCTTGCGATCAGATCCAGATCGAAGCGGACTTGCTGAACGATTTCCAGAGGCAAGAGGGATTTGGTCGTTGGAGAGCGAAGGACACGATTGGCGCTAGCGGGGTCAAAATACATATTGAATTCGGCGGCGGCAGTGATATCGCCATGGCCTGGAACAGCGCCCCCGACGACGACGATCCGATCGATCTGGGAAATGATGCTCGGATCTCTTTGCATGGCTCTGGAGATTCCCGTCAGAGGTCCTAGGCACAGGATCGTCACCCGCCCTGGGTCGGACTTGATGCGATCGATGATGAGTTTTTCGCTCGGCATCAGGTGCTGGCGATCGATGCGGGAGAGTCCGAGGTTTCCCAGTCCATCGGCGCCGTGGAGTTCGGCTTCGTCGAGCACTGGAGCGTCCTCTGGGTCGGTTCCGAGCCCGACGCGCGGGAATCTTGGCGGATCGAGTTTTTCGATCAGCGACTGGACATTTTGTGCGGATTGGTCGGCCGGGACTGTTCCGGCGCTGGTCGTTACGGCGACTACATCGAGTCGAGGATCGAACAGAGCGATGATCAATGCGATGGCGTCATCGATTCCTGGGTCACAATCGATAATGACTTTTCTGGACATATAGACTCAAATACTTCTGATGTACTTTTTGGCAATGCTCGGTTCGCGCCCCGTGTAGTTTACCTTCCCAATGGCCTTGCGGGCTAGTCGCCCGCAGATAACCTTACGAACATGCTTGAGGAATTCATACAAACCGCTGAAGCGGGCCAGGACCTTTCGCCCGACCAGATGCAGCAAGCGATCATTTGGATGCTTGCGGGTCGAGCCGAGGATTCGCAGATCAGCAGGTTGCTTTTGGCGCTTCGGGCCAAGGGGGAATCGGTCTCGGAGATGCTCGGAGCCGCCCGAGGGATGCGGATGATGATGACTCCGATTCGGAGCAAGCATTCGGAGTTGCTCGACACCTGCGGTACAGGAGGTGACGGTTCGGGAACGTTCAACATTTCGACCGCCAGTGCGATTGTCACTGCGGCTTGCGGAATGCCGACGGCCAAGCATGGGAATCGAAAGATCACCAGCGCGACCGGATCGGCCGATGTGCTCAGCTCGCTGGGAGTTGCGGTGGAAGCAGACCGGCCCTGTGTGGAGCGATGTTTGAATGAACTCGGATTGTGCTTTTGCTTTGCACCCCTTTTGCACCCGGCGATGAAGTACGTGGGGCAGGTGCGTCGGCAGCTTGGAGTTCCGACGCTGTTTAACTACCTGGGTCCCTTGTGCAATCCCGCAGGAGCTTCCTATCAGGTCCTAGGCACAGGCCGCGAGGATTTGCAAACCAAGCTTGCTGCGACGCTTTTGCAGTTGCCGATCCAGGGGGCGATCGTCGTGAGGGGCAGCGATGGGATGGACGAGGTGAGCCTCAGTGCCCAGACGAGCGTCTTGCACATCCAGCATGGGATGATCACGCAACTGTTTTGGGACCACCGAAGCTTTGGGTTGCCCGAAATCGATTCGCAGCAACTGGTGGTCGATGGACCGGAGCAGAGCGCCGAGCGGATCCGGGAGATTTTGCGAGGTCAACCCGGCCCGTCTCGGGACATCGTCGTGGCGAATGCTGCAGCGGGGCTGTGGGTTTCGAACAAGACGCATTCGTTGCTCGATGGGGCCCAGCGGGCCCAGCACGCGATCGATTCGGGAGAAGCACTGAAGATTCTAGAGCGACTTGCGTCTTTGACGCACACTCAATCCTAGCGTTCGCAGATCGCATCGATGACTTGGCCGTGGACATCGGTCAAGCGGAAATCGCGGCCAGCGTAACGGTAGGTCATCCTCTGATGGTCGTACCCCATAAGGCGTAGGATCGTGGCGTGCAAGTCGTGGATCGAAACCGGGTTTTCGACCGCTTTGAAACCGAACTCGTCGGTGGCTCCGTAGATCGTACCGCGTTTGACGCCCCCGCCGGCCATCCATAGCGAGAATCCCCAGTGGTTATGGTCGCGACCTTGGCTGGCCCCGGTCCCGTCTTGGCCCATCTCAACGGTGGGAGTTCGTCCGAATTCGCCAGAGCAGAGCACCAGTGTTTGATCCAGGAGCCCACGCTGTTTCAGGTCGATCAGCAGAGCGGCCAATCCCGAATCGCATTCGTTGGCCACTTTGCGGTGCTCTTGGAGGATATTCGAGTGGCTGTCCCAGGGTTGCATTTCCCCGTGCCAGGTCTGAACGAATCGCACACCCCGTTCGACCAGTCGGCGGGCGATCAGGAGTTGTCGGTTCTGCGGGCCATCTCCATAGAGTTTGAGGATATGTTCCGGCTCGCCCGAAAGATCGAAAGCATCGGAGGCCTCCGACTGCATGCGGTAGGCCAGTTCAAAGGACTTGCGCCTCGCCTCGATCGCGACCTCTCCGGGGCGTTGCTCCAGATGGCTGGTATTGAGCTGTTGCAGCAGTTCGAACTGTCTTGATTGTTCGCCTGCCGAGAGTCTTTTGTTTTGAAGGTGGTCGATCAGCTTGGAGGTATCGGATTTCGAGGTATCGATACGGGTGCCTTGGAAGGTACCTGGCAGAAACGCGCTTCGCCAGTTCCCTGCGCCACCGACGGGCAGTCCTCCGGGGCACAAGGCGACGAATGCCGGGAGGTTTTCATTGATCGTTCCCATGCCCCAGGTCAGCCACGATCCGAGGCTCGGGCGGACCAAGCGTTGGTCGCCGGTGTTCATGAGCATGAGCGACAGCTCGTGGCTTGGCAACTGAGCGTACATCGATCGGATGACGGTCATCTCATCGACACACTTGGCCAATTTGGGGAACAGATCGCTCACAGGAATTCCGCTCTGTCCGTGCTGTTCGAAGGCGAAGGGCGAGGGGAGAGCCACTCCGGTTTTTCGTTCGGTTTTGAGGTTTTCAAAAGGGAGGATCTGCCCTGCCCTGCGCGTCAACTCCGGCTTGGGGTCGAAGGTATCGACTTGCGAGACTCCACCGTTGAGAAACACGTGGATAACGTGTTTTGCCGTCGCGGGGAAATGCAGAGGCAAAGCCCCAGAGGGGATCTCCGTTGGGTTTGCTGAGGGGGCCAGAGGCTCCGGTTCGCTCTGAGCGAGAATTCGCTTTTCCGAAGCGAGCATGCCGCTGAGGGCAAGCCCCCCGAAACCCATCCCGCAACGTCTCATCCAGTGCCGGCGATCCATAGTTTGGTTCCTGATCAATCGATGAAGATAAATTCGTTGGAGGCTAGCAAGGCATGGGTTAGCTGCACCCAGGGGCGTTCGGGATCCGGCGATTGCGATTCGCTCGGCAGTTGGGGCGATTCGAGAAATTGCGTGGCGAGTTGTATTTCTTGGGGGGTTGGTTTTCGGCCCAGGATGATTTGGAAAAGGGACTCGATGCGTTGCGAGAGACTCTGTTCGCTCGCCGAGCGCGACAGGGTCGCGATTTTCACCGCGCGGTCTTGGATGAACTCGCTGTTGAGGGCAAAGAGGGTTTGTTGCGGGACGGTCGTTTCGGGCCGTTTGGCCGTACATGCGTTGGGGTTCGCGACATCGAAAGTGCTCATCAGGGGCGAAACGATATCGCGGTTGACAAAGCCGTAAACGCTGCGTCGCGTCGCCGTCGTATTGGCTTCGAAATCGATGGGCCGACCTCCTTGGGTCAGATCCAATTCGCCTGAGATCCAGAGCATCGCGTCGCGCATGGCTTCGTAGTCGAGTCGTCGTCTGGGCATTCGCCAGAGCAAGTGGTTTTCGGGATCGATCGACCGGCTATGAGGATCCTCGATGGCACCTTGGCGATAGACCTCGGTGGCCAAGATTTGCCTGTGGAGCCAACGCAATGACCATCCATTCTTGCGAAATTCATCGGTTAAAAAATCGAGCAGTTCGGGGTGGGTAGGGGGTTGCCCTCGGGTGCCGAAGTCATCGGGGGTCCGGACAAGACCGGTTCCGAAGTGCTGTTGCCAGACCCAATTGACCAGGACTCTGGCTGTCATGGGGTTATCGGCAGCGACGACAGCGCGAGCCAATCCCAGTCGTCGTTTGCCGTCCTCGAAGACTCGGGGCAGTCCGCTGCTCAGGGCCGTTAGGAATCGAGGCGGTACGCTTGGTCCTCGGGAGAGTGGATTTCCTCGCAAGAAGATATGTTGTTCTTGTGGGTCGGTCGTTTCATCGAGGACCATCGCACGCGGTGGAGCACCTGGCGAGGCGAGGTTCAGTTGGTGGATGGCCCCTCGTTTCCCGCTGATCATGTCGGCGATCGTTCGATTCGTCAGTTTTGATGATTCCTCTTCGGACAGGTCCAAGGGAGTACCGCGTCCGTAGAGGTGGTTTCGGAGTTGCCGATGCGAAGGGCTATTGATGGTTTGGTGTTCTGGATGATCGTCTGGTAGGACAGTCGTTCCCGGGGCGGCTTCGAGGGAGGTTTGAAGGATTGCACTGAGCCATTGTTTGTGATGATCGGCCATCAGATCGCCGTAAATGCTGGCCAGCTCGGCGATCGACTTGGGTTTCTTTTGAGCGATTGCCTCGGTGACCAGAGGGTTCCAACGGGGCGTTTCATTCCGAAGTCCGTAGAGTTTATCGGGGGTTTGGCCAGAGGCTTGCAGATCCGCGTTGAGTTTCGCGACCAACTGATCGCTTCGCGTTTGGAATTCCTCATCGGAAAGCTGGCCCCAGGATCGCGCTTCGAACCAGAAGTGGAACACCGGATCGTCTTTGGGCAATTCGTTGAGGTACTTGAGCCACCGGTTGAGGATCATCGGTCGGACTTCATCGGTGCGGTAGGAGAGGAAGTTCGTCGCCAGATCCTGTTCGACGGCACCTTTGGCGATTTCGGCAAGGTACATGCCGGTTTGCATTCGGAGTCGACTGCGCATCACCTCGTTTTGTTCGCGAGCAAATTGTCGATGCTCGTGGCTGAGGGTTGCGAGTTGTTTCTCATACTCGGCACGAGCATTCGCGTCGGCTACCGGGCCGATAACCGGTAGAGTTTCCGGAACGTTGCTCGGAGCGATCGATGCGTAGAGGGCATAGTAATCGGCCGTCGGTATCGCATCGAATTTGTGGTCATGGCATCGTGCGCAGGTGACAGTCAGCCCCATAAGTCCCCGGGTGATAACATCGATTCGGTCATCGATGGTGTCGTGGTAGTTGCGAAACTGCATTCCCACGGTCAGGAACCCCAAGGCTGCGAGGCTCGGATCGTTCTCGGGTCGGTCCAATTGGTCGGCGGCAATTTGCTCGACGATGAATTGGTCCATGGCCAAGTCCCGTTCGAAAGCGCCGATCACGTAGTCGCGGTAGGTATACGAGAACGGGAAGCTAGTAAATCCGATCGCCGCACCACCGTGCGTATCGGCATAGCGCGCGATATCCAGCCAGTGTTTCCCCCATCGCTCGGCGTAGCGAGGTGACTGCAATAGCTTGTCGATCCACTTTGAGATCGACTCGGTTGAAGGATCGGCGAGCAATTCAGCAAGTTCGTTCGGGGTTGGGGGCAAACCCGTAAGGTCAAAGCAAACACGTCGAATGAAGGCATCGGTGGGCAATGCCGAGGAAAGCTTCAGCCCAGCCTTGTTCAGCGAATGTTTCAAAAAGCGATCGATGGGGTGTTCGTTGCTGTTGAGCGGATCGGTGACTTGCTTGAGGAGTTCCTGGGAATTCCCGATGGGCACAAAGGCCCAGTGGTCGGCGTACTTGGCTCCTTGGGCGATCCAGTCTTTGAGAATGGATCGCTGGTCGGCAGAGAGGGGTTTACCCAGGTGGCCCGGAGGCATCAGCGTATCGGGGTCGTCCGATTCGATCCGTTGGACCAGAGGGCTCTGTTCGGCTTGGCCGGGGAGGATGGCCGATCGTTTCGCTTCGGTTTCGGTATCGAGGCGCAGGTCGGCTTGCCGATTCTGGGAATCCGGTCCGTGGCATTGCAGGCAGTGGTTTGCAAGGATCGGTCGGACTTGCTTGTTGAAATCGATCTGCGCGACGGCAAGGGGCGCAAGAAGGATCGTTAGGGTCCAGGCCAATGCGATGCGTCGAAACAGGGTTGTGTCCATAGCGCAGAGAGACGATTGACGGCCGGAGAGTTCAGGGGTTGGTGCCTTATGAATTTTGGCACGGCGGGGCTCTATAGCATAGCCTTGGGAAATACATCAAGCAACCAAAAGGGCTCAGATCATGTAGGACCAGTCGGACGCATCGAGTTGTCCGGGGTGGTTTGGACAGTGCTTGCATCGTTGCGAGCCGAGCAGGGCATAGGCGGCTTTGAGGGCTTGGATGGTACTGGCCCAGATTTCGGATTCCTCGCGAAAGACATTCGAGGCGCCGATGAGTTCGAGGATACCGACATTTGCAAGTACTTTAAGAATTTCTTGGTCGACACCGCTGAGCATCACCGTGACACCTTGAGCGTGCATACGTCGGATGAATTGTTCGAGGATTTGCATGCAGACCGAGTCAGGGTTTCGAGCGCGTTTGAGCCGGAGGATGATCACCTTCCAGCTCGGTTCGACCTGCTGTTGGATCGATTCGATCAAGTTTTCGAAATCTGGGGAGCTACCGAAGAAAAGCTCCCCTTCGAGGTTGTAGATACGTACCAGAGAGCATCGAGGGTCATCGGGCTGGACTTCTCGGATCACCCGATCGGTCGTAACGGCCAGTTCGGTCAGCGAGATTTTCGCGGCTTTTGGTATGTAGAGGGCAAAGGACAGAGCCACGCCGATCAAGATGCAGAATTCGACGGAGACCAAGATCGCCGAGAGGGCCGTGATGGCCAGGATCCAAGCATCGAAGCGTGTCGCTTTGACGATGTATTTCAGGGCCGCGACCTCGGTCATTCGAAAAGCTGTGAGGACCAGGATAGCGGCCAAGGCAGGGCGAGGGATGTAGGAGGCAAAGGGGGCAAACAACAGGATCGTCGCGGCGACACCCGCGGCGCTGATCACCCCCGACCATTGGGTCGCGGCCCCGGAACTGTGGTTGATGTAGGTGCGAGTCAAAGATCCAGAGCCAGGGAAGCAGTTGAAGAAACTGCCGACGGTATTGGCCAATCCCTCGCTCAAACATTGTTGGTTCATATCGAGTTTTTCACCTGTCTTGGCCGCGATCGATTTGGCCATCGCCATGGCTTCAAGGACTCCCAAGAAGGCGATTGCAAGGGCGCTTCCCGAAAGCTCTCGGACCATCGTCCAATCCCAAACCGGCAAGGAAAACCATGGCAGTTTTCTTGGGATGTTCTCGGTGAGCTTGACGTTGGATCCTCCCGAGGGATCGATCCAGTAGAGCCCGATCGAGACGGCAACCAATGCGATGAGAAACTCCGGAAGCCAGACCGAAAAGCGGCGGTTGATCCAGCGTATGGCAAGTGCGATTGCCAAGGTCGCTAGAGCGACATAGAGCGTCGGCGCATGGATGCCATCCGAGGCGCTGATGGTTTTCCAAAAACGGACCAAGAAATGATCGTGCGGATCGGTCGCCACCTGCAGTCCTAATAAGTTCTTGAGTTGGTCCATCAGGAGCAGAATCGAAGCTCCAAGGGTAAAGCCGACGATCACCGCTTTGGAAATGAAACGCGAGAGGTCGCCAAAGCGCCCCAGGGAAATCGCCGTTTGGATCAACCCTACCAAAAGGGCCATCAATATCGCTGCACTGCGTCGCCTTTCATCCCCGTCGATGCTAGCCAGGGCGCTGAGCATGGCGATCGAAATGGCATTCGTCGGGCCATTGATCAATTGCCGAGAGGAATCCAGCATCGCCCCGACGGTCGTCATCACGATCGCCGTGTAGAGCCCCATCTCGGCGGGCATCCCAAAGATCTTCGCATACGCGATGGCTTGGGGAACGGCCACGGCTGCAACGGTGATTCCAGCAAAAAAATCGCGTCGGAACATCGAGGTGCTGTAACCTCGCAGAGAGCCGATGGCAGGAACCCAGCGGTACAATGTCTCCGAAAATCGCTCCGGCATTTAGATTGATCAAATCCATTCCAAAAAGTGTACGACGCACCCCGTGGAAATCCTACTTGCGAATAGCGGTGTTTCCAACGACCCTTAACGGAGTGCGTCCGGAAAAACCGACCAATCCTTGAAAAAGTCCTATACTATCCAGGGCGTTTCAACGTTTTTGGTTGCGAGACTGCCTCGCATTCCGGGTTATACTCTCTTAAGCTAACTTCTAGGGGGACGCGCGTCCCCTGTTCGAAACCCTGTGGACTGCTGTGTCGGAACATCCCCCAAACGACGAAATCTACCTCGATAACCATGCGTCGACTGCCGTCGATCCTCGCGTGATCGAAGCGATGTTGCCGCTGATGCGATCCGAGTATGCCAACGCCGGCAGCATCACCCATGAGCCAGGTCGGCGGATTGCCGCGATGATCCAAGAATGCAAAGAGCAGATGCTCAGTCTGCTCGGCGCTAATGGTGGCCAACTGGTTCTGACCAGCGGTGCGACCGAGAGCATCAACTTGGCCCTTTTCGGAGTCGCCTTGCACCCGAGGCAAAAACGTCGACGGATCCTGGTCGGCAAACTGGAGCATCGGGCGGTTCTCGATTGTGCTAAAAAACTCGCTCGCCAAGGTTTTCTCGTACAAAGCCTCGAGCCGATCACCCACGACCACTCCGATCCATCGGTATCAGGGCGTCCATTTCACATCGGTCGTATCGATATCGATGCGTTCAAGGAGGCGATCGATGACGAAGTTTGCTTGGTCTCCATCTTGCTGGGCAACAATGAAATCGGAACACTTCAGGATATGCGGTCTGTCGCGGATTTGTGCCGAGCCCACGGCGCGATTCTGCACCTCGACGCGACCCAAGCGGTAGGAAAAGTACCTCTCGGTGAACTTTCGCTCCAAGCCGACTTGGTCAGCTTCTCGGCGCATAAATTCTACGGCCCAAAAGGGGTCGGTGGGTTGCTCATGACCGATCCGGATTTGATGCTCACTCCCCTGATCGTCGGGGGTGGTCAGCAGAACAACCTTCGCTCCGGGACACTCAATACGAGCGGGATCGTCGGGATGGCCCGAGCCCTTGCGATCGCCTCGGAGTCGCTCGAGTCGGAAATGCCCCGAGTCTATTCGCTTCGAGATCAACTCTGGCAGGAACTTCGGTCTTCGATTCCCGGACTGCGCCTCAACGGTCCGGCTTGGAACAAGGATTTTCCGACCGATCCAAAAGAACTTTACGGCCTGCCGGGAAACCTCAATGTTCAGTTCCCCGGGGTCGATGGGCAATCGCTAATGCTCAAGGTCCCTGGATTGGCCGTCAGCAGCGGGTCGGCCTGCACGGCCGCAGAACCCCACCCGAGCCATGTATTGACGGGGATTGGATTGAGCCAAGACCAAGCAAGGTGCAGCCTTCGCTTCGGCATAGGTAGATTTAATACAAGCGAACAGATCGACCAAGCGGCAAAAAAGCTTACTTGGGCCTACAGCCAACTGATTCAATTCGTCGCCTGAGAGCGTCAACAACGATTTTCGTCGCTTGACCGGTTTTCCCGGGCATCGACAATACCACCAAGAGTTCGAACCTCATTCCGATAGGAAACCTCGATGAGCACCATCGATTCAACCGCTCCGAAGATCGTCGATCCCAAGAGCCCATCTAGCAATCCGACAACATCTGCTTCGATGCAGGTCCCTGATGCCTCGGGGCGTTTCGGGGAATTCGGTGGCCGCTACGTTCCCGAGACCCTTACGAGGGCATTGGAGGAGCTCGTCGAGGAGTACCAGAAGGCTCGCAAGGATCCGGACTTCCAAGCCGAACTTGACGAGTTGCTCCATCGCTTCGTCGGAAGGCCTTCGCCGCTGTACCATGCCAAGCGGCTCAGTGGTCTGCTCGGCGGAGCTCAAATTTGGCTCAAGCGAGAGGATCTCAATCACACCGGTGCGCACAAGATCAACAACACTCTCGGGCAAGCGTTGCTTACGCTCCGAATGAAAAAGACGCGAGTGATTGCCGAGACCGGAGCCGGTCAACACGGAGTGGCCAGCGCGACGGCTTGTGCTCACTTCGGTTTGCCTTGTGTGGTGTACATGGGGGCCGAGGACGTACGGCGACAGAAGCCCAACGTTTTTAGCATGCGTCTTATGGGGGCCGAGGTCCGGCCCGTCGAGAGTGGATCGAAAACGCTCCGCGATGCCGTCAACGAAGCGATGCGGGACTGGATGTCGAGCGTCGAGCATACGCACTACATCATCGGCTCGGTCATCGGGCCACATCCGTTCCCTCAGATGGTTCGGGATTTCCAAAGCGTCATCGGCAAGGAATGCCGTGAGCAATGCCTCACAAGCCTAGGACGTTTGCCCGATGCGATCGTCGCTTGTGTCGGTGGCGGAAGCAATGCGGCTGGGATGTTCTATCCTTTCGTTCAGGACACGAGCGTCCGCTTGATTGGCGTCGAGGCCGGTGGCCGTGGGCAGCAATCGGGCGAACATGCCTCGCCATTGACGTATGGATCCCCGGGAGTTCTCCACGGTTCCTACAGCTATGTCATGCAGGACAATGACGGCCAGACCAGCGATGTTCACTCGATCTCGGCCGGCTTGGACTACCCAGGGGTTGGCCCAGAGCACTCTTATTGGAAAGACACCAAGCGTGTCGAGTACACCTCTTGTCGCGACGACGAAGCGATCGAATCATTCGACCTTTTGGCACGCAACGAAGGGATCCTCACAGCCCTGGAAACTTGCCATGCGTTGGCCAAGGCCGCACAGATCGCCAAGACCATGTCCCGAGATCAACACTTGGTCATCTGCCTATCGGGACGCGGCGACAAAGATGCCGCCGAACTGGCTCGGCTCCGCGGCCAGGAATGGTAATTCCATCCTCACACGCCTCTCCTTCCACCCCAACGAAATGCGCTGAGTATGACTGCGATCGATGAACTGTTTCAGAGGCTAAAAGGCTCTGGTAAAAAGGCTTTCATGCCTTTTATCACCGCCGGAGATCCGAACATGGCTTTCACCTCCAAAGTCCTAAGGAGGCTCGAAGCGCTCGGATGTTCGATGGCCGAAGTCGGGTTCCCCTACAGCGATCCGATCGCCGACGGGCCGGTGATCCAAGCCTCCTACACCCGAGCCTTGGGGAACAAACTCAAGCTCCAGCAGATCTTCGACGAAATCCAAAGCGACCGCTCGGAGCGCAAGATGCCTTTGGTGGCGATGGTTTCTTATGCCATCATCCACCGGCAGGGCCAGGAAGGTTTCATCCAAGCGGCCAAGCAGGCTGGTTTTAGCGGCGTGATTGTTCCAGATCTGCTGGTCGAAGAGAGCCAGACTTTGTCTCAACTCTGTCGCAAGCACGATTTCAATCTGGTCCAATTGGTCACGCCGACGACCCCTCCGGAGCGAGCTCTGCGGATCGCAGAGGCCTCCAGTGGCTTTCTCTATTTCGTCAGCGTCACGGGAATCACCGGGGAGCGAACCGAACTGCCTCCTGACTTGGTCGATCGAGTTGGCTGGATCAAAGAGCGAACGAGCTTGCCAATCTGCATCGGTTTTGGTATTTCCAAGCCCGAGCATGTCAAATTGCTCGCGCCGGTCTGTGACGGACTGATCGTCGGATCGGCGATCGTTCGATGTTTAGAAAAGGCTGGAGAATCGCAGGAGCAAGCACTCCAGAGTGCCGAGCATTTGATTGCGAGCCTGCTTGCGGCTTTGGAACCAGCGAAAGGATAAACTTACAGCCATGCGTTATCGGCAATTGGACCAAATCATCGAGTTGATCCCCGGGAAGCGGATCGTCGCAACTCGCCAGCTCCACAAAGACGAGGATTACCTACGGGATCACTTCCCACTTTTTCCAGTCATGCCCGGAGTGATGATGCTCGAGGCTCTGTTCCAAGCTTCGATGTGGCTGATCCATGCGACCGATAACTTCGAGCACTCGATGCTGACCCTCGACGAGGTCCGCAATGTCAAGTTCGCTGATTTCATGCAACCGGGCCAGGTCCTGACCGTCACGGTCGAGTGGGACAAATCCGACGAGCATTCCGTCAAAGTCAAAGCGACCGGGATGCGAGACGATGTCGTGGCCGTCAACGGGCGCTTGGTGATCGGCAAGAAGAACCTTGGCGATGGTTCGGATCCCCAAATGCTCGCGGCCGACGAATTTGCTCGCTCGACGATGCGTCAAGAGATCCAAAAGCTCTTGGATGCTCGCAGCCAAATTAGCTCGCAAGCAAGTTAGCTCGCAAGCAAGTTAGCTCGCAGCCAAGTTCGTCCGTTTCTGAAGCGATTGGTTGAAGGGATTAATTCCGCTGCGGTGCCGGTTTAAGGATCACAGCACCCAGAGGGGGTAGCGTCAGTTCGAGCGAAGCGACTTGGCCATGGTAGGGAATGTGGCCATCGGCTTGCAAGGGGCCTTGATTGGTCACCCCTGAGCCACCGTACTTGGCCGCATCGCTGTTGAAGATCTCAACGTAGTCGCCAGCTTGGGGAACCCCCATGCGATAGGGACGGACCACCGGGGTGAAGTTCAAGCACACGAGCAGGTGCTCGGATTGGCCTTGGTCATGCGATTTGCGAAGGAATCCAAGAACGCTTTCGTGGGCGTTTTGGCAATCGATCCATTCGAATCCCTCGCCGCTAAAATCGAGTTGATGGAGAGGCTTTTCGTCGATGAGCAATCGGTTCAGATCGGCGAGGGTCTGTTGGATGCCTGCGTGGGTTTGCCATTGAAGCAGTTCCCATTGCAGTTGGCCATCGTAGTTCCATTCATGCCACTGGGCCAGTTCCCCGCCCATGAAGAGCATCTTCTTGCCCGGATGGGTCCACATGTAGGAGAAGAGCAGACGCAAGTTCGCGAACTTTTGCCAAAGGTCGCCTGGCATTTGTCCGATCAAAGAACCTTTGCCGTGGACCACCTCATCGTGCGAGAGAGGGAGTTGGAAGTTTTCCGAGTAGGCATAGATCAGGCTGAACGTCAGATCGTTTTGGTGGTGTTTGCGATGGACTGGATCGCGGCGCATGTAGCGCAGCGTGTCGTTCATCCAACCCATATTCCACTTCATCGAGAATCCTAGACCGCCGACGTCCACCGGGTGACTCACGCCGGGCCAGGCCGTCGACTCTTCGGCGATCGTCAGAACGCCTGGAAAATCCGAGTGCACTTGGCGATTGAACTCGCGCAGGAAGTGAACGGCATCGAGGTTCTCACGGCCGCCGAATTCGTTGGGGACCCAATCCCCTGGATTGCGAGAGTAATCGAGGTAGAGCATCGAAGCGACCGCGTCGACTCGAAGCCCATCGATATGGAATCGATCGAACCAAAACAGGGCATTGGAGATCAAAAAGTTACGGACCTCATGACGTCCGTAATTGAAGACCATCGTTCCCCAGTCGGGATGCTCACCTTGGCGAGGGTCCTCGTGCTCGTAAAGAGCGCTGCCGTCGAAGCGGTACAAGCCCAGGGCGTCTTTGGGGAAGTGGGCAGGCACCCAATCGATGATCACGCCGATGGAGTTTTGATGGCAGTGGTCCACAAAGTACATGAAGTCTTCGGGGGTTCCGTAGCGGCTCGTTGCCGAGAAATAGCCGGTCGTCTGGTACCCCCAAGATCCGCTGAAAGGATGCTCGGAAATCGGCAGGAGTTCTAAGTGGGTAAATCCCATCTGTTGGCAATACTCGACCAGTTGGTGGGCCAACTCGCGGTAGTTGAGCCAACCGTGGTTGGTCGACTGGCACTTTCGCCACGACCCCAAATGGACCTCGTAGATCGAGATGGGCTTCTGAAGGATTCGGTTCTGCGCACGCTCATCGAGCCAACTTGCGTCATTCCACTGGTAGGAGAGCGAATGGACGATCGAGGCGGTTCGCGGTGGGACCTCAGAATAAAAAGCAAACGGATCCGCTTTATCGATGACACGTCCGTCGAGGGATCGAACTCGGTATTTGTAGTTCATACCGGTTTGGACGTTCGGCACGAAGAGCTCCCAGACACCCGACGGAATCTGCTTGCGCATCGTGTGCGCACGTCCGTCCCAATGATTGAAATCGCCGACGACCTGGACGCTTTGAGCATTGGGGGCCCAGAGCGCGAAATTCACCCCCTGTTGTTCCTGGACTCTACGAGGATGCGCGCCGAGCTTCTCGTAGAGTTTCCAGTGGTTCCCCGAACCGAATAAGTAGCGATCGAAATCGGTAAGCCAATATTCGACGTTGGAAGGATCGACTGATTCAGTCACGTTTCCCGATACTCCGGTTGGTTGGATGGATGCTAGTGTCTAGCTCGAAAGCGATCGGGTTTCGGATCGAGCATCAGCATCGATCTCAGGGTATCGACCAAGAGCGAATCGGTGCGCAGCACAAGTCGCCAGATCCAGCGACCTGGCATGCCGCTCCAATCGACCCGACTCGAGGTCTCTTGTGCATCCGTGTGACCCCTAGGATCTTTTGAGTCGTGTGAGTCGTTTGAGTCGCTCGGAGCCGAGTATCCAGCAGAAGCGACCTGCACCGTCTGTAGCGATCGTATCGCCTCAGGAGGTGCGAGCATCGCTGAGAACGAACGGGACTCAACGCGAGCCCCATTGCCACTGGGATAGTGTCCGGCTGTGCTTGTCTCGACGGGCACATCGCGACGGTCACCATCGATAGGGTCTTGTTGGGAATCATAAGCCATCCAGCGGCAGGTCACTTCGTGGTACCGCAGGGCGATATCGACACGTCGCCAGAGGTCTTGATTTCGGATCGGTTGGATCGAGCCGAAGTGTTCCCAGCAGAAATCGTTCTCTCGCCATTCGACCAGCCCGTACTGTAGACCGCGAGCCACATAGCGATTCGTGGTGATCAAGGTCACTTTGCTCGGTTGATCGAGGGCTTCGAGCCCCCGGATCACGGCCATGAGCGAGATGCGATCGGGGTGGAGGATTGGTTCATGGTCCCAGGCTTCTGTTTTAAGGCCGTTTTCGACGTTTTCCAGGACGAATCTCCATCGGCTTGCATCGTCTTCGGGAAAACCGAACGCCTGTCCCGCTGTGCCTTCGCAGAACAACAAAAAATGGGGCTTGATCGTGGTAATCATGCGTCGTTGGGGTCGGAATGCTAAGACGGTGATTGCAAAGTCATTGGTTGGACAACGATAGCTTGCGCGATGATATAGTTCGAGTTTGGGTTTCGAAAGTCAAACTCTGTGGATTGCCGTAAATAAAGGGACAGGGTTCAATCTGTAGCGATTGGATCTATTGTAAAGTCTTGAGTTGACGCCGGTATCGCCCGGGCGGTTCTCCGAAGGCTTTGCGAAACGCTGCGCTCATGTACTCGGCATGCTGGAAGCCTGCCTTCTTGGCGATCGCATCGACCGACAGATCGGTCTGCTGTAGTAGTTCCTTGGCCCTAGACAATCGAATCATCGAAATCATCGCATGGGGCGTTTTGCCGATTGCGGTGCAAAACCTGGTTTCGAGCATGCGGCGCGACAGCGCGACATGCTTTAGCACATCGGTCACCTGGATTCCATCGCAAGCATGATCGCGGATGAACTGGATCGCTTTGGCGATCAGTGGGTCGGCCACCGCGGTGATATCGGTCGATTGGCGAAGCACCAACCCCAAAGGTGGCATCAAGCGAAAGGGGGTGGTGAATCCAGTTGGCTGGACCCGCCTGCGATCGGCCATCGCTTGATCTAGCCACTGGGCCGCAAAGTACCCGGCTCCGATCGCATCGGGTGCGATGCTCGTGAGCGAAGGTCTCGCCAATTCGCACAGGATTGGATCGTTATCGACACCGATGACGGCGATCTGTTCGGGAACTGCAATGCTCTGATTTCGGCAATGGTCCAAAACGACCTGCGCTGTGATGTCATAAGCGCAGAACAACCCGAGAGGTTTAGGAAGTTTCGCCAACCAATCGGCCAGTTCGATCGACGTACTTGCAGGGCTGGTTTTACGAAACAAGGATGGAGTTTGATGCAGCGAACATTCGAATCCAGCGATCCTGCAGCACGCGACAAAGGCCTCTTGCCTCCAACGCGACCAATTCAAACCTTTGGGACCACAGAACGCAAAGCTCCTGAATCCTCGCTCGTGGAGATGATCGAATGCGAGTTTGGCGATCGCTTGATCGTCGGTTTCGATCCAAGGAATATTCGCGACTCGACGTGCCGAACTGACATCCACAACCGGCACCTGCAAGCTCGATACGGCTGTGGCGATTCGATCCGTCTCGATCCTTGCGATCGCACCGTCGATGCGCGCACTTGATAGCCAAAACGGAGGATCCGCACCACGCTCTTGTTCGGGAAGGTAGATCGACCAAGCGTCATGCTCACGATGGTACTTGACGATCCCTTCGAGCAATCCTCTGGCATAAGCATTCGAGGTCTCGATCAGCAGGGCTACACTCTTTCGGCGTTTCACAGCGGGTCACACAAGGCCAAGCCGACTAGGACCAGATTCTCGACATAGGTCGCAGGTGGTCCGATATGCGCATGGACCAAGCGTCCATCCCCGCCGGAGATCACCACCGGGACGCGGGCCTTGCCTCCGATCTCCTTGCGGTACCGTTCGACCAAGTACCCCACCCCTCCGACGAGCGAGGCATGGACCCCGGCAGCGATGGCCTCTTCGGTATTTTTTCCGGGCAACCTCGGGAGTCCATCGATCGAATCGGCAGGGAGCCATGGCAACTGATCCGTACCGGCAGCAAGGTACTGCAGGGCAAGCCCTGCGCCTGGTAGGATCGAGCCACCTTGGAAGCGTCCTTGGTGATCCACCCAGTCGACCGTCAGGGCCGTGCCAGCTTGGACGACAATCACCGGCGTGCATTTCGCCGAGGCCAACGCTGCGCGTGCGGCCAGGAGTCTATCGATGCCGACCTTCTCGGGATAGTCGACTTGAACATCGATCCCAACGTTCCGGTAGTCGATGACCTGGAAGTCGATTGGCGTCTTGGAGTTGGGTTGCTTGGAATACTTGTCGATGGCTCTCAAGAGCCGCTCCAAGGCATTGCGATTAACGCTTGCGATGCGCCATGCAAAGGCATTGTGACGATGATCCTGGCCGATGACTTGGCGGACCAACCAATCGTAGCCTTCGTCGTCTCCGATCTGCACCCATCGGCGATGCTCAGATTCGGTGGGGTCAGGACGGTACTTATCGATCTGTTGCCCGATAGAGCTCCAAGAGAGTTTTACGACCGGACCATAGATTTTGGCTCGTTCGTAATCCACAGGATGATCGCAGTTGCTCTGGCATGCCCGTAGACCGCTGTTACCAATGTCGACAAGAATCATATCGCTTGCAGGTCATTTCGTGGCGGAACGGTACTCCGCTAACAGATCAGCGATACGCAGAACAAGTTGCCGCAGACCCGAGCCGGTCACGGCGCTGACTAGGTGGATATCGTCGCGACCGAGTTCTTTGGACAAAGCGGCATGGATATCTGCTGCATCGGGGAGTTCGGCTTTGGTTACCACCACGATTTCGGGACGTTGCGCAAGCTCTTGGCTGTAGTGGGCAAGTTCGTTGCGGATGGTCTTGTAGTTGGCGATCGGGTCGGTTTGATCCATCGGGGATGGCTCCACCAGATGGACAAGGATCCCTGCTCGCATGATGTGTCGGAGGAAATCGTGGCCGAGGCCATGCCCTTCGGCTGCACCTTCGATCAACCCAGGGATATCTGCAAGAACAAAGGTGCGATCCATGTCGGATTGGACGAGGCCAAGATTCGGGAACTTGGTCGTAAACGGATAGTCGGCGATTTCAGGCCGAGCGCGAGATAGCCTTGAAAGCATCGTGCTCTTGCCGGCATTGGGCATTCCGATGAGTCCAACATCGGCGATCGATTTGAGCTCAAGGATCAGCCGCCTGGATTCGCCGAGGCCGCCGGAGGTCGTTTCGCGAGGGGCCTGATTGGTCGAGGCTTTGAAGTGGGTGTTTCCCCAGCCTCCTCGTCCTCCTCGTGCGGCGACGATCTCATCGCCGTCGTTGACCAAGTCCCGGAGTTCCAGGCCGGTCTCTTTGTCGATCAGAACGGTTCCTGGGGGAACGTTCAAAACCAAGTCTTTGCCGCTTCGACCGTGGCAATCCGATCCTAGTCCTGGCGATCCGTGATCGGCTCGCCAATGGCGTTGGTGAGCAAAAGAGACCAGGGAGTTGACCCCGGATTTGGCGCGGATCACCACGCTTGCGCCGTTACCTCCATCGCCGCCGCAAGGCCCCCCGAAAGGGACATGCTTTTCGCGGCGAAAGGCCATGCAGCCATCACCACCTTTGCCCGCAATGATTTCGATTTCAACACGATCGACAAACATAGCGGCTGCCTCCAGCAAGTACGCGGAGAGGACGCTCTAGTTCGCCAAAGGCTTGACGTTGATTCGACGGCCTTCTCGATCGAAGTACACGTTGCCATCGACCAACGCGAAGATGGTGTAATCGGTTCCCATGCCAACATTGCGGCCCGGATGCCACTTGGTTCCGCATTGGCGGATCAAGATATTGCCTGGACCTACAAGCTCACCGCCGAATTTCTTGACTCCAAGACGCTGTGCGTTCGAGTCGCGTCCGTTCCGTGTGGAGCCCTGTCCTTTTTTGTGTGCCATGGTTCGTGATCGATCGTTTACTGGGTTGATTCGTCGGTGTTATGCGATACGTTCGCTCTGTCCGGGCTATCTGCCGCTGGACTGGATCGGGGATTTTAGCGGTAAATCCACTGATAATCAAGGCGTTCTTTGAGTCCAAATTGCTGGAGATAATAGTTCACGCGAGCTGGGTCTTGGTAAGCTGGAGGACCGAGGTAGATCCGGTCCCTGGCCACATCCAGAGCATCGCCTGGACGCCAGAAGTAGACCCTCAAGGTTCGCCGCAGGTACTTCTTTTCGTCCCCAGAATCGACTTGGATCTGGTAAGCGTTCGTCAGGCCCCGGACGTCGACCGCGAAAAAATCCAAGCGAGGATCGACATCGGTCCAAGTCGCGACACCCCAAACGCTCCCGTCGTCTCCCCCTTTGCTCACAGGCAATTCCTGACGAGCGATCTCGATGGGGTCGACCAATCGACCGCCCGGTACGCGTTCGCGGGCCGCGATGGCTTGGACGGCCGGCATGAGGATCTGGGAATCCATGGCCAATCGGAGTTCCTTGGAAAGAAGCGTAAAGCGAGGGATGAACCGAACCGAGTCGTACTGAACTCGTTTGGGCTCCCCTGGGACCGCTTCGGAATCCGAAAGGTCTTTTATGGCAGGTTGCAGGTCATTTCCCGTGTATCGAATGCGGTAGACCAAGTACCAAACCGTCTTTTTCTCCATGACTCCCGTCGCATTGGGAATGTCCACGTCGATAAGTCGCATGGGCTTGAAGGCGAACTCCAAACCCCACACCGGATGACGAAACGTCACGTTTTTGGATTGGTAAACCAAGGTCTCAGCCGGAGACGCAAAATTCGGTTGGTTGTTGGGGAAGTCGGGACCAGTCCAGTTGAGCTCCGGATGCTTGGCGACGAACTCCAGGTCAAAAGGTCCCAGTGCCGTATCCTCGGCGTTCTGGTCCGGCGGAATGACGGTCAAAACACCGTCGGCAAGCTTACGGCCGGCAAGTCCCAAGCCGCTGTCTCGAGAGCTTGAGTTCTGAGTGTTTATTGGATCCTGAGCTTGGACAGTGCTACCCGTGTCCAACGTAGCCAAGAGACCAACGAACACCAACCGAATCGCGATAGAAACTCGGCTCGGTTGCACTTTGGAAACGTTTGAAACTTGCACGTTAAGCCCCATTAGAAGCCGCATAAGAGAATCCCTGTTATCGTGCTTGGTCATCGGCACGGGGAGACAGTATAGTTTCACCATGGGTCAAAACATCAAGAAAACCGGTCCAAAATTGGCGAAATCGCCAGTTGGGGACT
>JAJTFB010000047.1 GCA_021300015.1 Pirellula sp. | reverse complement strand
GTTGCTCTTTGGGGTTGGGATATCGCGTCGACTCGATGATTTAGGAGCGCAAGGGGAGTGGCCTAGCCATCCGGAGTTGCTCGACGAATTGTCGCAATGGATGATCGACACAGGTTGGGACATCAAGCGATGGCTCAAGACGGTGTTGATGACGGAGGCTTATCAGCGTTCCTCGCTGGCAGAGCCAGGGGTAGGCGACAAGGATCCTTACAATCGTTATTTGGCGCATCAGGGTCGGTTTCGGTTGGACGCCGAGATGGTTCGCGACAACGCATTGAGTGTGGGTGGGTTGTTGGTTACCAAGCTCGGTGGTCGGAGCGTTCGGCCTTATCAGCCTGCGGGTTATTGGGCTTATTTGAATTTCCCGCAGCGAGAGTGGCAAAACGGGGCGGGAGAGGAGTTGTATCGTCGAGGACTTTACACGCATTGGCAGCGGCAGTATTTGCATCCGAGTTTGCTGGTCTTTGATGCACCCAATCGCGAGGAGTGCACCGCAGAGCGTCCGCGATCCAACACGCCGCTTCAATCGTTGGTTTTGCTCAACGATCCGACATACATTGAGGCCGCACGGAGTTTTGCCGAGCTGATCCTCAGGCGCAGTGGGGACGACATGGACAAGCTTCGTTATGCCTTTGAACGCGCTTTGTCGAGGTCACCGACGGCCCAGGAGTTGGAAGTCTTGGAGGGGTTGTACCGATCGCACTTAGAGCAGTTTCGCGGATCGGTCTCATCGGCCAAGGAGTTGCTTGGGGTAGGGAGTCGTCCTGTTCCCGAGGACCTCGATGCGGCGCAGTTGGCTGCTTGGACGAGTGTTGCGCGGGCGGTGATGAATTTGCATGAGTTCATCACTCGGTATTGAAATTGTTCGTTCGATGGGATCTCGTACACGAGAGGATCGCAGTGAAGATGAGTTCAAGAATCGATGGGATAGGTCGGAGGACGTTTTTGCAGCGTCCCGGGATCAGTCTTGGGGCCATGGCCTTGGGGTCGCTCTTGGGTCGAGAGAATCGGGCGATGGGTTTCGATGGCCCGAGCGGCTTGCCGGGTGTCCTCGAGCCGCTGCATCATGCGCCTAGGGCCAAGCGGATTATATGGTTGTACATGGCCGGTGGGATGACGCATTTGGAGACGTTTGACCACAAGCCCAAGTTGGCCCAGATGCATGGTCAGGCGATGCCCGAATCGATCACCAAGGGTCAGCAGATTGCGCAGTTGCAGGGACAGAAGTTGAATTGTTTTGCGCCGCAGCATTCTTTCAAGCCATGGGGTCAGAGCGGTCAGGTGATCTCGGAGATTTGGCCGCAGTTGGCCTCGAAGTGCGCCGACGATCTGTGCGTGGTTCGATCGCTTCACACCGATGCGATCAACCACGATCCAGCGCATACGTTTATGAACACCGGTTCGATGAACAGCGGTCGACCGGCGATGGGTTCCTGGTTGCTCTATGGGCTCGGATCGCAGACGGAGAATTTACCCGGCTTTGTGGTGATGGTATCGACGGGCAAGTATGGGCAGCGGCAGCCGATTGCGGCACGCCAGTGGCATTCAGGATTTTTGCCTGGACAGTATCAGGGTGTTGAGTTTCGAGGGACAGGCGACCCGGTGTTGTATGTCGGCAATCCCAAGGGGGTCGATACGCTTAGGCAGCGTCAGGTGGTCGATGCGATCGCCTCGCTCAATGGGATAGCCAACCAGAGGCTTGAGGATCCGGAGATAGCCACACGGGTTCGGCAGTATGAGTTGGCGTTTCGGATGCAGACGAGCGTACCGGAGTTGATGGACGTGTCGAAGGAGCCGGAGCATATCTTCGATTTGTATGGGACCAAGGGCGGCGATGGTTCGTTTGCATCGAATTGTTTGCTAGCTCGTCGGTTGGCCGAGCGCGGGGTACGTTTTATTCAGTTGTACCATCGCGACTGGGATCACCATGGTGCCGTCAAGGCGCATTCGGAGGGGACGGCCAAGGAGGTCGACCAGGGGGTTGCGGCGTTGATAACGGATTTGAAGCAAAGGGACATGCTCAAGGACACCATTTTGGTGTTTGGCTCGGAGTTTGGTCGCACGCCGATGGCCCAGGGGGATGGGCGCGATCACCACTTGGCTGGCTTTACGATGTGGTTTGCTGGTGGTGGATTCAAGCCTGGTTTGAGTTACGGCTCGACCGACGAGTTTGGCTACCATGCCGTTGAGAATGTCGTATCGGTGCACGACATCCACGCGACGCTTTTGCATTTGTTGGGAATTGATTACCAGCGATTCAGCTACAAGTTTCAGGGGCTCGATTCACGGCTGACAGGAGTCGAGCCTTGCCGAGTGGTCCATGAGTTGTTCGCGTAAGATCTTTTGAGGGGGGAGCACGTCATCGATGCACTACGAGGTCCAATCCTGTCGGCATTACGGTAAGTGCGTCAGTGGTTATCGGCCGACGCGTAAATCCCAGGGGATTGTCTATGGCCGTTCGAAAAAGAAATCGGTGATCGAATCGATTAGCGAATCGACTCAAAGCAGGTACTCTGCGGAATTGCTCAGGTACCAAAAGACGGTTGGAACACCTGGGGAGGACTACCTGTTTTACCGTCAGAGTTATAAGGGGATTCCGGTCAGCAACGGATGGCTTCGGATTGATGAATCGGCAAGTGACAAAAAGTTCTTGGGTGTACACACTCGAATTTTGAACGATGCTCGAATCGCAGAGATTGAATCGGTCGGAGAGTTTAAGCCGCGGGTCAAAGAGACTCTGGCAGTTTCGAAGGCCAAGACGATCATGGGTCCGACTCGTCAATGGGATGTACTGGACACCAAGTTATGTTATCGGATTGAGAATCGTACTCCGAGATTGGCATGGAAGGTGCAGCTTGCCGAACGCATGGGGGTTCGATCTGGAGAGGTGTATATCGATGCGTTGCGTGGCACACGGATTGTGGTCCTCAAGTCGACTTGGTCGAAACCCATGGCAAAGGGGTTTGTGTTTCGACCGAATCCATTGGTGCGCATGGACGCGGCTACATTACCGGATCCAAAACAGTTGCCTGCGGACAGTTACATACAGGTTACGATCCCTGTATCCCAAAGCAGCCGCGTACTGCGGAATGACTACGCATATGCATGGAGTCCAGATTCAGATTCGCATGCAACTGCTGGTCAATTCTTTTATGACGCCTCGGATGTTCGATTTGGGCAGACGATGGCGTTGTACTACGCCACTTGGATGCAGCTTTATTTAAGTTCGACGTTAGGTTTTTCGCGAGCCAATCCCGGTCAGGTCGAATTCATCGTTGGGTTCAACCGAGAGGACAACAGTTATTACGAGTTGGCTCGCAATCGAGTTTATCTTGGACTCGGAGGGATCCCGGACTTTCAGGATGCGGAGGTGATTTTGCATGAGTACTCCCATGCGATCCACTCTGTGATCAATCAACCGATGAGCTTAGACAAAAGGTCGATCAATTTCCTTGAGGGTTTCTGCGATTACATGGCCTTGTCGACCTGCGAGCACTTCAAGGTCAAGCATGGGAGATTGTCGCAAGAATTCGCGGCTTGGGACGGTTGGAAACCTGGACGCATCGTGGGCGATTCGGTGGGAATTCGCAGGGCCGACGATGACGATTTATTGTCGGATACGGAGAATCAGATTCATTCGGAAGACCGATCCGATAGGGCGTCCGAGTTTTGGACCGGTGTATTGTGGGACGTGCGCGAGTCGCTTGCCGATTCACGCTCAGGTCATGCCGATTCTGTGGTTCTAGGGGCGTTTTATAAAATAGATGCGCCTTACACAGCCTCTCATTTCGCAAGAGCGATGCTATTGTACAATCGCAGTCACTACGGGGGGCACAAGGAGAAGAACCTTTTTGAGGTCTTCACCCGCCGCGGCATTTCGGTGAGTCTTTAGTACTTAGCGTTTTTCCTGGAACTTGTGGGAGACCCTCGATACTTGAGGGGCATTGTCTCTCGAAGTGACAGCTTCTCCTTGTGGGGGCCAAGGGGAGGTCGGATCGATCGGCATGGTTGGGATTTCATGGATCTTTTGGAACTGCAAAACGCCGTTGACAAAGACCATTCCGTAGATGTCCTGAGTATCGCAACAGGCCTTTTGGGCCCCTCCTGTCTCGATAGGACAGGATTGGAAGGGCATGAATCCTACGTAGCGCCATCCATAGAGCTGTTTACGTCCATGCGGGTCGCAAGCGATGACGGCTTCGTAGAAGCCGAACGGGACGTTCGATCCGTAGATGGTAGGGGGGCATTCAGACGTATTCTGTACCCGCTTATCGGCGTTCTCATTTGCTGCTTTGTCGAACAGCGGTAAAGCGGCACCCACAAGCGAGCCAAGACTGCCGATGATTTCGTCCGTTTGCTGATCGGTCTCAGCATTGAGCGATGTGAGGTTCCAGCCGTTTTCAAGTTCGAAATCGAATTTGCCCGAACCGAGTCCCGGTTTTAGATTGATAGCATATTCCTCGGAGAAATCGGGAAGGTATTCGAGTTTCATCGATATCTTCTGGAGAGTGACATGCTCTTTTGCCACCAGATTTTACTTCGACAGGAGAGTCTTGAAAAACTCGCATCACAGGTTCTTTCTCCGACCCCGCGCTGGCGATATCACCGGTGATGAAGAGGTAGGGTTTGGGGCGATAGTATCGTACTCCCTTGGTGTGGTCCCCGCGTACTTTTTTGACCTCGACACGAGTGCAACCCGGAAGCATCGAGCTGCTGAGGGCTAGGAGGGTCCCGGCAAAAGCGAACATTTGGTTCTTTTTCATGGCATCTTCTCTTGAACGTCTTTTTCAAACAGGTCTGATCGTGGAAGGTCCCTAGGAAGCATTCCAACCCTTTACCTTGATTATCGTCGTCAATTCCGATACAACCGAATCCAATTGCATGTTTCGGTTAAACCTCTCCTATTTTGTGTAGATTTACCTCGGTCCAACGGTGGCCGAGCCAAGGAGCGATGGGTCGATGAACTGGGTTGAACGCGATGAGCATTGGATGAAATTGGCGTTGGAGTTGGCCAAGGGTGGGCAGGGTTGGGTCGAGCCCAATCCGATGGTCGGCTGCGTGGTGGTTTGCGATGGAGAGATGATCTCAAGCGGTTATCACGAGAGGTTTGGAGGACCGCATGCGGAGGTCCAGGCCTTGCGAGGTCTCGATGCACAGCGGTTGTCGCGATCGACCGTTTATGTGACGCTCGAGCCCTGCGCGCATCATGGCAAGACCCCGCCGTGTGTCGATTTGTTTTTGGAGCGTCCGGTTCGGCGGGTTGTCGTGGCGATGGAGGATCCATTTGCCCAGGTATCTGGTCGAGGGATATCGAAGCTGCGCGAGGCTCGAATCGAGGTCGAGGTCGGTGTGTGTCGGGCCGAGTCCCGAGCGCTCAATGCTCCCTATCTAAAGCGGCTAGCCACGGGTCGACCCTGGGTGATCGCCAAATGGGCGATGAGCCTCGATGGTGCGATCGCGACGGGCACTGGGGATTCGAAATGGATTTCCAATTCGGTGTCTAGGCATCAGGTGCATCGCATGCGATCTCGGGTCGACGCGATCCTTGTCGGGAGTTCGACGGTGCTTGCCGACGATCCTCTGTTGACCGCTAGGTTAGGTCCCGACGAGCCGATTGCGCGTCGAGCGACGCGCGTGGTATTGGATCGTCGGTTTCGGATGGGGCACGAGAGCCGGTTGGTGCGCAGTGCCAGGGAGGTACCGGTGTTGGTGGTTGTCGATCGTGAGTCGACACAAGGCCAGGCGGCCAAGCATCGGGCATTCTGTGAGGCGGGAGTAGATTTCTTGGAGTTCGAGCCGTCGTTGGCTAGGGATTCCCGGGCGGGTCTTGAGCGAATGCTCCGCGAGATTGCCGACCGTGGGGGTAGCAATCTGCTCGTCGAGGGTGGTGCGGAGGTCTTCGGGGGGCTATTCGACGCGGGTCTTGTCGATCAGGTGGAGTGTTACATTGGGGCCAAGGTGATTGGTGGAAAGGGTGCGCCACGAGCGGTTCACGGTATGGGAGTGAGCGAAATTTCTAAGGGTTTTGGCTTTGAAAGAGTGCACTGGGAGTCGCTCGAGGGGGATCTTCATTTCTCCGGGATTTTAGCAAGGTGTCCGTCGGAAACACTTGGGGCTTTGGAGTGATGAGAACTTGGGATTTTACGGCAATTACCATCCAGGGTTGTTCGATTCGCTTGACAGTTACCCGGGAGACGAGTTGTAATAGCGTTTAGTTCTACCCCGGCGGTATTCGGCAGTGCCGTGTTTCCGAATTGGGGGCTTGCAAGGTCCTTTTGATATTCACTCAAAGTTGAGGCAGTAACATGCGATTTAAACTTTTGCTAGCCATGTGCTTGGCATCGATGCCTATGTGCTTGGTCGGTTGCGATTCGAGTAGCGAGAACACCGTCGGTACCGGTAGCAAAGAGCCGCCACCGGACGTCAAGGAGCGGATTGAAAAAGAGCAGAAGATGCGAGAAGAAGCCGCAGCGAACGCTGCCAAGAACCCGATGTAAAACAGACGTCGAGCACCTTTTAGGGTAGCTAAACACATCGAAGGCCTCTCGGGATCCGGGGGGCCTTTTTCGTTGGCTAGCTACCCACGGGGGTGGAATTTCTGGTGGACTTTTTTGAGTTTGCTGTTTTCGACTTGGGTGTAGATCTGCGTTGTTTCGATGCTGGCGTGTCCGAGCATTTCTTGGATCAGTCTCAGGTCCGCACCGCCGGCTAGCAGGTGGGTAGCGAAGCTATGTCGCAGGGTGTGGGGTGAGGTTTCCGGGTCGATACCTACGCGCAGTGCGTAGCGTTTGACCAGTTCCCAGATCGCTTCACGGCGGAGTCGTTGTCCGGATCGCGAGACGATCAGCCATGGGGTTGATTTGGCGTCTCGGTGTTCGATCAGGGGGGGTCTCGAGGAGTCGAGGTACAATCGAATGGCTTCGATGGCTCGATGTCCCAACGGGACCATCCGTTGTTTGCTGCCTTTGCCGTCGGCCAAGCAGTAGCCTTGATCGAGGAAGACGTTGGCAAGGAGCATATCGGAGACTTCCGAGACGCGGCAGCCCGTGGCGTAGAGGAGTTCGAGGATAGCGCGATCGCGAATCCACAAGGGGTCGTACTTTTGGGGGGCCGTTAGGAATCGATCGATCAGGGAGGCATTGATGACCGTCGGTACACGTCGCCAGAGTTTTGGGGTGGTCAGAAGTTCGGCGGGATTGTCTGTGATGGCCGCTTCGAGTTGCAGGAACTTGTAGAACATTCGTAGCGAGACGATGTGCCGTGCGACGGAGCTTGCAGCGAGTCGCTGGTCCTTGAGCCAGACAAGATAATTGGTTAAATCGTCAATCTTTAGCTTATTGGGAAATCTTCCATCGAGCCAGGATTGGAAGTGCGATAGATCACGGCGGTAGGCCATGACGGTATTGGGGGCAAGGTGGCATTCGGTGCGGAGATAATTCAGGAATCGCTCGGACCAACCGGCGAAGGTTGTTTCGATGTTGCTTGGGGTTTGGGGTTGGAGGGATAGTTTCTTGAGTTTGCTTTTCATATCATGAATATACCTCAGCGGTTGGAGCGATTACACTGAGATGGAGTGGTTAGAGAGAAATTGCGTTTGTTGGAAGAGGAGAGAACCGAATGCGCGAACCTTTCGATGGGGCATCGTTCCCATCCTCGCGGCTATGACGATCGGTCTTGAGCATGCGTTCACCTTTTTGATGTTGTTTTTCGGGGTGTAGTTTTTCTGAGTGTAGGTTTGCCGTGCAAGACATCATCATCGAGAAGCCTTATGAGTTTATTCCGCCGAATCGCAGGCGATGGTTTCCTAGGACGGTGCTCAAGCTCAACGTGGTGCCTTGGTATTTGAAGCGATACGAGGGGGTCGTTTCGCATCGGCTCGAGGGGGTCGACCATCTTCGGGAGTCCTTGCGACTCGGACATGGAGTGTTATTGACGCCGAATCACTGTCGGTATGCGGATCCTTTGGTGCTTTGTCACGTCGCCGTCGCGGCCGATACGTTGATGTATGCGATGGCCAGTTGGCATCTGTTTCACCAGAGTCGCTTTCAGCGTTGGGCTTTAAGGACCATGGGGGCTTACAGTGTCTACCGCGAGGGTCTTGACCGCCAGGCTTTGGATTTGGCGATCGAGACGCTATCGGTGCCGGATCGTCCGTTGGTGGTTTTCCCGGAGGGTTCTGTTTTTCGAACCAACGATGTGTTGCAACCGCTGCTCGATGGGGTGGCGTTTATGGCGAGGACAGCGGCCAAGCGTCGAGCCAAAGAGGGCAATGGTGGCAAGGTCGTGATCCATCCGGTGGGGATCAAGTATTTATTTCATGGCGATTTGAATAAGGCGATAGGACCGACTCTTGAGTCGCTTGAAAAGCGACTGACATGGGAGGCGACCAAGCAGGCACCGATTCTCGAGCGGATCGCCAAGATCACCCATGCGATGTTGAGCCTCAAGGAGATCGAGTACTTAGGTTCGCCGCAATCTGGTTCGATCATCGAGCGTCAGGAGAGGTTGGTCGACCATCTTCTGGATCCTTTGGAGATCGAGTGGATGGGCAAGGACTCCGATGGCCCGATCATTCCTAGGATCAAGGCGCTTCGGATGAAGATTGTCCCGGAGTTGACCACCGGGGAGTTGTCGGAGACGGAGCGTGAGCGAAGGTGGCAGCAGCTATCGCGAATCTATCTTTCTCAGCAAATCGCGTCGTATCCGCCGGAGTATTTGTCATCTCCCACTACCGACACGCGGATTCTCGAGACCGTCGAGCGGCTCGAGGAGGACTTGACCGATAAGGCCGGGATTCATGGTCCGATGGAGGTGGTGATACGGATCGGCGAGGCGATCGAGGTTCCTGCAGATCGGAGTCCCAAGGGGGAGGAGGATCCGATCATGAAAACGCTTCGCGAGCGGATGCAAGGAATGCTTGACGATTTATCGCAGTTGAGCAATCCGATCCGGCTGGAGTCATGAGCGGAGTTCGTTAGGCTTCGAAGTCCCCGGCGGTTCCTAGACCACGACCGATATGGATTTCGCAGGCGAGTCTTGCGACGACAAACATCCACTCGACGAGGGCGGGGGAGTGGTCAAAGCAAGCCTTGAGTTCGCTTCGAAGGTAAGCCAGATCGCAGGGACCTTTCAAGCGGTTTCGTTCGCGGTAGATCACTGGCCAAACGCAGTTCCAGGTCCTGCGCATCCAGGGGCTCAGCCCATAGGAGTCGGCCAGCAATGCCTCGCGGTGCCATTGAGAGAACTCATCGATGCAGGTGGTCCAGTTGGATGAATCGGGGTTGAAATTGCTCAGGGGTGATTTCGAAGTGAATCGTTCTTTTGCGGTACTTAGGACATCGATCAGTCGTTCGGTCAGCAGATCGAAGCTTGGGCGTGGAGCGATGAATTCCGACTCCATCTCGATGCTCATCCAATCGGGTTGTTCGAAGCGAATCGTCCAGGACCTTGGTGTCCAATCGAGGGTGCATGCAAGGTCGAGGATATTTCCGGTGGGAAAGGCGTTGACGTTCATCGGCTTGTTCCTGCGGATCGCCAGTTTGCGAACCATGGTCGTCCAATCATGCGAAGTCACGCGCGCGGTGGCACGGAACGAGCAAGGGACGATGCCCAGGAGTTCAAGCCACTGGGATTGCGAGGGGTAGAGAGGATCGCTCGATTGGATTGGGGCGGGAGTAAAGACGAAGTTCTCATCGTCTTCGAATCGCCAGGGAGAGTTATGGGCTGGGATCAGTTCCAGGAGACCTTGGAGTTGATGTTCTTTCGCGTAATCCCAAAGCTTGATCGCTTCATCCTTTTGTTCAGGGAGCACTTCGCTTGCCGAGAGGACTTGGATGGTGGTCATCCAGGGCCGAATCGCGCGGGCTTTTTCGTGGTTGACGCATAGGGTTAAGGCTTGAAGCCAGCTTTCGGTGAATTCTCTTTGGTTGCTCATGGGGGCGATATAGCCGCAAGTGGCTCCTAGGTGCTAGAGCGAAACGAACAAGCGGCAAGCCAGTTACAGGGAAAAGTCGATGATGGTCATCCCTGAGTTGGGAAATTTGGCGAATTGGGTGAGCAGTTGGGCCCCTTGATGTAGCCCGACGGTATTGGTGACCAAACGTTGGGGGTGGATCGCACCTGATTCGATCATGTCAAAGATACGGGGGTAATGGGTCGTTTGCATACCATGGCTACCGTAGATTTCGAGTTCCTTGGCAATGACGCTTGCCATGGGAATCGCTGGATGGGAGTCCTCGGCGAGCATCAACCCGACCTGGATGTGTCGTCCCCGTTTGGCGAGGCATTCGATGGAGTTTGCGCAGGTTGTTCGGTGTCCTAGAGCATCGATCGAGACATGGGCACCGCGTCGGGTGATTTCGCCGATGGCCGCGACGGGATCGACCTTGGAGGGGTCCAGTAGAAAATCGGCTCCGAACTGGCGGGCTGATTCCAAACGGCTCGGCTGGATATCGATGGCGATGATCTGAGCGCCGAGAGCTTTGGCGATCATGACTGCCGAGAGTCCGACGCCGCCGCAGCCATGGATGGCGATCCATTCACCGGGCTTTAATTTCGCTTGGTCTACCAGTGCACGAAATGCGGTGATGAAACGGCAGCCCAAGCTAGCGGCGCTAATAAAATCGATCGACTCGGGGAGTGCCACGAGGTTGGTATCGGCGCGACGGATGAGGACTTCGTCGGCGAATCCTCCCCAGTGGGTGAATCCTGGTTGGGAGTGTTGATCGCAGATATGGGTATTGCCTAGCTTGCATTCGAAGCATTCTCCGCAACCGCAGCAAAAAGGGACAGTGACGCGTTGAGCGACGCGGAATTGCCGGACCGATTTTCCGACCGAGGCGACGACTCCGGAGAGTTCGTGGCCTGGTACATGGGGCAGTTGGACATCGGTATCGTGTCCCATCCAAGCGTGCCAATCGCTGCGGCAGATCCCGCAAGCTTTCAGTTCGATCACCGCATCGTGATCGCCTGGGATTGGCGATGGGACTTGCTCGATCTCGATGGGTCCTTGGAAGTTCCTGAAGATCGCAGCGCGCATGGGGTCGATCTATTAGGAGGTCAATTCGGTTGGTTCGTCGGCAAGGACGCGAGTTTCGACGGGGCTACGGCCTTTGCCGATGGGTTGGGTGTTGTGGATTCCGATCGAGACTTGGCGTATGGCTCGTTGGACGATGCGTTTGAGATCGGTTTCCCCGAGGGCGATCAAGGCGGTGATAGCCGCCGAGAGGATGCATCCTGCGCCGTGGGTATTTTGGGTTTCGAATCGTTTGGATTGGATGGCGATATTTTCCTTTCCGGAACCGAGGATGTGTTCGGATTGGCCG
This sequence comes from Pirellula sp., assembly GCA_021300015.1. Taxonomy (GTDB): domain Bacteria; phylum Planctomycetota; class Planctomycetia; order Pirellulales; family Pirellulaceae; genus JBKCUI01. The sequence goes on along the minus strand of JAJTFB010000047.1, from coordinate 17,198 downwards.
TTGACCTCTCCCATTTTTGCCAGGACGAATCGCGCACCCATTTGGTGCAGATCGTGGATGGCTTTGGCGACATCTTGGTTGGTGTTCAGAGCGATTCCGGTGAGCCGTTCGAGTTCGAATCGGTTGGGGGTCACGAGGAAGGCTTTGGGTAGTAGCCTGCGATAGGCGGCCACGGCATCGTCGGTCACAAGGGAATCACCGTGTTTGCTAACCATGACCGGATCGACGACCAGAGGGAAGTTGAATTGCTGGGCGCGTTGGTGGACTGCATCGATCGTCTCGGCGGTTCCCAGAGCGCCGGTTTTGGCGACGATGGGTTGGATGTCATCGAGGACGGCGTCGAGTTGATCGAGGACCAATTCGGTCGATAGGTTTTCGACACGCCGGACTCCGAGGGAGTTTTGGGCGGTGATCATGGTCACGACCGAAGCGCCGTAGACGCCGAATTGTTGGAAGGTTTTCAGGTCGGCTTGGAGTCCTGCCCCGCCGCTTGGGTCTGAACCGGCGATGGTCAGTGCGATCGCGTTGGGTCGGTATTCGGTGATTCGGTTCATAGCACGGAGGTTGGATTGGGAGATAGTGGGGACTGGGGATTGGTGGATCGCCAAGGGGTTGCTTCTACGGGGTTTGGATCAGGGCCCCAATCGATCCAGTTGCCAGTGATCTTCTTGGCGGAGGTATCGAAAGCGGTCATGGAGTCTTGAGGGTCGGCCTTGCCAGAACTCGATGAGATCTGGGCAGACTCGGTATCCGCCCCAGTGGTCTGGGCAAGGGACCGGGGCACCTTGGAGTTTCCCATCGAGGTCTTCGACGAGTTTATCCAGGGTGGATTCGTCGGGAATGATTTGGGATTGGGGCGAGACATTGGCGCTGAGTTGGCTGGACCGAGGCCGGGAGCGAAAGTACTGTTCCGAGAGGCTCGGGTCGACTTTTGTCGCGATGCCTTCGACGCGTATTTGGCGTTCGAGGATTGGCCAGAAGAAGCCTAGGGCGACGCGGTTTTGGTGGGTGATCTGGTCCCCTTTAGCGGATTGGTAGTTGGTAAAGAAGGTAAAACCGTTTTGGTTGTATTCCTTGAGCAATACGATTCGGCAGGCGACAGAACCGTCGGTTTTGGCCGTAGCAAGGGACATTGCGTTGGGTTCGAACCATTCGGGCAGGTCCATCGAGCGGAGTTCATCGAACCAGGTCCGGAAAAGATCCAAGGGATCTTTGGGAAGTTGGTCGCGCACGAGCGAGCCGAATCGATAATCGCGTCGGAGGTGATGGATGGTCATGGCCGTAAATGGTGGGGGTTATTTTTTTCCAAGGATAAACGCGTCGATCCCCCAACCATCTTTTTCGGTTCGAACGACCAAGCCTCTTGGAGTGAAGAAGTGTTTGACTTGTTCGAAGGGTGGGAGTTTGTTCCCTTGGAGTTCCTGAGGTTTGGATTTATCGGTTTTGAGGACCCGTTCGGCGATCAGCGCCATGAGGGACCGGGATTGGGGTAACATGCCTTGTCGGAACAGTTCGTACTGCATTTCCGCGGATCGATCGGCGAGGTCGATTTCCGAGAAGCACTGTCCGCTTTGGCTCAGAAGTTTCGATTGCATGGTGCGAACGAGTTGGACGTTTTCTTGTTTTTCGAAGTCCCCGTGGATGGCTTCATTTTTGGCGTTTTCGATGACTTGGACCAGCGAATCGGGGTTCGAGGCAAAGACGAAGTAACCGTTGACGATGCACACACCCCATTTGCTCAGGAGGGGTTTTTCCTCTTCCTCTTCTTTTTGATTTTTGGAGCCAGGGTTATTGAATTCGATCACCTCTTCTTCCTCTTCTTCGTTGGAGAATTTCCAGATTCGGTAATCGCCGACGTCCTCTAGGGAGGAGCCAGGTTCGCTTTTGGAGTAGCGGTTAAGGACGTTGTAGAGTTTGTTTTCTGGGTCGTTGAGTTTGATGCAGATCAAAGAGCGTTTGGAGTCTGGGGTGATCGGTTCGATGATTTCGGTGACGGTATAGAACTCTTGGCCGATGAAGGGAAGAATTTCCTTACGAATATCGATTTGGGGGCCTTGGGGATCGTTTTTGATCTGTTCGAGGATTTCGTCGAATTGTTCGTCGCCGATGTAGGCATCGACGATGCCACGGAGTTTGGGGAAGGCTTCGGAGAAGTTCCAGGAAAAGCCCATGACGCTTGCAGAGGCCGAGGAGATCCAGGGTGGAGGGACCAGGGCGTCTTGGTTGGGGAAGTCTAGGATTTGGACCGATTCGGGTACTTCTTCCTCGCGGAGGATGAAGCCTTGATGGTGCATATCGAGGTCTTCTTTGGCCATTTGAACGCTTCCGGCAGCGGCGTTGATCGCGCCGAAGCCTTGGTCTTCGAGGAGTTTGAGCAAGTCGACTTGTTTCTTGCTCTTTTGGGCCGAGATCGAACGCAGGAGTTTTCCGAGGCCGAGGGGTTGGACGAAGTATTCGACCTCGGCTTCGTGTTCATCGCGGGCGATGCGGGATTGGATTTTGGTGTACAGATCGGACTTTGAGAGCGAGTCTTGGCGGGGGGTGGCTTGAGCATCGATGAGCTCCTCGATCGAGCGCAGATCGTCGGCGATGAGGAGTTGGTCTTTTGAAACGGCGAAGTAGGAGTCGCGAGCGCGGCCGTCGGAGGTGAGTTTGGGAATGCTGTAGTGTTTGACTTCGAGTCCTTTGGATTCGATTTTCTTAAGCGACCCCTTTTGGCTTTCCATATCGGAGTTGACTCTTTGGAAGAACTTGTCCAGGGAGTCCTGGCGGTCGGCCACGTCGATGATCAGGGCCAGCGAGAAGGGCTTCTCGGTGGTCTCTGGGCGCGAGATCAGGCCCAGGGCAGCTTGTCCGGAGCAGAGGTTTTCGAGGTCTTCGACTTTAAGGCTCAGTTGCCAACCTGCCGAGGCCAAGCGTCGTCGAATTTCTTCCTGCTGGTTCGACCAGAACTCCGTCATCTGAGGATCGTCGGCGAGTTGGCCGAGTTGGGTTTGTTTCCAGTTTTTCAGAAAACCTGCGGAATTCGGGAGTGTAGCGAAGGCTTGGGTCGAGGCTGGAAGCAGATCGGCGGCTTTTGGGAGTTCCTCGGCTCTGACCCAGGGGATCATTGCCCCGGTGGCAAGGATCGCGCAGCCCACGAGTCGAATTCCGGTCGCCAGACGGAGAGTCGATGGGAGTTGGAATCTCGGTCGGATCGAGGACCCAAGGATCGAGGACATCTGGAAGAGGGCAGTGCATCGAATCGGTCGCACAGTTGGAATCTCCATTCGTGACAAACTTGTCAAAAAGCGAATAGCCTTTCGCTTACCAAGGGTGTATCGTATCCCAAAACGCACAGATTGGGGACTTCGCAGGCCGTGGCTGTCTGTTTTTCCCTGGGGGGTCAGTCCCTGGCTGAATCTAGTCATTGTTTGCTCATTAGGTTCTTTTTGGCATTTCATTCAGTCAACCTCATCGCATCGCATCATGGCAAAAGACGAAGAAGTACTGGTGGTTCCGGCATCCTTGCTGGTGGAATTGGGACCTTTTTCGGGGTTTCAACCGGCCGTTGACCGATATTTGCCAGCTCTTTTGGATCGGAGCAATCAGTCCTTCCGTCCCAGGAGCATCGTGGAGGACGATCCATCGTACAAGCAATTGATCCCTTACGTGATCCTGGAGTGCAACGACGATCAGCACACCCGATTGTTCCGATACACCCGGGGTAAGGGTCAAGGGGAGAAAAGGCTTCATGCATTGCAATCCATCGGCATCGGGGGGCATATTTCTGTAGAGGATGCCCAAGGGGATGACTGGTATCGCAACGGAATGCAGCGAGAGTTATCCGAGGAGGTGGTCATCGAGTGCGGTGGCAAGGATCAGATTGTGGGATTGATTTACGATGACACCAGCGAGGTTGGCCGAGTCCATTTGGGGATTGTCCACGTGCTGCATTTGGCTTCGTGCAAAGCCACCGCGCGTGAGGATCACTTGCTCGAAGCCGGTTTTTTCCCGCTCGAGCAGATCAAGCAACAGCAGGTCCAGATGGAGACATGGTCTCAGTTGTGTCTGAAGAATCTCTACTGAAGAATCTCGGTTGGGAATCTTTGCTGGGCTTAGGCTTCTAGGCTATCGCTCGGCTTGGATTCGCGTGGGTTTGGCTTGCAGAAGTCTTCGACGGCTTGGCAAAACAGCAGGTCCCCATCGATTCCGAAGAGTTGGATTTGGGACTGTTCGATCCTCCACATCAGGGAGAAACCGGCGATGGAGAAGCGCCGGCCGGTGTAGCGACTGCTTTGGACCAAGATTGTCTCGCGGCAGTCCTCGGGGACTGGATGGTTCGTTTGGTGAGCGATCCAATCTCGGAAGTGATTTCGCACCGCCTGGGCTTTTGGAGTTTTCTCGGGCGATTCTTGGTTCATAAGAAGGCTATCGGCATCGCGGGTCTGGAGGATGAATTCTGAAGATTCCGGAGAGTGAAATTCTTTGGATTATCTGGATAAAACTAGTTCGGTTCCAGATTGAGGAATAGCTAAGTTTTGACGCGCCGAGCGTCCGATGCAAACGATCGATGGATCATCCCGGATCTGGAACTCGAACGTTGGCTGGGGGCGGCAATGCAAGCATTCCTTCACACGGTGGCATCTTCTGGTCATCGAGAATCTTTATTCGAAACCGGTGCATCGCAAACCGGTGCTTTGCAAACGGGTGCATCGGAGGGGTCTGCCATGGAGGGGCCTGCCGTCGATGGGGTAGGGCCAAGCGACCGCGACATTCGGTATGTGCACCGTTGGTGGCCCGAGGGAGTTTCGGCTTGGGGTGCACTGACGATCGTGCATGGATTTGGGGATCATGGTGGGCGATTTGAGGGGATGGCAACGAGTCTTGCGAGTTTTGGGATGGCCGTCACGGCGGTTGATTTGATTGGGCATGGGCGTTCGCCTGGTCGGCGTGGGGTGATCGATTCTTATGAGCAGTTGCTCGACGAGGTCGAGACATCGGTCGAGCTTTCGCGAAGGAGTTGGCCGGGGGTTCCGCAGTTTCTCTTTGGGCAGAGCATGGGTGGGAATTTGGTGATCAACTGGCTACTGCGCCGTGCGAGCCGAGCGAGTCGGATCCAGGGAGCGATCGTCGCTGCGCCTTTGATTCGGGCGTCTTGTACGCCTCGGGAAAAGTACATGCGAGCCGGAAGGTGGCTTGCGGATCGTTTGCCGAACTTTCGTTTGCCGACTCCCTCGAGGGTCGAGTGGTTGTGTGCCGAGCGTCGGGCCCAGGATGCGTATCGTCGAGATCCCTTGGTCCATCGGACGATGTCCTTGCGGCTTGCGACGAGTTTGGTCGACAGTGGACTTTGGGCCATGGAGCGGGCTGGGGACTTGTCGGTCCGGAGTCTACTGCTTCATGGATCGGAGGATCGATTGACCTGTCCCAAGGCGACCGAGGAGTTTGCGGCTCGGGCGGGGGGGAATGCAGATTTCGTGTTGTGCCAGGGGTGTCGGCACGAGTTGCATGAGGAGGCACCCCGGGAGTATCTTTTCGAGACCATTGCTCAGTGGGCCAAGAGCCGATGCCTGGAGGCTTGGGTCACCCCATCGAATTCGCGGCATCATTTCAGGGCGAATTCCAGGGCTATTGGGGAATTGCCCCGAATCTCTGGGCAAACAGTCCTCTTGGGCGGTGCGTCTATTGAGGGATTGGCTCAGGGGTCCTATACTGCACCGGGTCTATAGGACGATCGTCCCTTGGACGGTTTACAAGGTTCCTCCATAGCCCCAGTTGACGCGTATGAAAAGCGAACGTAGTCAGATCCAAGAGTCGGATCTCTTGGCTGACAAAATCGAACAACGGTTTGCCCAGATCAAGCCTTATCTTCCGGCGTTGCTCGGACTCCTAGCAGCCGTGGTGCTCGGTTTGCTCGGGTATGGCGTCTACACCAGTCAGCAGGAAGGTCGAGCCGCACGGGCTTGGACAGACTTCTATTTCTCGGATACCTCGCCACAGGACCTCGAGGCCATCGCGAGCGACTTTTCCGACACCTCGGCTGGGACTTGGGCCAAGCTGACGGCTGGCGATGCGAACATGGCCAAGGGTTTAGAGAAGTGGAATGTCGACCGAACGGTTGCCGATCAGTACTTCCAACAGGCTCTGGACGATTATCGCGGCTCGAGCAAAATGGCAGTTGAGCCATTTACCCGTGGTCGAGCGATGTTTGGAGTTGCCCAAGCTCTCGAGGGGCTCGGCGAGCGCAAAGAAGCGGTTTTAGAGTACAAGCGATTGATCAACGAAGGGGTCTCTGAGGACATTGTTGCCGAGTCAAAGCGTCGCTTGACTTGGCTCGAGAGTCGAGGTGCCGAGACTTTTTTTGCTTGGTACCGCGAGCGGACCGATGCGGCAGTGGCCCCTAAAGGTGCATCGGGCCTCCCGAACATCCCAGGCTTGCCCGACTTCGCGTTTCCGCCTGCTAGCGCCGGATTTCCCAGTGGCCTTGCGGATCCAGCACCCGGGCCTGCACCAGCACCCGGGCCTGCACCAGCAACCGAGCCTGCACCAGCAACCGAGCCTGCACCAGCAACCGAGCCCTCTGCCCCGAAGCCTTAGGGCAGCGATGATGGTCCTGTGAGAAAACGTTCTAAAAACCGATTGAATACACCCGAAGTGGAATCCGATGCTTCGGACGTACCGTCCCGAGCCGCACGAGGCTCGGGGATAACCTCTGGAAAATGGCTACCGCTCGATGAGCTTGTCGAACCCGATCCTTCGGACGACGATGCTCTAGATCCAGCCGTATCCACAAGCGATGTAGGCTCCATTCCACCATCGGCCGAGGAATTGCCTGGAATAGACGGGAACGTCGGTCTCGAGGATCCAGCCGCTGATATTCGGATCAAGAAGGTTTTCGAGCGGCTGGTATTTACCGTCGAGCCCGAGCATGCGAACTTGCGGATCGATTTGTATTTGACGTTGAAGATCGATGGCTACAGTCGGGTTTTTTTGCGGCGGGTGGTCATGCAGGGGTTTGTGCGGGTCGATGGTCGGGAGGTCAAGCCAGCCTTTCATGTGGTTCCTGGCCAGCAAATCGAGGTCAACGATTTGCCGCCGGCGCCTCAAGACGGTCCGATTCCCGAAGCGATCGCTTTGGATATTTTGTATGAGGACGAATCGATCGTCGCGATCAACAAGTCCCCTGGGATGGTGGTCCATCCGGCCAAGGGCCATTGGTCTGGGACACTCACGGCGGCTTTGGCTCATCATTTCAAGCAGTTGAGCGACGCGGGTGGTCCGACGCGACCGGGGATCGTCCATCGCCTGGACCGCGAGACGAGCGGAGTGATATTGATAGCCAAGACCAACGAGGTGCACTACAAGCTCTGTGCGCAGTTTGAGGCAAGGCAGGTTCAAAAGACCTATGTCGCGATCATCGCCGGGACACTCGATCGGGATCGGGATCGGATCATCCAGCCCATAGGTCACCATCCTTATCAGCGTGAGAAGATGGCCATCCGCAGTGGGCATCCGAGCAGTCGTTATGCCGAGACGCAGTTTGAGGTCACCCAGAGGTTTCCTGGATACGCATTGTTAAAAGTTTCGCCAAAGACTGGCAGGACGCATCAGATCCGATTGCATCTAGCGCATATCGGATGTCCGGTCCTGTGCGATCGGCTTTATGCTGGACATGCTGAAATCCGTCTCGGGCAATTGCTTCGGCGCTCAGCCCGTGGTTTGCCTTTGCGGCCCGAGGACACCCAAGCGGTATTGACGCGCCATGCGCTCCATGCGTTGGAAATTCAAGTCGAGCATCCCAAGACCCAAAAGAAGTTGACGATCTCCGCGCCGATCCCGGCCGACATGCAGCGTGTACTGGACATTTTGCAACAAGGCGATGCGTACGATGCCTCGGGAGCTTAGACGTCTTGGCCGACTAGCAGTCTTTTGGGGGTACGGGGATTTTTGGCATCGGAAAACCCAACAAAATCGCGGGCAATTCGGCACTGCAAGCCTTTTTGACTCCGAGAATTTCGCTGCTTGCCAAGCGGTTTCTTTGTCGGTGGCCTTGCCAAAGCCCGTCGAATGCGAAAGATACACAGCGTCCTGGCGACCCATTGTCTGAAAAGGAACCCATCCGTGAACGATTTGCCGAGTTTTCCTCCCATCCATAACGCGTCTGCTTATCAAGGCTACCAACGCCAGCGTCAGATGACCCTCGGGGATTTGCTGCTAGAGAATCGGATCGTCTTTTTGCAAGGCGAGATCTATGCCGGTAACGCCAACGAATTGGTCATGAAGTTGCTTTACTTGCAGAGCGAGAATCGCCGCAAGGACATCCACTTTTACATCAACTCGCCTGGAGGCGAGGTCCGAGCAACGCTGGCGATCTACGACACGATGCAGATGGTTTCGTGCCCGATTGCAACGTACTGTGTCGGCGAAGCCGCAAGTGGTGCGGCAGTTCTGCTCGCTGGTGGCACGGCTGGCAAGCGTTATTGTTTGCCCAACAGCACGGTCATGGTCCACCAGCCTCATGGTGGAGTGCGTGGTCAGGTCTCGGACATCGAGATTCAGGCCAAGGAGATTCTCAGGCTCCGAACGCAACTCAACGACATTCTGGCCAAGCATACCGGCAAGACAGCCGACCAAATCGCTCGAGACACCGATCGAGACTATTTCTTGACCGCTTTGGAAGCCAAGGCGTATGGAATTGTCGATGAAATCTTGATCAAGCAAGTTCAGGAAGAGAAGTAGTCCCCCCAAGGCATTCAGCCCAACGATAGGTAGTTTGAGGAAAACCCATGCCAATGATCCCTTATGTCGTCGAAAAGTCCGGTCGCGAAGAACGAGTGTACGATATTTACAGTCGGCTACTCAAAGACCGCATCATCTTCTTGGGGACCGATGTCAACGATGAGATCGCCAACGCACTGGTCGCCCAGATGCTGTTCTTGCAGTCCGACGATCCCAAGGCAGATATCCACATGTACATCAACAGTCCTGGTGGAAGCGTCAGCGCCGGGATGGCCATCTACGACACGATGCAGTTTGTCTCCTGCGACGTGGCCACTTATTGCATCGGCCAAGCCGCATCGATGGGGGCTGTCTTGCTGACCGCTGGAGCCGAGGGCAAGCGGTTTTCGCTTCCCAATTCGAGGATCATGATCCACCAGCCTTTAGCCGGGATGCAAGGAACGGCCGAAGAGATCTCGATCCATCTGCGGGAGTTCCAGCGGACCAAGCGTCGGCTCAACGAGATTCTCATCAAGCACTGCGGACAGAGCCTCGAGCAGATCGAAAAGGATACCGATCGCGATCGGTTCATGGATCCCGAGGAAGCTTGTTCCTATGGGTTGATCGACAAGGTGATCAGTTCGATGCCCCGGGTCGAGCCCACCGTATCTTAGTAGTCCACACTCTAGTCATCCGCTCAGTCACGCCTTAGGTTATCCGATCCATCGAAAGACTCTGGATCGCAAAGGCATCGGTGGATTCCCAAAAAGGCTCAGGATCGCAACGCGACCCTGGGCCTTTTGCCTTTAAGGCGGTTGTCCCAAGTCCCAACTGAGCCGCACCTCCATGCGAGCTGCTGGGATTGCAAGCTAAGCTTAAGGTTACTAAAACCCCTTTACCACGGCACTGAAGCGGTAAAAAAAGCCAAAGAGTTACCTTTTGTCTGCTTGAACTCCGTTTGCTGGGAGATTACCCTACTCTCCTTGAAAAAACCTCGATGGCGGAAAAAACGCCATCGAAGTGGCTCCAAGGGTTCTTTTCCTTGCGAGCTTGTATCCGTTTCCTTGGCGTTCATTTAGGGTGGAACACTCATGTCTTTGATGAGCAAGTTTCTGAGCGGTGGCTCGGGTCGTTGGTTGTACATAGCGTTGTTCTTTGCAGCGTTTTTAGCGACGGCGTCGATACCCAGTGGTGTTTTGCTAGCCGACGAAGCGGGCAAGATGCACGGCGAGGCAGACTTAGAACTGCCCGACCTCAACGGAGCGGAGTTCATGGGGTTACCGGGTCGAACATGGCTTATGGGGGGCTTGGTCGTCTGCGTGGCTGGGTTGATTTTTGGGTATTTGATCTACAACCAGCTCAAGAACATGCCGGTCCACAGCAGCATGCTTGAGGTTTCGGAATTGATTTACGAGACGTGCAAAACGTACTTGCTGACTCAGGGAAAATTCCTAGCGGGGCTTTGGGTGGTCATCGCCGTGGTGATGGTTTTGTATTTTGGGTTATTGCAACAGCAACCGGTCCCGAAAGTCATGATCATCATTTTGTTCAGTGTCATCGGGATACTTGGCAGTTACATGGTCGCTTGGTTCGGAATTCGGGTCAACACGTTTGCCAATTCTCGGACCGCCCATGCGAGTCTCATGGGGATGCCTTATCCGGTCTATGCGATACCGTTGAAGGCCGGGATGAGCATCGGCATGATGCTCATCAGCGTCGAGCTGTTTTTGATGCTGTGCATCATGTTGTTTTTGCCTCGCGATTATGCGGGGGCATGTTTTATCGGGTTTGCGATCGGTGAGAGTCTCGGGGCGGCGGCACTGAGAATCGCCGGTGGTATTTTCACCAAGATTGCCGACATCGGCTCGGACTTGATGAAGATCGAGTTCAAGATCAAAGAGGACGATGCGAGAAATCCTGGCGTGATCGCCGACTGCACGGGGGACAATGCCGGGGATTCGGTCGGCCCGAGCGCCGATGGATTTGAGACCTACGGCGTGACAGGGGTAGCCTTGATCACCTTTATTTTGCTGGCGATCACGGAGAAATCGGCCGGAGCGAGCTACGAGCAAATTCAGGTCAAGCTCCTGGTATGGCTCTTTGTGATGCGAGCGATGATGATCATCACGTCGGTCGCGGCGTATTACTTCAATGAGCTTTGGACGAAGGCTCGTTATGCGGATTCCAAGAAGATGGATTTCGAGATGCCTCTGACACGATTGGTGTGGGTCACGAGTATCCTTTCGGTGCTTACTACTTTTGTTTTCTCCTACCTGTTGATTCCAGATTTGAATGGGAATCAGAATCTGTGGTGGCAGCTCTCGTCGATTATTTCCTGCGGAACGCTTGCCGGTGCGATCATTCCGGAGTTGGTCAAGGTCTTTACCTCGACCTCCTCGGCGCACGTCCACGAGGTGGTCACCAGCAGCCAAGAGGGTGGTCCGTCGTTGAACATTCTTTCGGGATTGGTCGCTGGTAACTTTTCGTGCCTGTGGCTCGGTGCGAGCATCACGGGCCTGATGGCTGTCGCTTATTGGATCGCCACGATGGATGGAGCCAACGGAGGTCTGTCGGCCTTGATGGTCGCTCCGGCGGTTTTTGCATTCGGGTTGGTCGCCTTTGGATTTCTGGGAATGGGACCTGTGACGATCGCTGTCGATTCGTACGGTCCGGTGACCGACAATGCGCAGAGTGTCTATGAGCTTTCGTTGATCGAAACGATTCCGAACATCAAGTCGGAATTGAAGAACGATTTTGGAATCGATGCGGATTTCGAGTCGGCCAAGCATTTGCTCGAGGAGAACGACGGTGCGGGCAACACGTTCAAAGCGACGGCCAAGCCGGTTCTTATCGGGACGGCGGTTGTGGGTGCAACGACGATGATTTTCTCGATCATCATGGGTCTGACCGACGGGCTTAACGACTCGGTGGCGATCGCCAAGCTTTCGCTTTTGCATGCTCCGTTTGTCTTGGGGCTGATCTCCGGGGGTGCGATCATCTACTGGTTTACAGGAGCATCGATCCAAGCGGTCACCACCGGGGCTTACAGGGCCGTGGAGTTCATCAAGCGGAACATCAAGCTCGACGGGGTGACCAAGGCGAGTATTGAGGATTCCAAGAAGGTCGTCGAGATCTGTACGGTTTTCGCACAGAACGGGATGTTCAACATCTTCATGGCCGTGTTCTTCGTGACATTGGGCTTAGCGTTCATCGAACCGTTTTTCTTCATCGGGTATCTGTTCTCAATTGCGATCTTCGGGTTGTACCAAGCGATTTTCATGGCCAATGCCGGGGGAGCTTGGGACAACGCCAAGAAGATTGTCGAGGTCGAGATGAAGATGAAGGGGACACCGCTCCACGACGCGACGGTCGTTGGGGATACGGTGGGGGATCCGTTCAAGGACACCTCGAGCGTGGCTCTTAATCCTGTGATCAAGTTCACGACCCTTTTTGGGCTTTTGGCAGTGGCTCTAGCCGTCGAGATGGAGAAGAAGCAGGGGGCCGGTTTGACTGCGGCTTGTGCCTGCCTGTTCTGCGCGATTGCGGCTTATTTCCTTTGGAGATCGTTCTACGGGATGCGGATTCGCAAGTCGCTGGCCGACTGAGAATTCGTCCTGTGGATTGGCTGCCTGCCCTGGAGTGATCCGGAGGGCAGGCAGCGTTTGATGGGCGTTTTGAAGCCGAAATGTTCAATATCCGGCATGGAAAAGCCTAAAAAACTTGTCCCTTAAGGGTTCATGATCTACGATAATGCAGGTCGAAAGATTTGGTTTTTTGTATTCTAAGGGCCACTTGCATGTTCTTTTCCCGTCCTTGGCGTCGCTCGTATCGTGGAAACAGGCAATCTTTTCGCAAGCTTTTCCTCGAAGGCCTTGAAACACGGACACTGATGGCTGCGGATACCTACATGGATCCGTTTGGAAATCAGATCGGTTTTATTCCTGCGCCTCCGGCCATCGGGGGAGCTTCGGGGGGAAGTTCTTCTGGCGATGGAGGGGCAGGGGACGGGCCAGAGGGATTCGTGCCTTTGGATGATACGTTCAAGCTCCACAGTCGGCCGACGGCGACCAAGACGATTTATTTGGACTTTGACGGATTTACCGCCCGAGGGACACCTTGGAACGCCGGTCGAGGACGCGATCCGATCATCTCCCCGGCTTACGATTTGGATGGCAATGGCCCGGCGTTTACCGACCGAGAACTTCGAGCGGTCCAGACAATTTGGCAGCAGGTCTCGGCGGACTTTTCGTCGTTCGATATCAACGTGACGACCGAGGATCCCGGCGAGGCGGCTTTGGTCAATACGGGCGGAAGCGACAACCGCTGGGGGATCCGTGTGGTGATGACACCCGACGACTTTCCGGCCCCTGGAGCCGGTGGGGTCGCTTACATCGGCAGTTTTCGTTGGGGCTACAACCAGGCCGGTGCGACCGACACCCCTTGCTACGTTTTCAATGCTGTACCCGAGCAAGCCACCTTGGCTGTCAGCCACGAGGTAGGGCATTCGCTGGGGCTTTCGCATGATGGGACCAATGCCCAGAATCCGTTCCAGCAAAATGCCGAGTACTACGGAGGTCACGGGGGGTCGGGGGAGACCAGTTGGGGCCCAATCATGGGAGCACCTTACGATCGGAACATCACCCAGTGGGACAATGGATTTTATTTAGGCAGCAACAACGGCGGGGCCAACGCGAACTACAATTCTGGGGCTGACGATATCGCGGTGATCATCAGTCCGGCCAACGGCTTTGGTATCCTGCAAGATGACCATGGCAACCTGGAGACTTCGGCCACGGAGTTGACCGGTCCGATCGACGCGTCGGACCGAGTGGTTTTGAGTCAATTTGGGGTGATAGAGCGCTCCAACGATTTGGATTTTTTTCAGTTCCAAGCTGGATCCGGAACGCTCGATCTTTTGATCGACCCTTATATCACCCAAGCATGGACCAGAACGTCCGATGGTTCGTTTGTTCCATCGATTGAATCGGCGCTGTTTAACACCAACTACTGGCCAGCGACGCAAAGCACCAATCTGGATGTCGAAGCTAGGCTCTATGATGCTTCGGGCACTTTGATTGCCACATCGAATCCAGTTGGCATGCGCGCGGGCTTCTCGGGTCTGCAGATCTCTGCTGGGATTTATTACTTGCGCATTGACGGAGTGGGGTTTGGCAGTCCGACCAACAATCCCCCGGATGGATACAGCGACTATGGGAGCATCGGCCAGTACTTGATCACCGGATCGATGCCGGTGGCCTTTGGGGTCGCCGTCTCGAACGCTTCGCTTACTTACGTCGAAAATGAGCCGGCCAAGGCGATAGCCGCTTGGGCCAAGGTCATCGATTTAGCCCCTGGCGATTATTCGTCCGGTTCGCTCGTCGTGGAGATGAAACCATCTGCCGGTGCGACGGATATTCTGACGTTCGACTACTCGTTGGTCGAAGGGCTTTCGGAAGTCGATTCGGTGTTGGTCTACAACGGGAGTCAAATCGGATCGATCACGCGAGTATCCGACACCTCGCTGGTGATCAACTTCACTGCGTTTGCGACCCAATCGGCGATCGAGGCGATTGTCGAATGCATTCGGTTTGAAGCCCGGGGTGAATCGCCCGATACCTTTGACCGACGGATCGAAATCGCTTTGACCAAAGGTGGTTTCCGAGGCACGACAGTCGTTCGGGTGCGAGTCGAGTCGGTCAACGATTCTCCTCAAGCGACGACTAGCTTTATGGACGACGTCCAGGAGGACGATCGAAGCCCCAGTGGAACTCCTGTCAGCCAGATCATCGAGCGAGGAGTGATCGATCCGGATTCGACCCAAGGTTCCGGGATCATCATCACCAGCGCTGGTTCTAGCAATGGCCTCTGGCAGTTCGAAGCAGGGTTCGGCTGGACCGATCTTGAGAACCTATCGACATCGGCAGGTTTGGTGCTTGGCCCGACAGCCCGTTTGCGATTCATTCCAGCATCCAATTACTTTGGCCCTGCTCCTGATCTGAAGTACTACGCGTTGGATCCGCTTTACCAAGGTGCCTTCAGCGGACCTGCGGGAATGGTCATGATCGATATCGAGTCGGTGGTCGCTCCGGATTCGATTTCCAGGGCGGCCGGAGAGATCAAGCAGGTGATACTCCCTGTCAACGACGCTCCCTTTTCGGTCCCACCGTTCCCATCGGCTGTCGGCCTGCAAGATACGCCCCTGCAGTATGCGATTCCAAGCGGCTTGTTCAAGGACATCGATGACACGGTCTTGGGACTCAGTGCTTATACGGCACCTGGGGTACCCCTCCCATCGTGGTTGCGGTTCAATCCAGTAACCGGGGTATTCAGCGGGACTCCCGGGAATTTGGACGTCGGGGAGCGACAAGTCTTTGTCCGAGCGACGGACGCATCCGGAGCGTTTTCCGAAGCTCCCGTTCGGATCGACATTTTGAACATCAACGACGCGCCGACGAACATCGATCTTGTCGGCCAACCCATTGCGGAGAACTTGCGAGGAGCCAGAGTCGGTCGATTGACCGCGGTCGATCCAGATCCCAACGACACGATCGCTTGGAGCACCTTGGACCCACGATTTGTCATCCAAGGAGACGTGCTGTCCCTAGCGCCGCTAGCGAGCTTTGACTTCGAGGCTGCAAGCACTGTTTCGCTTCTGGTTCGCGCGACAGACAACGGAAGTCCCTCGTTGTTTTTTGAGAAAGTCATTTCGATCAAGGTTGCCGATGTCAACGAGTTTTCTCCGGCCCTTGAGCCGATCTCGTTGAGCATTGCGGAAAACAACTCCAGCGGAGCGACGGTCGGTAGGATAGTTGCCAGCGACGCAGACACGGCCAACCGAGTGCGATACCGATTCTTTGGCCAAGCCCCATCGGAGTTCCTTTTGGATTCGCAAACAGGAATCCTGACGGTCCAACCAGGAGTCATTCTCGATCACGAATCGGTCGTTTCCTACCGATTCTTTGTCGAAGCCTTCGATGACGGGACTCCGTCGCTCTCGACTTGGGTTTCGGCAGAGGTTCTCGTCAGCGACATCAATGAATTTGCGCCGGTGATCACGACAGGGGTTCTGACAACCAGCGAAACGGTCCCCGTGGGGGTTCCTTTCGGTCGCATTGTTGCGACCGATGCGGATCGAAAGCCCAACGATCTCCCCTCGGTGGTTTATTCCTTGCTCGCCAGCGAGAGCCGATTCGAAATCAACCCGTTGACAGGTCAATTGAGCGTCGCTCGGGCTGGGGTGCTGGATTTTGAGCGAAGCCGAAGCGAATCGGTCATGGTGATTGCCTCCGACACCGGGCTGCCGAGCCTCTCGAGCCAGCGTCTTGTGAGCATCGAAGTTCTCAATGCCAACGAGCCCCCCACTTCGATCACGGTTGAAAACAGTTTGGTTCCAACCAACATCACCGGTTTGGATCTAGGGAGAATTCTCGTCGAGGATCCCGATGGACCGACGAGCTACACGTTCACTTCGTTGGACAGCCGATTCGACGTGGTTGCTGGCAAGTTGATCATGAAGCCTCAGGAGTCTCTCAAAGATTCCGACCCGATCATGATGAGCATTCCTCTGCTGATCAATGACGTAGTCGGTGGTTTATTTTTACGCATGAGCGTCGGAATCCAGAGGGTACCCAATTCTGCTCCTTGGCAAAACACCATGCTCCCCTGGGACGTCGACCGAAGCGGGTCGGTCACGCCATTGGACGTTCTGACGCTGATCGATGCGGTCAATGCCAACCCGGGCGGAGATCTTCCTATGCCGCGTTCGGGCAGTTCCTTAGGGATGCCAGATGTGGACGTCGATGGGGATGGCCGAGTCACGCCGCTCGATGTCCTATCGGTGATCAATCGCTTGAATGGAACGAGTCTTTTGGGCGAGGGGGAGAGTCTGAGCGTCGATTATTTCTTTGCGGAGGTCGGATCGGAGTCCGATCCGCTTCGATGGCGAAACCGTCGTCGGTAGACTTCGTCGATGGCCTTTGAGGGGCGTTTTTGTGCTGGGATGCTAGCGAAATAGCTAGCATTTCAAGTGGGTAAACTGCGCGGACTCTACAGGTCCGTTTGGAGTGATTGGATTCTTGGTAGCGGTTCAGCCGATTCTCACAGATGCCATGAGAGATCCAACTTGGTTGGATGGGCGGAACAACACAAGGGTCACAAAATGAAACGCGGACTTTTTTCAATCGCACTCTTAGCCTTGTCCATCGTTGGTTCGACTGGATGCGTCGGCATGCGTCACGGGCATGGCTGTGGAAATCATAGTGCCTGCAATACTTGCAATTCTCCGATTGGATGCCGTCCCTGCCGCATAGGTTGGCAGCGTGGTGGGACCGACTATGGGTCTCACTTAGCCCATTCGGGTGCTCCTTGCCTCGATGGCTCGATGAAGGGTCACATGCTCGGCGGATTGCATGGTGGCGGCGGCTTGCTACACGGCGGCTTGCATGGCGGTGGCGGTTTGCATGGCGGTGGCGGTTTGCATGGAGCGGGTCTCCATGGAG